>NZ_JBHUZJ010000057.1:0-60816 GCF_042667685.1 Streptomyces sp. NPDC057302 | reverse complement strand
GACCTGAAGTCGGGCGGGGCCTTCGGCGTCGTACGAACCAGCCGCTCAGGCGAAGAGCCCCGGCAGGGTCCCCTCGTGCGCCTCGCGGAGCTCGCCGAGCGTCAGCGTGAACTCGCCCTGGAGCTCCACCGCGTCGCCGTCGACCACACCGATGCGCGTCGCGGGCAGGCCGCGCGCCCCGCACATGTCGGTGAAGCGCAGCTCCTCGGAGCGGGGGACGGACACGACCGCGCGGCCCGCCGACTCGCTGAACAGGAGCGTGAACGCGTCGAGGCCGTCCGGGACGACCAGGCGCGCGCCCTTCCCGCCACGGAGGCAGGACTCGGCGACGGCCTGCGCGAGGCCACCGTCCGAGAGGTCGTGCGCCGCGTCGATCATGCCGTCGCGCGAGCCCGAGATCAGGATCTCGGCGAGCAGCCGCTCCCGCTCCAGGTCGACCTTCGGGGGAAGCCCGCCGAGGTGGTCGTGGACGACCTGCGACCAGGCCGAGCCGCCGAACTCCTCGGTGGTGTCACCGAGCAGGTAGAGCAGCTGGCCCTCTTCGGCGAAGGCGATCGGCGTGCGCCGGGCCACGTCGTCGATCACACCGAGGACGGAGACGACGGGCGTCGGGTGGATCGCCGCCTCGCCCGTCTGGTTGTAGAGCGATACGTTGCCGCCGGTCACCGGGGTGCCCAGGATCTGGCAGGCGTCGGCGAGGCCACGGGTGGTCTCGGCGAACTGCCACATGACGTCCGGGTCCTCGGGCGAACCGAAGTTCAGGCAGTCCGAGACGGCGAGCGGGCGTGCGCCGGTCGCGGCGACGTTGCGGTACGCCTCCGAGAGGGCGAGCTGCGCACCCGCGTACGGGTCGAGCTTCGAGTAGCGGCCGTTGCCGTCGTTGGCGAGGGCGACACCGAGGCCGGACTCCTCGTCGATGCGGACCATGCCGGAGTCCTCGGGCTGCGCGAGCACCGTGTTGCCCTGCACGAAGCGGTCGTACTGATCCGTCACCCACGCCTTGGAGGCCTGGTTCGGCGACGCGACGACCGCGAGCACCTGGTCGCGCAGTTCCTTCGAGTCCGCGGGGCGCGCCAGCTTGTTGGCGTCGTCCGCCTGGAGGGCGTCCTGCCACTTCGGGCGCGCGTAGGGGCGCTCGTAGACCGGGCCGTCGTGGGCGACGGTGCGCGGGTCGAGGTCGACGATCTTCTCGCCGTGCCAGAAGATCTCCAGGCGGTCGCCGTCCGTCACTTCACCGACGACGGTGGCGATGACGTCCCACTTCTCGCAGATCGCGAGGAAGCGCTCGACCTTCTCCGGCTCGACGACCGCGCACATGCGCTCCTGCGACTCACTCATGAGGATTTCCTCGGGAGTGAGCGTGGAGTCGCGAAGCGGTACGTCGTCGAGCTCGACGCGCATGCCGCCGGAGCCGTTCGACGCCAGCTCCGAGGTCGCGCAGGAGAGTCCGGCGGCGCCCAGGTCCTGGATGCCGACGACGAGCTTCTCGGCGAAGGCCTCCAGGGTGCACTCGATGAGGAGCTTCTCCTGGAAGGGGTCGCCGACCTGCACGGCGGGACGCTTCGACGGCTTCGTGTCGTCGAAGGTCTCGCTCGCCAGGATCGAGGCGCCGCCGATGCCGTCGCCGCCCGTGCGGGCGCCGTACAGGATGACCTTGTTGCCGGGGCCCGACGCCTTCGCCAGGTGGATGTCCTCGTGCCGCATGACGCCGATGGCACCGGCGTTGACCAGCGGGTTGCCCTGGTAGCAGGCGTCGAAGACGAGCTCGCCGCCGATGTTCGGCAGGCCCAGGCAGTTGCCGTAGCCGCCGATGCCCGCGACGACGCCCGGCAGGACGCGCCTGGTGTCGGGGTGGTCGGCGGCGCCCATCCGCAGCGGGTCCACGACCGCGACCGGGCGCGCGCCCATCGCGATGATGTCGCGGACGATGCCGCCGACACCGGTGGCCGCGCCCTGGTAGGGCTCGACGTACGAGGGGTGGTTGTGCGACTCGACCTTGAAGGTGACCGCGTAGCCCTGACCGACGTCCACGACACCGGCGTTCTCGCCGATGCCGACGAGCATCGCGTCGTTGGCGGGGGCCTTCTCGCCGAACTGGCGCAGGTGGACCTTGCTGCTCTTGTACGAGCAGTGCTCGGACCACATGACGGAGTACATGGCGAGCTCGGCGCCGGTGGGACGGCGGCCCAGGATCTCGCGTACGCGGGCGTACTCGTCTTCCTTCAGGCCCAGTTCGGCCCAGGGCAGCTTGACCTCGGGGGTCTCTGCGGCGTGCTTGACGGTGTCCAGAGTCATCAGACGTTGACCAGCTTCTTCAAGATCGAGGTGAAGAATCCCAGGCCGTCGGTGCCACCGGTCCCGACCAGCGGCTCCACGGCGTGCTCGGGGTGCGGCATGAGGCCCACGACGTTGCCCGCGGCGTTCGAGACACCGGCGATGTCGCGCAGCGACCCGTTGGGATTGACGTCCAAGTAGCGGAAGACGACCCGCCCCTCGGCCTCCAGCATGTCCAGGGTCCGCTCATCGGCGACGTACCGGCCGTCGATGTTCTTCAGCGGTACGGAGATCTCCTGGCCGGCCGTGTAATCGGCGGTCCAGGCGGTGGCGGACGTCTCCACGCGCAGCTTCTGGTCGCGGCAGATGAAGTGCAGGTGGTTGTTCTTCAGCATCGCGCCGGGCAGCAGGTGCGACTCGGTCAGCACCTGGAAGCCGTTGCAGATACCGAGAACCGGCATCCCGGCCTTCGCCTGCTCGATGACCGACTCCATGACGGGCGAAAACCGTGAAATGGCCCCGGCCCGCAGATAGTCGCCGTACGAGAATCCGCCGGGAAGCACCACGGCGTCGACCTGCTTCAGGTCCTTGTCCCGGTGCCAGAGCGGCACGGCTTCGGCGCCGGCGACGCGGACGGCGCGCTGGGTGTCGCGGTCGTCGAGCGTTCCGGGGAAAGTGACGACTCCGATTCGAGCAGTCACTTCTCTTCCTCCACCTTTACGAAGAAGTCCTCGATCACGGTGTTGGCGAGGAAGGTTTCCGCCATCTCGTGGATACGGGCGAGGGCAGCGTCATCGACGGGCCCGTCCACCTCGAGTTCGAAGCGCTTTCCCTGACGTACGTCGGCGATCCCCTTGAAACCGAGGCGCGGAAGTGCACGCTGCACCGCCTGGCCCTGGGGGTCGAGGATCTCCGGCTTGAGCATGACGTCGACTACGACGCGTGCCACTGGCACTCCCGGTGTTGTGGTGCTGGCTGAGCGGTCCCTTCAGACTACCCGCACAAAAATTCTACTCGCGTAGATTCGTAGAAACCTACGTGAGGACGGTCACGTTCCTGCTCATACTCGTGTATCGAACAGGGCACCTTCGCGAAAAATCCCGGAAAAGATCACGCCTCACCATTGCGTCCGGACACGCGGGCGGATTTAGTCGGGCTTCACAATGCAATGCCGGGCACTGTACAAAGGAAAAGGCATTAGCCGATCCTTTGCACATAACAGTGCCCATAACAGCCGGACAGTCGGCATCACCGCACGTCAACGCGGTCGAGCCGCACGAAGGGACCGATATTCGTGGCGCAGCGTGTCGTAGTCACTCTCTCTGACGACATCGACGGCGGGGATGCGGCGGAGACGATCGCCTTCGGTCTTGACGGCAAGTCGTACGAGATCGACCTCAATCAAACCAATGCCAAGAAACTGCGCACGGCACTTGCCCCGTACCTCGACGCCGCCCGCAAGCAGTCGAAGTCCGGCAAGGTCTTCAAGCACACGACGGTGGCCGCGAACCCGGCGGCCGTCCGCGCCTGGGCCCGCTCGCACCAGATGGACGTGCCGCCGCGCGGCCGCATCCCGAAGAAGGTCTACGAGGCCTTCGAGGCAGCCAACTGACCTGGGCCGACGTCCGGCCAGGAGGGCCCCTCGGCAACCGACTTGACCAGCACCCCCGCAGGTCGGCTAAAGTCTGGAGCACGCCGAGGGGCAAGGCCGAAAGGCCCGAACCTCACGGAGTCTTGCGGGTGTAGTTCAGTAGTAGAACATCCCCCTTCCAGGGGGAAGGCGCAGTGTGCAATTCCTGTCACCCGCTCTGCACCGCCGGTCAGGCACTCTTTCGAGTGCGGTAGGCTGGTGCTCGCGCCGATCAGTGAGAGCTGGTCGGAGGCAATGCGAACGTAGCTCAGTTGGTAGAGCGCAACCTTGCCAAGGTTGAGGTCGCGAGTTCGAACCTCGTCGTTCGCTCCAGAGAAGAAGGCCCCGGTCATCGCGACCGGGGCCTTCTTCGTGTGTTCCCTCCCGCGGACCGCCTTCTGACATTTGTCATGCGAGCCGGTGACAGCGCGCACTGCTCGGGCGCCCGGAGCCGGGGGACGCTTGAGTCATGACTGACCAAGTGATCGACGTGACCGATCTGCGGCGCGTGTACGGGGGCGGTTTCGAGGCGGTCCGGGGAGTCTCGTTCTCCGTCGGACGCGGTGAGCTCTTCGCGCTGCTCGGAACGAACGGTGCGGGCAAGACCTCCACCGTCGAACTCCTCGAAGGGCTCGCCGCACCCGCCGGGGGGCGGGTGCGGGTGCTCGGCCACGACCCGTACGCCGAGCGCGGCGCCGTGCGCCACCGGATCGGGGTGATGCTCCAGGAGGGTGGATTCCCCTCCGAGCTGACGGTCGCGGAGACCGTACGGATGTGGGCGGCCTGCACCAGCGGGGCCCGGCCTGCCGCCGAGGCCCTGGAGATCGTGGGGCTCGGCAAGCGGTCCGGCGTCCGCGTGAAGATGCTGTCCGGCGGCGAGAAGCGCAGGCTCGACCTGGCCACGGCGCTCATCGGGCAGCCCGAGGTCCTGTTCCTGGACGAACCGACCACCGGCCTGGACGCCGAAGGGCGCCGCGAGACGTGGGAGTTGGTGCGGGCCCTGCGCGACAACGGCACGACCGTGCTGCTCACCACGCACTACCTCGAAGAGGCCGAGAGCCTCGCCGACCGGCTCGCGATCATGCACGAGGGACGGATCGCCGCCGAGGGATCGATCGCCGACGTGGTGGCCGAACAGCCCTCACAGGTCTCCTTCGAACTGCCCACCGGGTACTTCGTCGGGGATCTGCCGCCGCTGGGCGAGCTCGGGGTGAGCGAGCACGAGGTGGTCGGCGGCCGGGTCAGGCTGCGTACGCATGAATTGCAGCGGGCGGCGACGGGGCTGCTGCTGTGGGCGCGGGACGCCGATGTCTCGCTGGGCCGGCTCGACGTGCGGGCGGCTTCGCTGGAGGAGGCGTTCCTGCGGATCGCGCGGGATGCCGAGAGCGCGGCCGACACCGCGGAAAAGGAGACGGTGGCATGAGCGCCCTGACGGCGGCCCCGCGAGCGGTGACGACTCCCGCCAAGCGCATGGCCGCACTCGCGCGGGCCGAGCTGACGCTGCTCGGCCGCAGCAAGGGCACGCTGTTCGCGGCGCTCTTCGTGCCGGTCGTGATGCCGTTCAGCCTGCACCAGGTCGCGGACGGCATGGACCTCAAGGGCACCGGCCTCTCGGTCGGGTCCGTGGTGGTGCCCGGCGCCATCGGCTTCTCGCTGCTCTTCGCCGTGTACTCGGCGCTGACCACCGTCTACGCGGCCCGTCGCGAGGAACTGGTGCTCAAGCGGCTGCGCACCGGTGAGCTGCGGGACCCCGAGATCCTTGCCGGGGCCGCGCTGCCCTCGGTCGCCATCGGCGTGGTCCAGGCCGTCGTCCTGTCGATCGGCTGTGTCGTCCTGCTCGACGCGGGGGCGCCGAGCGCGCCGCACCTCGCCGTCATCGGAGTACTCCTCGGCCTGGTGATGTTCAGCGCCCTCGGCGCGGTGACCGCGAGTTTCAGCAGGTCCGTGGAGTCCGCACAGGTCATGGCCATGCCGCTGGCGTTCGGCTCGATGTTCGGATCCGGGCTGTTCATCCCCTTCGAGGTCATGCCCGACAAGCTGGCCTCGGTCTGCGAACTCCTTCCGCTCTCGCCGGTGATCGAGCTGGTGCGGGGCGGCTGGACCGGGAACCTCTCGGCATCCGAAGTGCTCGGCGCCACCACCCTCGCGGTGGCCTGGACCGTGGTCTCGGTGTTTGCTGTACGGCGATGGTTCCGCTGGGAACCGCGGCGCTGAGGAAGGGGTCTGACGTGGTCGGCGGCCGAGTGCGGGGGCTGAAGCGCGGCTGGCATGAGCGGAGCAAGATCGAGAAGGTCGAGTTCCAGAGCATGGTCATGTGGCACGTCATGCCGTGGATCTTCTTCTTCAGCTGGGCTTCGGTGCCGCTCGGCGCAGGCCTGCGGCACGGGAGTCTCCCGCTGGTCCTCGGCTGCGCGCTGATCGGGGCGGCCGTTCTCCAGTGCGTCCACGTCAACCGCACGCTGCGCCGGTCCGTCGACCACTTCCTCAAACGCGCGGAGCGACCGCGTCGCGACCTCGCCGTGTCGTTCGCGCTCCTGGTCGTGGCGCTGGGCCTCCTGATCGCCCTCCAGGCCGTGGGCGGGGTCAAGGAGGAGACGCTCGCCATCGCCACGATGTTCGCGGTGATGCCCTACGGACAGTCGCTGGGCTTCGCCGTGCCGGTCCGCTCCTACTTCATCCGGTTCGCCGTGATCGACGCCGCGACGGTGGCCGGGTTCGCCGCGGTCGGCGTCCACGACGGGCGGCTCGCGGGCACGGCTCTGGTGATCGGCTTCGGCGCCCTGGTCGCCCTGCTGTCCTCGCGCTGCGGTGCCTGGACGCTCGCCGTGATGTGGGAGGCCGACCGGGCCCGCGAGGTCGAGGCGCGGCTCGCGGTGGCCGAGGAGCGGCTGCGGTTCGGGCGTGACCTGCACGACGTGATGGGGCGCAACCTCGCCGTCATCGCGCTGAAGAGCGAGCTGGCGGTGCAGTTGGCGAGGCGGGGGCGGCCCGAGGCGGTCGATCAGATGGTCGAGGTGCAGCGGATCGCGCAGGAGTCGCAGCGGGAGGTACGGGAAGTGGTGCGGGGCTATCGGGAGGCCGACCTCGCGGTCGAACTCGCCGGTGCGCAAGGCGTTCTGGAGGCTGCGGGGATCGACTGCCGGGTGGTCGGGTCGTCCGCCGGGCTGCCGGTCTCGGTGCAGTCGGCGCTGGGGTGGGTCGTGCGCGAGGCGACCACCAATGTGCTGCGGCACGGGGATCCGCAGCGGTGCGACATCACCTTGGCGATCGCCGATGACCGTACGACGTTGATCGTGGAGAACGACGGTGTGCCCGACGTCGTCCCCCAGAGCACGGGGTCCGGCCTCGCCGGGCTCCGGGAGCGGTTGGACATGGTGGACGGGACGCTGGAGTTCGCGTCCGGGGGCGGGCGCTTCCGCCTCGCCGCGCAGGTGCCGCTGCCTCGCCCGCAGAAGCGGGCCACGGGGGCACGTGAGCCCGAAGAGGTGGCGCCGTGAGCCTGCGCGTGCTGCTCGCCGACGACGAGCACCTCATCCGTGGCGCACTCGCCGCGCTCCTCGCCCTAGAGGACGATCTCGTCGTGGTCGCCGAGGCGGCCACAGGACCCGAGGCGCTCGCCATGGCGCGGGCGCACCGGCCCGATGTGGCCGTGCTGGACCTGGAGATGCCGGGCGCCGACGGTGTGATGGTGGCCACATCCCTGCGGGACGAACTACCGCAGTGCCGCACCATGATCGTGACGAGTCATGGCAGACCGGGGCATCTCAAACGGGCGCTCGCGGTGGGGGTGCGGGGCTTCGTGCCGAAGACCGTGAGCGCGCAGCGCCTCGCCGAGATCATCCGCACCGTTCACGCCGGTAACCGCTACGTGGACCCGGAGTTGGCCGCCGACGCGATCTCCGCCGGGGACTCCCCGCTGACCGCCCGCGAGGCCGAAGTACTCGAACTGGCCGCCGACGGCGCGCCCGTCGCGGAGATCGCCGAACGGGCCGCGCTGTCCCAGGGGACCGTCCGCAACTACCTCTCGTCGGCCGTCACGAAGACCGGGGCGGAGAACCGTCATGCCGCGGTGCGTCTCGCACGCGAGCGAGGTTGGGTATAGTTGTCCTCGCGCTTCGGCGCAGCGCGGACGTAGCTCAGTTGGTAGAGCGCAACCTTGCCAAGGTTGAGGTCGCCAGTTCGAACCTGGTCGTCCGCTCCACATGAAGAACCCCGGTGCCTCTCGGCACCGGGGTTCTTTCGTCTGACGCTACGGGTCAGCCGCTACCAGGACATGCCCGTCAGGCGCTCGTACGCCTCGATGTACTTGGCGCGGGTGGCGTCCACCACGTCCTGCGGGAGCGGGGGCGGCGGCTGCTCGCTCTTGCGGTCCCAGCCGGAGACCGGCGAGGTCAGCCAGTCGCGGACGAACTGCTTGTCGAACGACGGCTGCGCGCGGCCCGGCTGCCAGCTGTCCGCCGGCCAGAAGCGGGACGAGTCCGGGGTCAGGACCTCGTCGGCGATCACGAGATCCTCGCCGTCGAAGCCGAACTCGAACTTCGTGTCGGCGAGGATCACGCCACGGTCGCGGGCGATGTCACGTGCCCGGCCGTAGACCGCGAGGGTCGCCTGGCGCAGTTGGGCCGCCGTCTCCGCGCCCACCTGGCGGGCCACTTCCTCGTAGCTCACGTTCTCGTCGTGCTCGCCGACCGCCGCCTTCGTGGCCGGCGTGAAGATCGGTGCGGGCAGCTCCGAGCCGTCGCTCAGGCCGTCGGGCAGCGCGAGGCCGCAGACGGTGCGCGATTCGTTGTACTCGACCAGGCCGGAGCCCGTCAGGTAGCCGCGGGCGACGCACTCGACCGGGACCATCTCCAGGGCCTTGCAGACCGTGGTGCGGCCCTCCCAGTCGGCGGGGGCGCCGGCCGGGACGTCGGTGGAGATGACGTGGTTGGGCACGAGGTCGGCGAGCTGGTCGAACCACCACAGGGAGAGCTGCGTGAGGACCCTGCCCTTGTCAGGGATCTCCGTGGGCAGCACCCAGTCGTAGGCGGACATGCGGTCGCTCGCGACCATCACGAGGTCGCCCGCCTCGTTCCGGTACAGGTCGCGCACCTTGCCGGTGTGCACATGCACCAGGCCCGGCACCTGAAGCGGCTCGGGCTTTTCTACGAATCCGGACACGGTTCCTCCCCGTGGTTCTGACTGAATGCTGCTGATTCTCCCGCATGGGGAGAGGGCTCGCGGCCAGGGGGATGCCGGTGAGCGTCAGTCCCGTTTGCAGATGCGGTCCAGGAGGTTGGCCGTGGCCCGCTGGACGCGGGTGTCCACATGGCCGGGGCGGTCGAGCGCCGGGGACCAGGCGAAGGTGCCCGAGGCGAAGACCAGGGCGCCGGACGGGGCGCGGTACAGGGACGACTCCTGGTGGCGCACGGCGCCGTCCGAGTCCTCGTACGGAGAGTGGGCGAGCAGGATGCGGCCCTCGTGCTCCGGGAGCGCGGTGCGCGGGAAGTAGCGGTCGGCCTCGCCCGCGACCAGGCCCTCGATCTCGTCCCCTTCGTGCGCGCCGGTCGCCTCCCACAGCCAGTGGTCGGCGTTGCGCACGACGAGGGGTGCGGGCTCGGGGACCCGGCCCGCGTACTGGATGCCGAGGAGCTGCTGTTCGGCCTTGTCCTGCTCCCGCCAGAGGGTCGGCCTGCCGGGGCCGCCCCGCTTGCGGCAGGTCAGGAGGCGGTCCTCGACGCCGGACGGCGAAGGGCCCAACTCCACTTGCCAGTACATGGTGTTGGCGGAGAGGAAGACGAGGGACGTGCCGTGCTCGCGGGCCTGCTCCGTGGTGCGGCGCATGTTCGCCGACCAGTACTCGTCGTGGCCCGGGAAGACCAGGCCCCGGTAGCGGGTCGGATCGATGCGGCCCGCGTGCAGGTCGCGGGTGTCGGCGTACGCGACGTCGTAGCCGTACCGCTCGGCCCAGCGGATGAAGTCGTAGGCGTGGCCGACGTGCAGGGGCAGGCCCGCGCCCGCGTACGGACGGTCGAAGGAGACCGTGTGGGCGGCCTCGCTCTCGCCCAGGAGCCGGCCGGTCTCGTCCCACGCGTGGTAGAGGCTGGCGCCCGTGCGGCCGTCCTCGGGGTAGAGGTTGTACGCCTGCCAGGTGATGTCCGGCAGGAGCAGGAGCAGATCGGCGCGGTGGTCGTCACGGACCGTGAACGGCACGTGCGAGCGGTATCCGTCGAACGTGGTGAGCACCGCCACGTACGCCCCGACGCTCCAGTAACTCGGGATCTGCAGCCGCCAGGAGAGCCACCAGTGGTGGCAGGAGACCGTGCGGTCGGCGGTGAGCGGGGGCGGCTGGACGATGCCGGAGAGGCGGGGGCTGGTGCTGATCTTGCTGGCGCCGTCCCCGCCGTAGTGCCCGATGCGGTAGATGTCGACGCTGAACTGCTGGGGCGGGTCCACCGTCACGTGGAAGTCGATCGCCTCGCCGGGGGCCGCGGCGCCGGTGGAGGCGAAGCCCTTGATCTGTCCGTGCACGTCGTCGGCGGTGCGCGGGCCGTTCGTACGGGTGCGGTTGCGGGGCGCGGGGATGTTCTGCGCGCCGGGGGCCGGGGCGTGGTCGACGTACCAGGGGACGACGTGGCCCGTGTCGTCGAAGTAGTGCTCGGCGCCTCGGAGCCAGGGCAGCGGCCCTTGCCCGAAGGGGTCGGTCACGGCGTGCGCCAGGGCGCCCGATTCCCACCTGCGGATCTGCTCCGACCCCATGTGTGTACCCCTCCCTCGCGACTCCCCCGAAAGTGCTCTGCGCTCTGTCCCCGTGTGGTGCTGCAGACATGTCCGTACCGGCGGTCGATCCCAGCACATCACATTACGCACGCACTCCGTCACCGTTCGTCGCTAATCGACGAGAACGGAAGGGAGCGTTCCGGGGAGTTGGGGGCGAGGGGGTGTGGCCGGGGCGGCTCAGACCAGCCGGACCGGCTTCTCCGGGCGGACGCCCAGGCGGGCCAGCCAGCCGCGCAGCGGGATGGGGTCGCCGTCCTCCACGAGGCTGCGGACGTGCGGTGTCAGGTCCGCCGCGCGCTCGCCGTCGATCAGGAGGGACGGGCCGTCGAGCCAGTCGAGGCCGGGGGCCGCGTCCGCCGTGTCCACGGCGGCGCAGCAGACCAGGGCCGTGACGTGGTCCGCCAGCAACTCCCTTCCCGTACGCGGTGGCTGGAGCGGGAAAAGGGGCAGCATGCCGTCGTCCCAGAGCGCGTCGTCCGGGCCCTGTCCCGTGGGCGCGGGGCGGGGCGGGGCGGCGGCCTCCTCGCGGGCGATCTCCGCGCTGAGGCCCGCGGCCAGGAGTCCGCCGGGGCCGTCGGTGGACTCCTCGGGGTCCAGGGGGTCTTCGCCGTACGCGAGCGGCTCCTCGCCGTACGAGGGCTGCTCATCGCTGTGCGCGAGCTGCTCCTCGGTGGGCGCGAGCGGCTCCTCGCCGTAGAGAATCTCCTCGGCTTCGGCCACCGCTTCGGCCTCGGCTTCGGTGTGCCCGGCGCGGGCCGCTCCGTCACTCTCCGCCGTCAGGTGGTCCAGTACGCGGCCGAGCGTCGGCCCCTTGGAGCCGGGTGCCGCGCTGTCGGCGCGGTGGCTGACGCCCAGGGAGTCCAGGACGCGGTGGAGGCGGGCGGCGTCCATGCGCCACTTGCGGTCGACGACCTCGTCCGGATACTCCTGCCACGCCACCGGCGCCCAGTCCGGGCTCTGCTCGGCGGGGCCGCCGTGGAAGAGGCGGGCGGCGAGCAGCGAAGCCGCCTCGTCCACCGAGCCCGGCTCCTCCAGGAGGTCACAGGCGGGGCGCTCGCCCAGGCGGGACGTGAAGCCCTCGGCCAGGCGGTCCCTGCGGGAGAGCTCGGTGAGGGCGGAGACGACGCCCGCGTCGAGCCGCGACGGCCAGCGGCCCATCCGCCACGCGGGCAGCGCGACCTTGGTCAGGAGCCGGTCCCACCCGGCGTACGCAAGGCCCACCTGCTCCTGGGCGACGATCCGCACTCCGTAGTCCACGGCCTGGGCGCGCTCGGCGGCGGCTGCCGCGACCCCGCGCTCCATCTCACCGGCATGCCCGCGGCAGCTGCGCAGGAGGAGCCGCGTCACCCAGCCCGCGCCGCCGAGGACCGTGCGCACGAGCGGACCGCGCCCCGGTGCGGAGGTGACCGCGACCGCGGCGTCGAGCCCGCGGATGAACCGCCGGGCCGCGGCTATGTCGGGATGCGCCGAGGGACCTGTGCCCGCCACGACCGGGGCGAGCACCGCGCGGAGCTCGCCGACCCGCATCCACCACAGGAACGGGGAGCCGATGACGAGCACCGGAGCCACCGGGGCCTGACGGCGCGGGGCGGGGCGGCCGTCCCGTACGCCATTGCCCTCCGCCGGAGCCTGGGATGTGCCCTCCGCGGGCGGGCCGTGCGCGGGATGCGTGCGGTCCTCCAGCCAGCTGTCACAGTCCGGGGTGAGCGCTATCGCCGAGGGCGCCGGCACGTCGAGGCGGTCGGCGAGGTCCCGCACCAGGCGATACAGATCGGGGGCGGAGCTCTCGGCGATCGGGACGGTCGGGCTGACGGCGGGCCTGGAGCGCGCGACCACGAGCGCGATGCCCACGGCGGCGAGCAGCACGAGGGCGGCGACGACCGTCACGACGACGCGCGCGACGTCCCAACTCCCGCCGGTGAGATGGCCCGTGGCCCCGCCCGCCATCAGCACGACGGCGACGGCCGCGGGCAGCAGTGCGACGGCGACCGCCCTGCTGCGGATGCGCAGCACGGCGAGCGCCTGGGAACGTGCGGACTGCACGCCCACTTCCACACCCGTACCTGACACGACCGATGTCACCCCCTGCTGCCTGCGCCGCCTGCTGCCCGGCCATGGGCCGGGGTCGCGGGCGGACGGCAGCCGCCGATGGATTTGCTCACTCCCCCACTGTGGCACCCGCCACTGACATCGCAATGCCGGTGGTCTGTTTGGCTCTGGGCACCTGAACCGCTTGCGCCGCACCCTAGTTGGGGCGCCGGGCATCGTCAGCCGGATGGGCCAGCGGTCACTCGATCGAATGGCTTTGGGTAGAGGTATATGACGGTTGCAAGACGGTCAGGCCCCGGATCCAGTGCCGGATCCGGGGCCTGTGAGCCGTTCGGGGCGCCGCGCGGGCGACTTCAGGTCGGCTTCTGAGCACTTCCTGGTCAGGAGCTGGTCAGAAGCTGGTCGGGACCTGCTCAGGCCTCCGACGCCGCCTTCGCCGCGATGTCCGTGCGGTGCTGGGAGCCGTCGAGGCGGATACGAGACAGCGCCGCGTACGCGCGCTCGCGCGCCGCCGTCAGATCCGTGCCGACGGCCGTCACGGAGAGCACACGGCCGCCCGCGCTGACCACGGCGTCGCCGTCGCGCTTCGTCCCCGCGTGCAGGACGTACGCGTCCGGGGCATCCTGTGCCGCGACATCGTCCAGTCCCTCGATGGGGTCGCCGGTGCGCGGCGTCTCCGGATAGTTGTGCGAGGCGATGACCACGGTCACCGCGGCCTCGTCGTTCCACCGCAGCGGGGGCAGGTCGACGAGGGTGCCGTTCGCGGCGGCCAGCAGGACTCCGGCGAGCGGGGTCTTCAGGCGGGCGAGGACGACCTGCGTCTCGGGGTCGCCGAAGCGGGCGTTGAACTCGATGACGCGTACGCCGCGACTGGTGATCGCCAGGCCCGCGTAGAGCAGCCCCGAGAAGGGCGTCCCGCGGCGCCGCAGCTCGTCGACGGTCGGCTGGAGCACGCTCTGCATGACCTCGTCGACCAGCTTCGGGTCGGCCCAGGGCAGGGGCGAGTAGGCGCCCATGCCGCCGGTGTTCGGCCCTTCGTCGCCGTCCAGCGCGCGCTTGAAGTCCTGCGCGGGCTGGAGCGGTACGACGGTGACGCCGTCCGTGATGGCGAAGAGCGAGACCTCGGGGCCGTCGAGGAACTCCTCGATGACGACGCGGTCGCAGGCGAGGGCGTGGGTGCGGGCGGCCTCGACGTCGTCCGTCACGACGACGCCCTTGCCGGCCGCGAGCCCGTCGTCCTTGACGACGTAGGGCGCTCCGAAGGCGTCGAGGGCCTCATCGATCTCTTCGGCGGTCGTGCAGACGTAGGAGCGCGCGGTGGGCACCTGGGCGCCTGCCATCACGTCCTTGGCGAAGGCCTTGGAACCCTCCAGCTGGGCGGCCTCCTCGGAGGGCCCGAAGCAGGGGATTCCCGCGTCGCGTACGGCATCGGCGACTCCGGCGACCAGGGGCGCCTCCGGGCCCACGATCACCAGACCTGCGCCGAGGGTGGTGGCGAGGGCGGCCACCGCGCTGCCGTCGAGGGCGTCGACCGGGTGCAGCTCGGCCACGTCCGCGATGCCGGCGTTGCCGGGGGCGCAGTACAGGGCGGAGACGTCGGGGTCGAGGGACAGAGAGCGGCACAGGGCGTGTTCGCGGGCACCACTGCCGATGACGAGGACCTTCACGGGCGTCAGCCTAGCTGGCGCGGGACGGTGCGTTCGTACGGGAGCGGGGCCCCGACGGTTGTGCGTTCCTCCAAGCACGGGGAGGCCGGCCCGGGGTCGGCCGCCCCTGTCACGGTTCGTTGTTGTATTCCTCGACGATCGTCGCGCCCAGCTCCCGGACGATCAGGTCGTGGCCGGACAGGGCCGACTCGACCAGGTCGGGGTCGTCGTCCGCCCAGGTGTCGTCCTCCGGGGAGACGTGGTCCCGGGCAGGGCGTTCGGGGGCCGGTGCTGGAGCCGGGGCCGCGGCGGGGGCGGGAGTCGAGCTCGGCGCCGGTGCCGGGGTCGGCGACTGCTGCTGTTGCTGGTGCTGGTGCTGCTGCGGGGCCTGGCGGGACGGCGGAGGCGGTGCGCTGCCGCCGAAGTTGCCCGCAGCGGGCGGCGGCGCCGAGCCGCCCGAGGGGTCGACGATCGCCTCGACCTTCCACTGCACCCCGAACTGCTCGGACAGCGCTTGGCGCAGCACGTCCTCGCTGCCGCTGCTGGCGAAGTTGTCCCGCGCCCCCGCGTTGACGAAGCCGATCTGCAGTGTCGTCCCGTCGAAGCCCGCCACCTGGGCGTTCTGGCTCAGCAGGATCCAGGTGAAGCGGCGGCGGCCCTTCACCGCGTCGAGAATGTTCGGCCACAGGGTGCGCGGGTCGGGCCCGCCTCCCGCGGCCACGGCCGGAGCCGGGGCGGAAGCTGCCGCCGGAGCGAGAGCTGCCTGCGCGGGCTGCTGCTGCGGGGCCGGGGCGGCGTTGCCCGCGGACGCGGCCGTGGGCCAGCCGCCGGGGCGAGGGGCCTCCGGAGGCGCGGCAGCGGCGGGGGCGGCCTGCGCCGCCGGTCCACTCCCCGGCGCCGAAGCCGTGGGCCACCCACCGGGACGCCGCTCACCGGACGGCGCGGCGGCGGGGGCGGCAGGGGCCGCCGGAGCCTCGGGGACAGGAGTAGGAGTAGGAGCCGGAGCAGCCTGCACCGGCGGTGCGGCCGGAGCAGCGGCCTGTCCGGCAGCCGGTGCAGCCGCCGGAGCCTCACCCTCACCCACCGGCCCCCCGCCCCGCACAGCCGCCCGAGCCGCCGCGACCCCGCCCCCCGGCGGAACCTGCGGCTGCGCACCCGCATGGGCGTCGGGCCCGGGAACGTACGCCATGGCAGGACCAGGCCCGCCACCCTGACCGCCCTGACCGCCCTGGCCCCCCTGGCCGCCCGCCATGAAGTTGCCGCCACGCTCAAGCCGGTCGAGGCGGGCCATGAGCGAGCGCTCGTCGTCGTACGCGGCGGGAAGCAGCACGCGCGCGCAGATCAGCTCGAGCTGAAGCCGGGGCGACGTCGCCCCCCGCATCTCCGTGAGGCCTTCGTTCACGAGGTCGGCCGCGCGGCTGAGCTCGGCGCCACCGAAGACGCCCGCCTGCGCCTGCATCCGCTCCACGACGTCCGACGGGGCGTCGATGAGCCCCTTCTCGGCCGCGTCCGGCACCGCGGCGAGGATCACCAGGTCCCGCAGCCGCTCCAGGAGGTCGGCGACGAAGCGCCGCGGGTCGTTGCCGCCCTCGATGACGCTGTCGACGATCTCGAACGCGGCGGCGCCGTCCCCGGAGGCGAAGGCCTCGATCACGGAGTCGAGCAACGTCCCGTCCGTGTACCCGAGGAGGGACGTCGCCATGGCATACGTCACACCGTCCGTGGCCGCGGACGCGAGGAGCTGGTCCATCACGGACATCGAGTCACGCACGGAACCGGCACCGGCCCGCACGACCAGCGGGAACACGCCTTCCTCGACGGCCATCTGCTCCCGGTCGCACACCTCGGCCAGGTACTGCCGCAGCGTCCCGGGCGGCACGAGGCGGAAGGGGTAGTGATGCGTACGCGAGCGGATCGTCCCGATGACCTTCTCGGGCTCCGTCGTCGCGAAGATGAACTTGAGGTGCTCCGGCGGCTCCTCGACCACCTTCAGCAGGGCGTTGAAGCCCGCCGGGGTGACCATGTGGGCCTCGTCGATGATGTAGATCTTGTACCGACTGCTCGCGGGGCCGAAGAAGGCCTTCTCGCGCAGGTCACGGGCGTCGTCCACGCCTCCGTGCGAAGCGGCGTCGATCTCGATGACGTCGATCGAACCCGGCCCGTTCCTCGCCAGGTCCTGGCAGGACTGGCACTCGCCGCAGGGCGTCGGAGTGGGACCTTGCTCACAGTTGAGACAGCGGGCCAGGATGCGCGCGCTGGTCGTCTTGCCGCAGCCGCGCGGACCACTGAACAGGTAGGCGTGATTGACCCGGTTGTTGCGCAGCGCCTGCTGCAGCGGGTCGGTTACATGCTCCTGCCCGATGACCTCGGCGAACGACTCCGGGCGATAGCGGCGGTACAACGCGAGAGACGACACACATACGAGGTTATAGGCGCCCACTGACAACACGTACCGCGAACGCAAAGCGCCCCCCACGCACCCGCCAGAGCCAACCTACCCTTGCTGCCTTCCGGCCCTGGGGGAGTTCAGTCAGATAGCGCCACGTGAGGGGCTGACGCCCACCCTAGCGGATCCTCCGGCCCGGAAGCCACGTCGGCCCGGCCCCGGAACCACCCCCGGGACGATCTCGCGAGCGATCTTGGGTCCGGAGGCGGATCGTGTTCGCGAGCACTCCTCAACGTCTTGTATTGTTTGCGGCGGAGGATTCGCCTAGTGGCCTAGGGCGCACGCTTGGAAAGCGTGTTGGGGGCAACCCCTCACGAGTTCGAATCTCGTATCCTCCGCCAGTGCCTCACCGGGCACTAACGTTGCAGGGCCCCACCGTTCGCGGTGGGGCCCTTCGACGTTTCTCGGCCCGTTTCACGTTTCTCGGCCCGTTTCACGTTCTCCGTCTCACATCACATCTCCCCCACCGCGTCGTACGCGCTCAGTGCCGCCCGCAGCGTCAGCAGATCCGTGTGGGCGGCGAGGTCGAGGCCCGTGAGGGTGGCGATGCGGCGCAGGCGGTAGTCGACGGTGTTGGGGTGGACGTGCAGGCGGGCCGCCGTCTCTCGGCGGTCCAGGTTCGACGCGAAGTACGTCCGCAGGGTCACCGGCAGGTCCGGGCCGTCCGCCAGGGGGGACAGGAGCGCTGCCAGGTGGGCGCGGGCGGGGCTCGCGCGGGTGAGCTGGTAGTCGAGGAGCAGCGCCGTCAGGGGGTAGACGCCCGGCGGCCGTCCGGTGCCGGTCGCGGTGTCGCGCAGTTCCGTGGCGAGGCGTACGGCGTGCGGGACGCCGGCCGGGGTGCTCGCGGCGACGCCCGCGGTCAGGGGCACCCCGCTGACGGTGATGAGGGCCGCCGTCAGCTTTTCGAGACGTGCCCGCTCGGTGTCGGGCGCCCGGTCCGGCGCGATGTCGGACGGGATCAGGGCCAGGCCCTCCTCCGCGGACAGGCGGGAGAGGACAGGGTGGCCGAGCGCGCGGTCCAACTCCGTACGCAGGCGCCTGATCTTGCGCCGCGATGCCACGGTGGCGTCGACGTCCTCGCGGTCCTCGTCGGGGTGGCGGCCGATGGTGAAGGCGAGCACCAGGTAGCACGGCGGGAGGCGTGTCCCCAGGTGGGTGGGGTCGAGCCCGGAGCCCGCGCCGTCGAGCAGCGCGGACAGCGCCGTGTGCCGTGCCGCGTCGCGCTCCCCTATCAGGGACTGGCTCTCCTCCACGTATCCCGAGGTGACGGCGGCCGTGATCTCCCGCAGGCAGTCGAGCAGCAGGCGGTGCGCTTCGAGCATGTCGTGCGGTTCGACCGTCGCCGAGAGTTCCTCGACGCAGATGCGGGCCCCGTAGTGATAGGCGCTGACGACCGCGTCCACGGGGAGGCGTTCCTCCGCACGCCGTGCCGCCGAACTGCGCACCGTCTCCAGGAACTCCGGGGGCGGCATGCGTTCCGTACGCAGTACGTCGGCGAAGGCGCGGATCGTCATGCCGACGATGGCGCGTACGTCGCCGTGCAGTTCCTCCGCGGGCAGGCGGCCGTAGACGGGCAGGTCGTCCGCGATGCGCCGGGTGACCGTCTCGGCGAGGCCCGCTACGTCGGCGATCAGGAAGCGGCCCACGCTCTTGTCACCGGTCACAACCGACCCCTTGGAAAGTCTGGTGGCGCGCCCAGATCACCGGGGCCGCGATGGCCCGGATCATAAGGGCGTCCGTTACCCCCGGTACACCCCACTCAGGAGAGTCCGTGCGCCCCACACGCGCCCGTACGACCGCGGTCATGGCCGCCGCCCTGTCCGCCTGCGTCCTCGCGACGGCTCCGGCCGGTGCTGTGTCGGCGGCGTCATCGGAGTCCTCGTCTTCTTCGGCGGAGCCGCTGGAGTACGTCGCCATGGGCGACTCGTTCGCCGCGGGCCCCCTCATCCCGGGCCAGAGCCAGTGGTCCTGTCTGCGCTCCGACCGGAACTATCCGGCCGTCGTCGCGAAGGAGTTGGGCGCGCGGCTCACGGACGTCAGCTGCTCCGGTGCGAAGGCGGGCGACTTCTCCGGCCGCCAGTTCGGGCTGCTGGCACCGCAGTACGACGCCCTCAAGCCCAGCACCGACCTGGTGACCCTCACCATCGGCGGCAACGACGTCAGCCTCGTCACCAAGGCGCTCGGCTGCGTCAACCTCCTGCCGAAGCCCGCGGGCATCTCCTGTGCCGACACGGCCGCCGCCGAGGGCGATCCCACCGCGAAGGCCATCGACGCCTGGGGCGCCACCTTCGGCCGGGCCCTGGACGAGGTGCACCGGCGCGCCCCCGAAGCCCGCGTCATCGTCGCGGGTTACGCCACCTACGTACGCAAGGACGGCTGCTGGCCCACCCAGCCCCTCTGGGACAAGGACGCCAACTACCTCCAGGCGCGCGTGAACCAGCTCAACGGCGTGCTCGCCGACCAGAGCCGGACCCACCACGCCACCTACGTCGACACCGCGGCCGTCAGCGCCGGACACGACACCTGCGCCAAGCCCGCCGAGCGCTACATCGAAGGCCTGGTGCCCACCAGCGTCGCCGCCCCGCTGCACCCCAACGCCCGCGGAATGGCCGCCTTCGGGACGGCCGTCGCCCAAGCCGCGGCGCGCCCGTGACGGCCCGCGCCGCAGGACAGGAGGAGAGTCGTATGCCCGGAGATCGCCGTATGCGCGGAGTTCGCAACCTGTACGGGATGCGCGGGGTTCGGCGGTACGCCACCTTGCTGGCCGCCTCGCTCGCGCTGTCGGCCGCGCTCTCAGGTCAGGGACTCGCACACGCAGACACCGGACCGGCAGCGGCAGCGGCAGCCCGCGCGGCCGACGGCTGTCCCTCGGCCGGCGGCCGGTGGGCCGACGACGGGCCCTTCGCCGTGACCAAGGAGCGCGCCGGGCTCGGCCACACCATCCTGCGCCCCACCGAACTCGGCAGCGGAGGCTGCACCAAGCACCCGGTGATCATCTGGGGCAACGGCACGTTCGTGACCCCGGTCGTCTACGACGGTCTCCTCAAGCACCTCGCGTCCCACGGGTTCATCGTGGTCGCCGCGAACACCACGCAGTCGGGGACCGGCACCGCCATGCTCGGCGGCCTGGACGTGCTGAAGAAGGCCGACGCCGACCCCAAGAGCCCCTACTACGGCAAGGTCGACCTGGAGAAGGTCGGTGCGGCGGGCCATTCGCAGGGCGGCGGCGGAGCGATCAACGCCGGTGCCGACCCGCGCGTCGACGTCACCGTGCCCATCGAGCCGGGCCCCCTGGGCAGGGTCGGCGGCCTCAAGGGCCCCCTGCTCATCCTGGGCGGCGAACGCGATCTGGTGGTGGTCCCCGAGCTCCTGGTGATCCCCCGGTTCGAGGCCGCCGATCAGGTCCCGGCGGTCTACGGGGAGTTGGCCGGAGCCACGCATCTGACCCCCGCCGGTGACGGCGGCGGGTTCCGGGGTCCGATCACCGCCTGGTTCCGCTACTTCCTGATGGGCGACCAGGAGGCACGCGGCGAGTACTTCGGCGCCGACTGCCGTGCCTGCTCGTCGCCGGTCTGGTCCGACTTCCGGCGCAACGCCCTGGCCACCGGACACGACGGCTGAGCCCCCTCCCCTGACACCTCCTGTCCCCTGACACCTCCTGACAGCCTCCGGCCGTCCCTGTCAGCGCGCGGTCCGCGCGCTGTCAGCGGCGGTCGGCATCGTCATGTCCATCGAGAACGGCGAGGGCCTCAACGGCCCGAACGGCCGGAACGGGACTGGGGAGGACACGATGTCGTACGCCATCAAGGCCGAGGGACTGGTCAAGAAGTACGGGGACTTCACCGCGCTGGACGGCGTCGACCTGGAGGTCCCGGCCGGCAAGGTCATCGGGGTGCTCGGGCCGAACGGCGCCGGGAAGACCACCACCGTACGGATCCTGTCGACGCTGCTGCGGCCCGACGCGGGGCACGCCACCGTCGGGGGCCACGACGTGGTCAGGGACCAGGTGCGGGTGCGGAGCCTGATCGGGCTCACCGGTCAGTACGCCTCCGTGGACGAGGAACTGTCCGGCGCCGAGAACCTCGTACTCCTGGGGCGGTTGCTCGATCTGTCGCGGCGGGACGCCAAGGCGCGGGCCGTCGAACTCCTTGAGCGCTTCGAGCTGACCGAGGCCGCCCAGCGGCCGATCAGCACCTTCTCCGGAGGGATGCGGCGCCGCCTCGACCTCGCGGCGAGCCTCGTCGGACGGCCGCAGGTCCTGTACCTGGACGAGCCGACCACCGGGCTCGACCCGCACGCCCGCAAGGAGGTCTGGGCGGTCGTGCGGCGGCTCGTCGCGGACGGCGCCACCGTGCTGCTCACCACGCAGTACCTGGAGGAGGCCGACCAACTGGCCGACTCCATCACGGTGTTCGACCGTGGCCGCGTCGTCGCGGAAGGGCGGCCCGCCGAGCTCAAGCGCAGGGTCGGCGGCCAGACGCTTCAGGTGCGGCCGACCCTCGCCCGCGATCTGGAGACCGTGCACGGCATCCTCGCCGAGCTCACCGGGGCAGCGCCCCAGCGGGACGCGGACAACGGCCTGCTCACCGTGCCGGTCGACGACCCGATGCTGATGTCCGCCCTCGTACGACGCCTCGACGGGGCCGGGATCACCGCCGACGAGCTGGGGCTGCGGCTGCCCAGCCTGGACGAGGTCTTCCTGGCGCTGACCGGCAAGACCGCGGCCAAAGCCGCCTAGGTCTGCGTCCCCGCGCCGCCACCCCAAGCTCGCCCACCCCCAGCGCCCTTCCGAGAGGACCCCGTCATGAGCACCGTCACCATCACGAGCACCCCGCAGTCGCAGCCGCAGCCGGCCGTCGCGCCGCTCCGCATCGGCCCGGCCAAGGCCGCCCGGCACAGCCTCGCCCTCGCCGGGCGCGGCATCACCAAGTTCATCAAGTCGCCCGCACGGCTCGTCGACGTCGTCCTGACGCCGATCGTGTTCCTGTTGATGTTCGTCTACCTCTTCGGTGGCGCCATCGCGGGCGGCGACACCGACGCCTACCTCCAGATGATCACGCCCGGCATCATGGTGATGACCGTCTTCCAGGCCAGCATCGGCATCGGCGTCTCGCTCAACGCCGACGCGAGCACCGGCATCTTCGACCGGTTCCGCAGCATGCCGATCGCCCGCTCCGCCCCGCTGATCGGCGCGGTGCTCGCCGACGTCGTCCGGTACGTGGTCTGCCTCGGTACGCTGCTGGCGCTGGCCCTGGTCATGGGCTACCGGACGGACACCGACCCGGCGGCGGCGCTGGCCGCGCTCGTGATGCTCGTCGGCTTCGCGGTCAGCTTCTCCTGGCTTTCGGTGTACATCGGGATGCTGGTCAAGACGCCCGGCTCGGTGCAGGGCCTGATGACGGTCCTGGTCCTGCCGCTCACCTTCGCCAGCAACGTCTTCGTGCCGGACCGCACCATGCCGGGCTGGCTCCAGGTCTGGTCGGACGTGAACCCCGTCAGCCTGATGGCCGACACCATGCGCGGCCTCCTGGGCGGCGGCGAGGTCGCGGGGCCGCTGCTCGGCAGCCTGGGCTGGATGGCCGCCGTGGTCGCGGTGTTCGCCCCCCTCGCGATGCGGGCGTACCGCAAGAGCGCCGCCTGAGCCCGGCCTCGCGACCCCTCCCGCTCACAGTTCACGGCTCCACCGTTCTCACTACGCCACCGGCTGACCCGCCGCCTCGGTCAGCCGGTTCAGCGCGTCCGCCCTCGGCAAGCCTGCGCCCTTGCCGTACGCCTCCTCGTACGCCGCTTCGCCGAGCCGCTCCACCAGCTCGGCGACCAGCTCCCGCAGCTGCGGATCCCCCGCGTCGAACACCCCGCGCACGGCCTCGCTCGTCCCCAGCGCCGTGGCCGCCCCGGCAGCGTCGTCCTCCAACAGGCGCAGCCGGGCCAGGAGTTCGGCGGCCTGCGCGATGTCGGCGACCTCGCCCCGGGCGAACGCGCCGCCCACCGCCCTCGGCAGGAGTTCCCGCGCCCCCGCCGCGTCGCCCCGCGCGAGCCGGTTGGCCATGCGGGCGCCCGCGATCAGGTCGCGGGCCATGGCTTCGGGGAGGGTCAGGCGGTCGGCGGCGGCGTCCAGGCGGTCGAGGACCAGGCCGGCCTCGTCCGGCTCCCCCGACCTGCGGTGCAGATCGGCGAGGCCGAACAGCATCTCGGCCTCCATCCGCCGGTAGCCACGCTCCTTGGCCTGCCGCTGCGCCGCCCGGATGTCCCGCAGGGCGCCCTCCCGGTCGCCGCCGCGCAGCCGCTCTGCCGCGAGCCTCGCCCGGCTGTTGAACAGGTCGTCCTCCGCGCCGAGTTCGGTCCCGGCGGTGACGGCTCGCGTATACGCGGCGATCGCCTCCGCGTGCTCGCCGCGCAGGGAGTGATCGCCGCCGACGGCGAGAAGCGCGAGGCCAAGCCCCCAGCGGTCGCCCACCTCCTCGAAGCCGTGCAGCGCGGCCCGGCGGGATGCGGCCCCTGCCCGCTGTTCACCGCGGCCGGTGAGCACGAAGTCCCGCGCCCAGTGCGCGCACGCCCGCACCCAGGGCTCCGGGCGCTCGGCCGCCCGCCTCAGCCCGCTCTCCCCGAGGTCGGTGTTGCCGGTGAAGAACGCGAGCAACGGGATCCACAGCAGCAGCGCCGGGTGGAACTCCCCGGCGTCCGCCCGCTCGCAGTCCTCGATCAGCGTGCGTACGGGTGTGTCGTCGCCCGCCGTGGCCCCCGGTGTGCCCGCCATCAGCCGCACCACGCGGAAGGCGGCCCGCGCCGGTCCCGGCAGGGCTTCGCCGAAGGTGAGGACCTCGGCGAGGAACGTCTCGAACTGGGTGCTCATCCCCCTGATGCCCCAGTACCAGAACAGCGCCCGCACGAACCGGGACGCGACCACCGCGTCCCCGGCCTCGACGGCCGCCCGCAGCGCGGAGACCAGATTGTCGTGCTCGGCGTCGAAGAGCGCGAGCGAACGGAGCTGGTCGCCGGTGCGCAGGGCGGGTTCGTGCTCCTCGGCGAGGGCCAGGTAGTACGAGGAGAAGCGCTCCACGGTCCGAGCGCCGCCACCGCCACTACCACCGCCACAGTCACCGCCACCGCCACCGCCACGGGCCTCGGCTTCGGCGAGACGCCCGGCTGCGAAGGCGCGCACGGTCTCCGACATCCGGTAGCGCTGCTCCCCGTCGAGCTCGTCGAGGTCTTCGCGGCCGTCGGGCCCGCCGGCCATCTCGACGAGCGACTTCTCCACCAGGGCGCCAAGCACGTACACCACGTCCTCGGCCGGGAGCGTCTCGTCCGAGCAGACCGCCTCCAGGGCGGCGACGGTCGCCCCGCCGGGGAACATCGACAGCCTGCGGGTGAGGATCCGCTCGGGCTCGTCGAGGAGGTCCCAGCTCCACTCGACCACCGCGAGCAGCGTGCGCTGGCGCGGCAGCGCGGTCCTGCTGCCCGAGGTGAGCAGGCGGAACCGGTCGTCCAGGCGGCGCGCGATCTGGCCGACGCCCATCGAGCGCAGCTTCGCCGCGGCCAGCTCCAGGGCGAGCGGGAGTCCGTCGAGCCGGCGGCAGATCTCCACGACGGCGTCCAGGGTGGACTCGTCGAGCACGAAGCCGGGCCGCACTCCGTGGGCCCGGTCGACGAACAGGCGCACCGCCGCCGAGCCCGCCGCCTCCGCGAGTTCCGGGGTCCCCTCGGGCACGCCGAGCGGGCCGATGTGGCAGAGCGCCTCGCCGGTGATGGCGAGGGGTTCCCTGCTGGTGGCCAGGATCCTCAAGTGGGGCAGCCTGTCGAGCAGTTCGTACGCGAGGTCCGCCGCCGCGTCGACCAAGTGCTCGCAGTTGTCCAGTACGAGGACGGCCTCGCCGACATCGAGCACCTCGGTCACGCGGTCGCCCCGCGCGCCACTCGCGGGGAGCCCCGCGCTGAGGGCGGCGTGCACGGCGTCGGCCAGCTGGTCCGGGGTGCCCACACCGGCCAGCGGCACGAACCACACCCGGCCGCGCCGGTACGCCCGGTGCCGGGTCACGGCTTCGAGCGACAGCCTGGTCTTGCCCGCGCCGCCGGGGCCCACGAGCGTGACGAGACGGGAGGCGGTCAGCAGCGCGTCGAGCCGGTCGAGCTCCTCGTCACGGCCGACGAAGCTGGTGAGCCTGGCGGGGAGGCGGTTCGGCGTGGGCGCGCTCTCGGGGCGGGCCTCCGGCTGCTCCAACTCGCCGCGCAACACGGCAAGGTGGACCTCCTTCAACGCGGCCGAGGGATCCACTCCGAGTTCGTCGTCGAGCCTGCCCCGCATCTCCTCGTACACGGCGAGGGCGTCGGCCATGCGGCCCGCGGCGGACAGCGCGCGCATCCGCAGGGCGGCTATGCGCTCGCTCAACGGGCGCTCGGCGCCCGCCGCTTCGAGGTCGGCGAGGACGTCGGCGTACCGGCCAAGGCGCAGCTCGGCGTCGAAGCGGTCCTCCGTGGCGGCGGCCCACAGGTCGTCCAGGCGGGCGGCGGCCGGGCGCGCGAAGGGGGCGTCGAGGACGTCCGCGAGGGCGGCTCCCCGCCACAGCGCGAGCGCGTCGCCGAGCGTCGAAGCGGCCTCGTCCGCCCGTCCCGCGGCCAGTTCGCGCCTGCCCTGCCCCGCCAGCTCCTCGAAGCGGTACGTGTCCACGGCGTCGGCGTCCACCGCGATCCGGTAGCCGCCCGCGACCGAGTCCACCGTGCCTGTCCCGCGCAGGGCTTTGCGCAGCCGGGACACCAGCGCTTGCAGGGCGTTGCCCGCGTCCGCGGGCGGCTGTTCGCCCCACAGGCCGTCGACGAGCGCGTCGACGGAGACCGGACGCCCTCCTTCGAGCGCGAGTCTGGCGAGCAGCATGCGCAGCCGTACGCCGCCCACGTCGACCGGCGTCGCGTCGGTGGCGGTGGCGGTGGCGGTGGCGGTGGCCCTGACCGGGCCGAGCAGAGAGATCCTCACCGGGTGGCCTGCGTCCTCACTGCTCGACGAAGAAGCTGTCGTGCTCGACGAGGAACTCGCCGAACTCCTTGCCGCCCTTCTGGGCCATCTCCGCCACCTGCTCGAAGTACTCCTCGCGCGGGGCGCCCGGCGAGAAGAGCAGGAGCATGGAGGCGGGGTCGTCGCCGTCGTTCTTGAAGGCGTGCAGACCGCCGACCGGGACGTAGAGGAAGTCGCCGGGGCCGCCGGTGATCCAGCGGTCGCCGTCATAGAGGTCGACCTCGCCGGACAGGACGAAGAAGGACTCCGAGATCGCCTTGTGGAAGTGGGTCTTGGGTCCCGGCGACTTCGGGCCCATATCCACTCTGTAGAGGCCGAATTCGCCGCCGGTGGAGGCGTGCGTGGCGAGGTAGTGCGTACGGTTTCCGCCGGGGCGGACCAGGTCGGGCTCCTGGCCGGCAGGCCTGAACACCGCGTTGACCTCGCCCTCTTCGCCGAGATAGCGCGGCTCCGGGTAGGACATCTTCCGCTCCTTACGTCACGTCGTCGCGTCGTCACGTCGTCACGTCGTACGTCGTCACTGGGTGACGGCTGACTGACTTTATCCACCACTCGCGCACATCCCCCATTAGTTGAACGTAAGAATTGTCGGACACCATTAAGCTGCGCTGCATGCTTGATACGCGGCGCATGCAAGTCCTCCGAGCGGTGGTCACCAGCGGCTCCGTGACCGCCGCCGCACGCAACCTCGGGTACACGCCCTCGGCGGTGAGCCAGCAGATGGCCGCCCTGGAGAAGGAGGCGGGCATCGCACTCCTGGAGCGCACCGGCCGCGGGGTGCGGCCGACGGACGCCGGGCGGCTGCTCACGGAGTACGCGGTCACGATCGGCAACCAGATCGCCGAGGCGGAGACCGCGCTCGCCGAGCTGCGGGCGGGGCGGACGGGCCGGGTATCGATGCGGTACTTCACCACGGCGGGCGCGGCGCTCGTCGCCCCGGCCCTGGCCGCCCTTCGCCGGGCGCAGCCGGGCGTACAGGTCGAGTTGAAGCTGTCGGATCCCGACGACCCGATGCCTCAGGTGCGGGACCGGCAGGCGGATCTCGCGCTGGTGGTGAGGCCGCAGGGCCAACTGGGCGTGGACGGCGTCCGGTTCGAGCATCTCCTGGACGACCGCTATCACGCGGTGCTCCCCGCGGGGCATCCGCTCGCCGCGAAGCGGCTGCTCGACATGACGGACCTGGCCGACGAGCCGTGGGTCGCGAGCGAGTCGCCCGGCCCCTGCCTCGATCCCATCATCGACGCGTGCGGCGCGGCAGGCTTCAGCCCGGACTTCGTGGTGGAGAGCGGGGACTACGCCACGGCGCAGGGCTTCGTCGCCGCGGGCCTCGGCGTCAGCCTGGTCCCCCAGCTCGGCCTGGACGCGCCCCACCCCGGAGTGGTGGTCCGCGAGGTCCACCGCCCGGTGCCGGTCCGGTCGATCTACGCGGCGGTGCGGGGCCCCGCACCGGAGCACCCGGCGGTGCGCGGCCTGTTGGACGCGCTGCGGGAGGCGGTGGATCAGCTCGGCGAGGCTTCGCCGTCCGGGCCGACTCCAACTCCAACTCCTGCTCCTGCTCCTGCTCCTGCTCCTGCGGCAGCTTCCGGAGCTGCGTAACACCGCACGGTGACCGTCTGCTCAGGGCTCCAGCGCTGCTCGCCCGTGCCGAGAAACCGCCAGCCCGTGCGTTCGTAAAGCGCGGTCGCCGAGGTGTCGGACGTGACGACGTCCAGGACGGGGAACAGCCCCAGCTCCCGGGCCTCGGCCACGACCCGCTCCAGCAGCATCGCCCCGAGCCCATGCCCACGGGCCCCGGGCGCGACGAACAACCGGCTGACGACGGCGATCCCTTCGCCCGCCACGCCCGTACGCCCGCTCCACAGGGCGGGCGCCACGTCGTCCGCCGCGCTGCGGCAGAGCGCGACGTGCCCGGCGACGCGGCCTTCGAGCTCGGCCACCCAGGCTCCGACGACCGAGCCCCCGGCCAGCCAGTCGGCGGGCCGGGCGGGCCAGTTGGTGGGGTAGCCGTCGGCGACGTGCACCTGGGCGAGGGCCTCCACGCAGGCGGGCAGGTCGGCGGTGCGGCGGGGACGGACGTGCGTGGCCGGAGATGGGGCCGGGGATGGGGCCGGGGATGGGACCGGGGATGGGACCGGGGCTTGGCTCATCACCGTATGCAAGCACGGGAAAGCGTGGCCGCCCCACCCGAATGTCCCGCATCGGCCCCCGCACGAAAAGTCTCTTCCCGTGCCCTTGACGCTAAGGTCAGGATGCAGACAGAGCCTGCATGACATGGGGGAGGCGGCCGCCAGTGGCGCCGGATGAGGCTGTGATCGGCTGTATCGGTGAACTCGTCATCGGTACGCGCGGATCCGCGGGGCCCGGAGAGGTCCTGGTACGGATCCGAGGGGGTTCCGAGACGTTCCTCGCCTGGTCCGACGAGCCGCTGCCGTACGGCGCGGCCGTGCTCGTGATCCATTCGCGGGGCACCCGTCAGGTCGATGTCATCAAGTGGGCTGACCCGTTGGACGCGCTGACCGGCGGCGGCGCCGGCGGCGCCGGTTGAGGAGTCGATCGATGTTCGGTTACCGCGTGCCCGCCCCGGATGAGGCAATGCTGATCTCCGGCGGCAGACGAGGCCTCGGCGGCGCCCCGTTCCGGGTGGTGACGGGGCACGGCAAGTTCGTGCTGCCCATCTTCCGCAAGACCCGCTTCCTGACCCTGTCCATGTGCGAGGCGGAGGTCGTGGAGCACTGCGTGACCCGGCAGGGCATCGCCCTGAAGGTGCGGGCGGTGATCGCCTTCAAGGTCGGCAACGACAAGGAGAGCATCGTCAACGCGGGCCAGCGCTTCCTCTCCGACCAGGACCAGATGTCCGTCCTGACCGGCCGCATCTTCGCCGGCCACCTGCGTTCCATCATCGGCTCGATGACCGTCGAGGAGATCGTCACCGAGCGCCAGAAGCTCGCCACGGAGGTCCTGGACACCTCGAAGTCCGAGATGGCGAAGATCGGCCTGCACGTGGACTCGCTGCAGATCCAATCGATCGACGACGGCGACACGGGCTACATCGACGCCATGTCCGCCCCGCACAAGGCCGCCATCCAGCGCCAGGCCCAGATCGCCCAGGCCAAGGCCACCCAGGCCTCGGCCGAGGCCGAGCAGGAGGCCGCGCGCAACCAGGCCGAGTACGCGCGCCAGACCGCGATCGTGAAGGCCCAGTACTCCGCCGAGGTCGAGCGCGCCCAGGCCAAGGCGGCCCAGGCGGGGCCCCTCGCGGAGGCGCACGCCCAGCAGGAGGTGCTCGACGCGCGCACCGAACTGGCCGAGCGCGCCGCCCAGTTGCGCCAGCAGGAGCTGGTCGCCGAGGTGGTCAAGCCCGCGGAGGCGGACGCCGAGCGCATCCGGGTCCTTGCGCTCGCCGAGGCCGAGCGGATGAAGATCCAGGCGGAGGCGGCGGCTTCGTACGACCGTGTTGCGCTCGACCGGATGCTGATCGACCAGTTGCCGCTGATCGTGAAGGAGGCGGCGACCGGCCTCTCCGGCGCCAACGTGAACGTACTGAACGGCGCGGACGGGCTCGGCGAGATCGCGGCCGGACTCGTCGGCCAGGGCCTGACGATCCTGGACTCGGTGCGCAACAACCTCGGTACGCCCGCCGCGAGGCCGCAGGGCGATCGTGAACAGGTCGACATCAAGCGGTACTTGGGCGCGCCCGCGGACCGCGGCCGGGCGGACGGCGGCAAGGGCGACGGCCCGGTCGAGATCCAGTAGCCGTGCCGGCGACGGCCCGCCTCCGGGGATGCCCGGCGGCGGGCCGTCCGCACGCATCCGTACGACCCCTGCGGCTAGGCGAGCGCGACGAGTTCCCGGTAGTCCGGGCTCCAGAGGTCCTCGGTCCCGTCCGGCAGGAGCAGCACGCGGTCGGGCCGCAGCGCGTCGATGGCCCCTTCGTCGTGCGTCACCATCACCACCGCGCCCGGATACGTCCCCACCGCGCCGAGCACCTCGTCGCGCGAGGCCGGGTCGAGGTTGTTGGTCGGCTCGTCGAGGAGCAGTACGTTCGCCCCCGAGTGCACGAGGCCCGCGAGCGCGAGCCGGGTCTTCTCGCCGCCGGAGAGCACCGCCGCGGGCTTGTCGGCGTCGTCCCCGCGGAACAGGAACGAACCCAGGACGCCCCGCACCTCGCCGTCCGTGAGGCCGGGCGCGACGGCGGCGAGGTTCTCCCGCACCGTCATCGTCCCGTCGAGGGTGTCGTGCTCCTGCGCGAAATAGCCGAGCCGGGCGCCGTGGCCGTGCACCACCCGCCCGCTGTCCGGGAGTTCGGCCCCGGCCAGAATTCGCAGCAGCGTGGTCTTCCCGGCTCCGTTGAACCCGAGGACGACGAGCCGACTGCCCCGGTCGACGGCCAGATCGACCCCGCCGAGCACCTCACGCCCTCCGTACGCCTTCACCAGGCTGACCGCGCCCAGCGGCGTGCGCCCGCACGGCGCGGGCTCCGGCAGCCGGATCCGCGCGACCCGCTCGCTCCTGCGCACGGGCTCGGTGTCGGCGAGCATCCGGTCGGCGCGACGGGTCATGTTCTTCGCGGCGGTGGCGGTGGCGACGTGCGCGCGCATCTTCTGCGCCTGCACGCGCAGCGAGGCGGCCTTGCGCTCCGCGTTGGCCCGCTCGCGGCCGCGCCGCCGCTCGGCCGCCGCGCGCTGGGCGAGGTAGGTGTGCCAGCCGGTGTTGTGTACGTCGACGGCGGCGCGGCCCGGGTCGACGACGAACACCCGGTTGACGACGTCGGCGAGCAGCGCGGTGTCATGGCTGATCAGCACGAGCCCGCCCCCGTAGGACCCGAGATATCCCCGCAGCCACTCCACCGAATCGGCGTCCAGATGGTTGGTCGGCTCGTCGAGCAGCAGGGTGTCGTGGCGCGAGAAGAGGATCCTGGCGAGCTCGACGCGGCGGCGCTGGCCGCCGGAGAGGTGGCCCACGGGCGCGGCCATCGTGTGCTCGGGCAGCCCGAGCCCGGCGGCCACGCGAGCGGCCTCCGCCTCGGCGGCGTACCCGCCGCGCGCCTGGAACGCGTCGTCCGCGCGGGTGTAGGCGGCCATGGCCCGCCGCTGCTCCTGGGCGCTCGTGGCGGCGGCCATCGCGCTCTCGGCGGTACGCAGGGCCTGCGCGGCCAGGTCGAGGCCGCGGGCGGAGAGGATGCGGGCCGTGACGGTGGCGTGGGGGTCGGCGGCGGCGGGGTCCTGGGCCAGGTAGCCGAGGGAGCCGGTGCGGGTGAGGCTGCCCGCGGCCGGGGCGAGCTGCCCCGCGAGGGTCTTGAGCAGGGTGGTCTTGCCCGCGCCGTTACGGCCCACGAGGCCGATGCGGTCGCCTGGGGCGATGTGGAAGGAGGCGCCGGCGAGCAGAAGCCGGGCGCCGCCGCGGACGTCGATGCGTCGGGCGGTGATCATGAGGTAACGCTCCGCAGTAGCGAATGGACACACGGGTGACGTGGAGGCGTGTGTCCTGGCTAGGAGATGCGGGGCGTAGACATACGGCGAGGGTAGCGAGGGCGCGTCGGCGAACGCACGCGGATTTCTGGGCGCCGTGCGAAGCGCTGCCCCGCGCGGGATGATCGACTCCATGGACGACGTCACCCTGCACCTGGCCCAGGATCCCGAAGCCGATGAGCTCCTCGGCCGCAGTCCGCTGGCCGCGCTCGTCGGGATGCTGCTCGATCAGCAGGTTCCGATGGAGTGGGCGTTCGCGGGGCCGCGGACGATCGCGCGGCGGTTGAACGCGGACGATCTCGATGCGCACGAGATCGCGGCGTACGACCCCGACGAGTTCGCGGCGCTCCTCTCCACGAAGCCCGCGGTGCATCGCTATCCCGGGTCGATGGCCAAGCGGATCCAGCAGCTCTGCGCGTACCTGGTGGAGCACTACGAGGGTGACCCCACCGCCCTGTGGGAGAGCGCCGCGTCCGGCAAGGACCTCCTGAAGCGCCTGAACGACCTCCCCGGCTTCGGCAAGCAGAAGTCCCAGATCTTCCTGGCCCTGCTCGGCAAACAACTGGGCGTACGCCCCACAGGCTGGCGCGAGGCGGCGGGCCCCTACGGCGAACGGGACGCGTACCGCTCGGTAGCGGACATCACGGGCCCGGAGTCCCTCCAAAGGGTCCGCACCCACAAACAACAGCTAAAGGCCGCAGCAAAAACAGCCCCCAAGTAACCCGGCACACCCCGCAGCCACCTGCACGAACAAACCTTCCCCACCCACCCACCCGATTGCCCTGCGGCACCAAGGGGTGGGTGGGAGCGGCCCCGCCCCGGCCCGCACTCAGCCGCAAGGACCGCCCCCCGTCAACCGCCCCACCATCCGTAGCCCAAGAGGGCGGATCTCAGCCCCCGGCAACACCTACAGGCTCCCGCCGGGGGACATCACCCCTCGTGAGCAGCCGCGTCGCGTCGACCCGACCCGCGTGGCTTCGGGCTGCTCTCATTCTGTTGGCGCTGCTCGGCACCGTCCTCGCCCCCGCAGGCCCCACCGAAGCCACCCCCGCCCCACCCCCCGCGGCCGTCTCCACCGAGCCCAGTGGCGAGGCCCATCAGGACACCGCCGACAGCACGCTCCGCGTACCCACCAGACGCCCCGCAGCCGTCGCCGCCCCAGCCGTGCGCCCCCGCAGGCCCCGACGAAGCCGCCCAGCCCCCACCCCGGGCAGCCGCAGCCACCTCCCCGCCCCACGCACCGTCGTCCTCCGCTGCTGACAGGCCCGCCCACCCGGGCAGACCGCACCCCACCCCCACAGCAGCAGCGAACCGAGGAAGACACCCATGCCCATCGACCCGTACGCGGCCCTGCACGCCCTCCTCCGCGCCGAAGCCGTACGCACCGCCCCCGATCCCAGCCCCAGCCCCGCCCCCTCGCAGACCGAGGAAGAGGGCAAGCAGGAGGAGCCGCCCGAGCCGAACGGCTGCTGAGCCCCACCCACCCACCGGCGCAGACGCCGACGCAGGGCGCCCCGCCAGGCCTCAGCGTCTGCGCCGAGCCGTTCCGAACACCGACCGCGAAATCTCCCGCCCGAGCTGCGTCCCCAAGGACCGCGCAAGGGACTTGAAGATCCCGCTGCCCACCACCTGGTCCACGACGGAACCAGAGCCAGAGCCGGAGCCGGAACCAGAGCCGGAACCCTTCGTCGCCGCCGGTTTCTCCGCCTCCGCAGCCGCCGCCGCCGCAGTCAACTTCTCGTACGCCGACTCCCGATCCACCGCCTCCGCATACCGCCCGTACAAGAAGGACCCCTTTACCGCCCCCTCCAGCGCCCCCGCCTCCACCGGCCCCATCAACGACTCCGGCGCCCGCAACCGCGTCACCGCCACCGGCGTGGGCGCGCCCTTCTCGCTCAGTACGGTGATCACCGCCTCGCCCGTGCCGATCGCGGTCAGCGTCTCCGCGAGGTCGTACGCCGAATGCGGGAACGTCCGGACCGTCGCCTTCAGCGCCTTCTCGTCGTCCGGCGTGAACGCCCGCAGCGCGTGCTGGACGCGGTTGCCCAGCTGGGCCAGCACATCGCCGGGTACGTCCTTCGGCGTCTGCGTCACGAAGAAGACGCCGACCCCCTTCGACCGGATGAGCCGCACGGTCTGGGTGATCGCCTCCAGGAACGCCTTCGACGCCCCGTTGAAGAGCAGATGCGCCTCGTCGAAGAAGAAGACCAGCTTCGGCTTCTCCACGTCGCCCACCTCGGGCAGGTCGTTGTAGAGATCCGCGAGGAGCCACATCAGGAACGTCGAGAAGAGCTGCGGCTTGTCCTGCACGGCGGGCAGTTCGAGCACCGACACCAGGCCCCGCCCGTCCGGCGCCGCCCGCAGGAACTCAGCCGTGTCGAACTCCGGCTCCCCGAAGAAGTCGCCCATGCCCTGCGCCTCGAAGGCGGTGAGCGCCCGCAGGATGACGCCCGCGGTGACCGTGGAGAGACCGCCGATCCCCTTGAGTTCGGGCTTGCCCTCGTCCGACGTCAGGAACGTCACCACGGCCCGCAGGTCCTTCAGATCGACCAGTTCAAGCCCTTTTTGATCGGCGTAGTGGAAGATCAGGCCGAGCGACTGCTCCTGGGTCTGGTTCAGCTGGAGCACCTTCGACAGCAGCACGGGCCCGAAGCTCGTGACCGTGGCCCGAACCGGAATCCCGGTGCCGATCCCGCCCAGCGCGTAGAACTCGCTGGGGAAGCCCGTCGCCTGCCACGTCTGCCCGACCTCCCGCGCCCGCTCGGCGACCTTCTCGCCGCTCTCCCCGGGAAGCGAGATCCCCGAGACGTCCCCCTTGACGTCGGCGAGGAACACCGGCACGCCCTGCGCGGCCAGTTGCTCGGCGATGAGCTGGAGGGTTTTCGTCTTTCCGGTGCCGGTCGCGCCCGCGACGAGCCCGTGCCGGTTCAGCATGGCCAGCGGAATACGGATCTGGGCGCCGGGCAGACACCGCCCGTCCCACAGGAGCGCGCCGAGATCCAGCGCGGGCCCGGTGAAGGCGTACCCGGCGAGGATCTCCGCCGCTTCCGGAGGCAGCTCCTGAGGCGACTTCGCACCCCCACCGGAACCCATCCCGGAATCCATACCGGAACCCATACCGGAATCCACTGCTCCGCTCGTCACCCCCGCGACCGGCGAAGACTCGTTAGAGGGGTTCACGGCCCCCGTCGTGGACGGCATCGGCTGGCTGTCGCTCACTTCTGGCCCTGCTCCCGGCTTGAGTGTTCCCGATATGCCCCGATTTCCGGCGTCATTTCCCAGAGTCGCACTCCGTCTCCATGGCTGCGCCCGGAGAGCCTTGCCCGGTAGGCTTTCCGTGTGATCTTCAAGCGCATCGGAAACGGCCGGCCGTACCCCGACCACGGCCGGGAAAGCACCCGGCAGTGGGCGGACGTCGCGCCGCGCCCGGTCCGCCTCGATCAGCTCGTGACGACCAAGGGCCAGCTGGACCTAGAGACGCTCCTCGCGGAGGACTCGACGTTCTACGGCGACCTGTTCGCGCACGTGGTGAAGTGGCAGGGCGACCTCTACCTGGAAGACGGACTGCACCGCGCGGTCCGCGCCGCGCTCCAGCAGCGCCAGGTGCTGCACGCCCGCGTCCTCGAGATGGGCTGACGCACACCCCCATTGGCCCTTTCGGGTTGGACTGAGCCCAAGTCAATGATCATTTAGTAGGCATCACGGCGTCGTCGCACTACGCTGCGCCCATGAGCATGCTCACTCCCCCCGGCATGGGCGGCAAGTACCGCATCACGGGGTCCAAATACCCGCGTATGCGCCGAAACCGCGGCCGCCGCAGGATCGTGCTCGCGGTGGTCGCGTCCGTCGTGGCGGTCGGCCTGATCGGCTGGGGAACACTGCAGCTCATCGACGTCTTCACGGGCGGCAGCAAGGCCACGGCGGCGAGCTCGCGCAGCGGCTGCGCGGCCAAGCGGCCCGCCCCCTCGGCCGAACCGACCGCGCCCAAGGCGCTGCCGAAGCCCGGCCAGATCAAGGTCAACGTCTTCAACGCGACGCCCCGCGGCGGTCTCGCCAAGGACGTGGCGGCCGAGCTGAAGAAGCGCGGCTTCGCCGTCGGCAAGGTGGACAACGCGCCCAAGGAGTACGACAAGAAGGTCAAGGGCGCCGGGATACTGCTCGGCGCCAAGTCCGCCACGGACAGCGCGCTGCCGGTGCTCGGCACGCAGCTCGCGGGCGCCGAGAGCCGCACGGACGCCCGCAAGGGCGACGAGGTGGACCTCATCCTGGGCGCGAAGTTCAAGGATCTGGCAAAGAAAAAGGACGCCGACAAGGCTCTGGCGGTACTCGCCACACCCAAGCCGACGCCCTCGCCGTCAAACGGCCAGAAGGACTGCTGAACCAGCGCTGAACCAGCGCTGAACCAACGCTGGACAACCGCTGAGCGCTACTCCGCGGTGCCGTACATCCGGTCACCCGCGTCGCCGAGACCCGGCACGATGTAGCCGTTCTCGTTCAGGCGCTCGTCGACCGAAGCCGTCACGACCGTCACCGGCGTCCCCGCGAGCTCGCGCTCCATGACCTCGACGCCCTCGGGGGCGGCGAGCAGCACCACGGCGGTGACGTCGTCCGCGCCGCGCTTGATCAGCTCCTGGATGGCCGCGACGAGCGTGCCGCCGGTGGCCAGCATCGGGTCGAGGACGTACACCTGGCGCCCGGAGAGGTCCTCCGGCATGCGCGTCGCGTACGTGGACGCCTGGAGCGTCTCCTCGTCGCGGATCATCCCGAGGAAGCCCACCTCGGCGGTCGGCAGGAGGCGCACCATGCCGTCCAGCATGCCGAGCCCGGCGCGCAGGATCGGTACGACCAGGGGGCGCGGGTAGGACAGCTTGACGCCGGTCGTCGGGGTGACCGGGGTCTCGATGTCGACCTGCTCGGTGCGCACGTCCCGGGTGGCCTCGTACGCGAGCAGGGTGACCAGCTCGTCGGCGAGGCGCCGGAAGGTAGGGGAGTCGGTGCGCTTGTCGCGCAGCGTGGTGAGTTTGTGCGCCACCAGCGGGTGGTCGACGACGTGGATCCGCATGCCGTCAACAGTAACCGCGCCCCGGGCCCCCGACCGCTCCCGGGACCGCCCGGACTCTCCCGCGACGGACGGCCGCACCGCGCCCCCCGCGCCCCGGGAACACCCCGCGCTGGCATCAAACCCGCCGTACGGGGGAAAGTGGACGTACGACCTGGGGTGGTGTTGCCCATGCCGGACAGAGAGCCCGGCGGCCGAGAGCCGGACCGCGAGACCGAAGCCGAGCGCCGACGGCGCCGCGCCCAGTTCCTGAACGAACGGGCCGAGGCCATCGAGCTCCGCGACCGTGTGAAGCCGCGCCGCGCCCGGGCGGCACGGATGCGTCAGCAGATGCGTATGCGCACGTTCCGCTGGTAGCTGCCACCTCTCACGCAGGCAACAGAGAGCCGTCCGGGAAACGCGACGCGGACACAGCGGGCGGAAGACCTCTCCTTGGGCCGTGGTTTCTGCCACGATTCCGAGTGGGCGGGGCTTGGAACAGCAACTCCCCCGCTCCCCGAACTCGCCGGGGGGACACCCGAACCGTCAACCGGCACTGTCTATGACCAGTGGGAGAGTCACGGTGTACTTCGCCGCACTGCTCGCGCGCACCGAAGACGGGTGGGAAGCGAGCGACACGGAGCTCGACGATGTGGAGACCCTGTCGGATCTGACCGACCTGGCCCGCGAGGCCACGGCCGGCAGCGCTGAGGACGACACCGTCCTCGTCTTCATCGAACAGGAGGACGCCTGGTTCGGCGTCGTCCGCGTCGACGGTGAGGAGGACCCTCGTATCTACGTCTCGGACGCGGCCGCGGCCGCCCGGAGTTCGTACGGCGAGATCCTGCTCACCGACGAGATGCTCGGCCGCGAGCCGGGCACCGATGACCCGGGCGTCGATCTGGACGCCCTCGACCTGGACGGCACGGAGGACGGCGAACCCGCCGATTCCGACGACGCCGCCCCCGATTCCACCGCCGACGACGACACGGGGGACGCCGCGGGCGACGCGGTGCCCGCGGGCCCCCTCGGCGACCCGGAGCTCCTGAGCGACCTCGGCGTGCCCGAGAAGGAGCTGCTCGGCCTGGAGCCCGGTGACGCGCTCAGCGACATCGCCGAGATCCTCGGGGCGGCGGAGGTGCTCGAGACCGTCCGCTAGGTTCCGGGTGTGACCGACCGGAACGCCTCCCGCCCCCCGCCCGGCCCCGACCGGGAAGCCGATCCCGTACGCGACCGCTGGCGGGCCGCCATGCGGCTCGCCCTGGCCGAGGCCGAACTGGCCGTCCAGGGCGGCGATGTGCCCGTCGGCGCCGTCGTGCTGTCCCCGGACGGCACGACGGTGCTCGCGGCGGGCCACAACGAACGCGAGGCGACCGGTGACCCGACCGCGCACGCGGAGGTGCTCGCCCTCCGCCGGGCCGCCGCCGCGCTCGGCGAGTGGCGGCTGACCGGCTGCACGCTGGTGGTGACCCTGGAGCCCTGCGCGATGTGCGCGGGCGCGCTCGTCCAGTCCCGGGTCGACCGGGTCGTCTACGGAGCGCGTGACGAGAAGGCCGGAGCCGCGGGCTCGGTCTGGGACGTCGTACGCGACAGAAGGCTCAACCACCGTCCCGAGGTGATCGAGGGCGTCCTCGCGCAGGAGGCGGCGGGGCTCCTCACCCGCTTCTTCCGGGGGCGCTGACGCGGCTGCCGGCCCCCGCGGGCAGCCTTCGGCCAAACGGATTTCTGACCACGGGGCACTTTGGGCTAGAGTTCCTCTCGGTAGCGTGTCCGAGCGGCCGAAGGAGCTCGCCTCGAAAGCGAGTGTGGGGAAACTCACCGTGGGTTCAAATCCCACCGCTACCGCTCTTGATACGAAGGCCCCGTCCGCGAGGACGGGGCCTTCGTCGTTTCCCCGGCACCCACAAGGCCCGCGCACGCGGCGGAGCCCCGGCGCCGTGAAAGCGCCGGGGCTCCGTCCCGCATTGGACGGGGGAAGCGGCATCGGGGGGACAAGCCGCTTCCCCCGGTGAGGACTGGAACCCTCTGACCGGCGCCGTCATTCGGGGGAAACAGACGGCGCGCGGCCCCGCAGTGGGGCCAGTCCCTTGCCCGCGGATTCCTGCCAGATCCGCTGGGGCACATGACCAATCCTGCGCCCCGCGCCACCTGGAGCGGCCCGGCAAAGGGCCTCTGCTGCCGGGCCGTTGGTCCTTAAAGACCTCGTGAGGACGTGCCGGGTTAGACTCTCGCCCGTCACAGGGGTCACAGGGCGCAGCAGGTAAGGGGAGGCCGGGAGCATGGCCGTGCAGTGGAAAAAGATCGGGCTCTTCGCGGTCGTCGTCTTCATGCTCTACGTGATCATCACTGACCCGGCCAAGGCCGCCGACTACGTCCAGATAGGCTTCGAGGCGGTTTCGGACGCCGCTCGGAGCATCGGTGACTTCATGACGTGGGTCGCCAACGGAGGCAAGGACTGAGCGGCTCGTCCCGCCGCCCCCTCCTTATCGCCCCTCTCCGCCCTTCCCAGGAGTGCGCATGATCCGCCATCTGGTCCTCTTCAAGCTCAACGACGGTGTGGAGCGCGACGAGCCGCGCGTCGTCGAGGGGGTCGAGGCCTTCCGCGCGCTCGGCGGGCAGATCCCGGAGCTCTCGTTCTGGGAGTGCGCCTGGAACATCACCGACCGGCCCATCGCGTACGACTTCGCCATCAACTCGGCGGTCGAGGACACCGATGCGCTGAAGCGCTACCTGGAGCACCCCGCCCACCAGGCGGGTGTCGCACTGTGGCGGGAGTTCGCCACGTGGGTGATCGCGGACTACGAGTTCTGAGCCGACCGGCTCAGCAGCCCTGCGCGAAGCGGGCCCCTCACCGGAACGGTGAGGGGCTTTTCTGCGTCGTACGGCCCAACTTGCCCCTCAACACGTAGTTATCGGGTGCTTGCACACAGTGCACATGTCTTGTGATGCTATGACCGCTTTTGACGGATGAGTTGACCAGGGTCGGCTGATCTTGACTGAGCTCGACAGGACTTGACTGGGCTTGACCGAGAAGGGGTGGCGTTGACCGTGCCGGCCAGTACTGCGCCCGAAGCACCACCCGTGACCCCGCAGGCGAGCAGCGGCCCCGCGGCGCCGAGCACGGCGCCCGCGCCGGGCCCCCAGGGCGCCCTGCCCGCCGAGCGGGCCCCCAGCAGCAGGGGAGCCGACACCCGGGCCCTGACGCAGGTGCTCTTCGGCCAGCTCAAGGATCTTGAGCCGGGCAGCCCCGAGCACGGCCGCGTCCGCGGTGCGCTCATCGAGGCCAACCTGCCGCTGGTGCGGTACGCCGCCGCCCGCTTCCGCAGCCGCAACGAGCCGATGGAGGACGTCGTCCAGGTCGGCACGATCGGCCTGATCAACGCCATCGACCGCTTCGACCCCGAGCGGGGCGTGCAGTTCCCGACCTTCGCGATGCCCACCGTGGTCGGCGAGATCAAGCGGTACTTCCGCGACAACGTACGAACGGTCCATGTGCCGCGCCGTCTTCACGAGCTGTGGGTGCAGGTGACCGGGGCGACCGAGGACCTCACCACGGCGTACGGGCGCTCGCCCACGACCGCGGAGATCGCCGAGCGCCTGCGCATCACCGAGGAGGAGGTCCTGGCCTGTATCGAGGCCGGACGTTCCTACCACGCAACGTCGTTGGAGGCGGCCCAGGAGGGCGACGGGCTGCCCGGTCTGCTCGACCGGCTCGGCTATGAGGACCCCGCGCTCGACGGAGTCGAGCACCGCGATCTCGTACGCCATCTCCTCGTCCAACTGCCGGAGCGCGAACAGCGCATCCTGCTTCTGCGCTACTACAGCAATCTGACGCAATCACAGATCAGCGCCGAATTGGGCGTTTCTCAGATGCATGTGTCAAGACTGCTGGCCAGAAGCTTTGCACGACTTCGATCCGCAAATCGTATCGAGGCGTAACCGTAACGAGTGGACTGCTCTCACGGCGGTTCCCGACGTTCTCACGAGCAGAAATGCCTCAGACCCCCTCTTTCCTGCATCGATGTCACCCTTATTTGTCGACAAGTAACTACAGCGTGTTGCCGACATGTGACATTCTGCTGGAACCGCGTTTGCCGCAGCCCCACGTCCGGTATTCAGGTGGAGGCTGCGTTCCTCCGACGGGAGCGTCCGCCGTGACCGTCCGCGACCTCAAGGGGGTGGCATGTCCGCAGACCAGGGCAGCTCGAAGGTGCTCACGCTCACGAAGAGCGAATCAGCGCCCGACGTGCTGGTGAGTCCAGTAGTTTCCGGGACTTCCGGCGCCATCGACACCCGCACCCTGTCCCGCTCCCTGTTCCTGCGGCTCGCCGCACTCGACAAGGACAGTCCCGAGCGTGTCTACGTGAGGGACACGCTGATCGAGCTCAACCTCCCCCTCGTCCGGTACGCGGCGGCCCGCTTCCGCAGCCGCAACGAACCGATGGAGGACATCGTCCAGGTCGGCACGATCGGCCTGATCAAGGCGATCGACCGCTTCGACTGCGAACGGGGCGTGGAATTCCCGACGTTCGCGATGCCGACGGTCGTCGGCGAGATCAAGCGCTTCTTCCGCGACACCAGTTGGTCGGTGCGCGTGCCGCGCCGCCTTCAGGAACTGCGGCTCGCGCTGACGAAGACGAGCGACGAGCTGGCGCAGAAGCTGGACCGCTCGCCGACCGTGCCCGAACTCGCCAAGGCGCTCGGGGTCTCCGAGGAGGACGTGGTCGACGGCCTGGCCGTCGGGAACGCGTACACGGCCTCGTCGCTCGACTCCCCGGCCCTTGAGGACGACGGCGGCGAGGGCTCCCTCGCGGACCGTCTGGGGTACGAGGACAGCGCCCTGGAAGGCGTCGAGTACCGCGAGTCGCTCAAGCCGCTGCTCGCCAAGCTGCCGCCGCGCGAGCGCCGCATCATCATGCTGCGCTTCTTCGCGAACATGACGCAGTCGCAGATCGGCGAAGAGGTCGGCATCTCGCAGATGCACGTCTCGCGCCTGCTCACGCGGACGCTCTCGCAGCTGCGTGAAGGGCTCATCGCCGACTGATGTCGCGCCCCCTGTGGCTCAACGCGCCGCAGGGGGACCGGAGTTGCTGACGGGGTTCCTAATTGACGACCCGTCAGCCACACTGGCGCGATGCGACGTGGCATGCGGAACGTACTGGGTGCGTCTACGGCTGCCCTGTGCCTGGGCGGGCTGCTCGCCGCCTGTGGCGGCGGGGACGGCGACGGCTATGTGGCCACGGGGCCGGCTGCCGCGGGGCCTGAGCGGGCCGCGGGCAAGGGTGTCGCCCCTACCGGGGACGTGGAGTTGGTGCCGCTGGACGGCAGCGAGGCGCCTGGCGGCGGCGACGGCGCCAAGGGCGCGGGCGGCGGCTCCGGGCCGTCGGAGCCCGGCTCCAGCGAATCCACGGGCAAGTCAGGTAACGGCAAGGCTGGTTCGGACTCCCCCGCGGCCCCGGACAGCAGCGGCCCCTCGGCCGATGGCGCCAAGCCCGGCCGCACGCAGGGAAGTTCGGGCGGCAGCTCGACGGGAAGCCCAGAGGGCGGCGGTACGAGCGGCACTCCCTCCGCGCCCGGCGGTGGCTCCGGCACCGGGTCCACCAGGCCCAGCGGCCCCACCGGCCCCACCGGCCCCGCGAAGCTCAGCGTCGGCGAACCGCAGCGCAAGCCCGCGGCTGACCGCTGGTGCGAGAAAGTGACCGTCTCCTTCAAGAACACCGGCGGGTCGCCGGTGGACTCGGGCACGGTCACCCTCGGTACGCACGTGATCGGCGCCCTCGGCGTGGACTGGGCGACGCTCGACTCCACCCACAAGCTGCCCGCACCCATCGGTGCGGGGAAGACCGTGAAGAAGACCTGGCCCGTATGTGTGGACGCGTGGCGGGTGCCGCTGGGGATGCATGTGGAGACGCGGGACGTCTCCGTGAAGTGGAAGTAGCGCGCCTTTACCTGATGGGCGCCCCGGCCGGGAGGTCTACTTCAGCGCCAGCCAAGCCACCCCCGCCACCACCACGATGGCGAGTACGACGCCGATGATCAGGCCGATGCGCGGGCCCGCGGGCGCCGCCGCCGGCTGCTGTGCTCGGCCCTGCGGGGACTCGTCGACGAAGGCGCGGAACATCTGCGTGCTGCCGGCGGGGTCGGGGGTGTTCTGGGGGCCCTGGGGGTTGTGTGCCATAGCGCAGGACCCTAGCGAACCAACGGGGGTCGGCCCAACCCCCGCTGACCACTGACTTTACGTGCGCAGCCCCAGACCTTTACCGACTCTTTAGGGCGTTGGTCCAGTTTTAGTTTGCCTGCGGCAACCAACTGTCTCTATGGTTGCCCTAAGCAACAACATAGGAGGTGCCGTGGCCGCGCAGCGTCAGTACGAGGAGCTGGCCCGACAGCTCAGCGCCATCGGTGCCGTGAAGCGAGGCCTCGGAAGGGGCCTGCCGCACGACTGCCCGGGTGGATCGGCCGCCGTACTCGTCCTGCTCGACCGGCACGGCGCGATGCGGATGAGCAGGCTCGCGGAGCTGCTCGCCGTCGACATGTCGGTGACCAGCCGGCACGTCGCCCATGTCGCGGAGAAGGAGTGGATCCGCCGTGATCCCGACCCCGCCGACAAGCGCTCCCGCATCCTGAGCCTCACGCCCCAGGGCAGGATCAAGCTCGATGAGCTGAATGAACTGTCGATCAAGACGCTCACCCACTACTTGCATGACTGGTCAGACGACGAGGTCGTCCAGCTCAGCACGCTGCTCGCGCGACTGCGCGACAGCTTCGGGGACTGCCGTGCGGCTTCGGCCCGGCTCCCCTTCGAAGAGACCACCCGTACACCCGCGTAACGAAGAGGAAGCCCATGGCAACAACCACACCATCCGGTGTGCGGGGCAGCCACGCCAAGCACGGAGCCGCGCACGACGCGAGCGCTCCGATGACACACCGGCAGATCATGGAGGCCCTCTCCGGCCTCCTGCTCGGCATGTTCGTCGCGATCCTGTCGTCGACGATCGTCTCCAACGCCCTGCCTGAAATCATCGGCGACCTGGGCGGCGGCCAGTCCGCCTACACCTGGGTCGTCACCGCATCGCTCCTGGCGATGACGGCGACCACGCCCCTGTGGGGCAAGCTGTCGGACCTCTTCAGCAAGAAGGCCCTGGTCCAGATAGCCCTGATCATCTACGTGCTCGGCTCGGTCGTGGCCGGCCTCTCGCAGAACGCCGGGATGCTGATCGCCTGCCGTGTCGTCCAGGGCATCGGCGTCGGCGGTCTCTCCGCCCTCGCGCAGATCGTCATGGCCGCGATGATCGCCCCGCGTGAGCGCGGCCGTTACTCCGGCTACCTGGGTGCGACCTTCGCCGTCGCCACCGTCGGCGGCCCGCTGCTCGGCGGTGTCATCACCGACACCTCGTGGCTCGGCTGGCGCTGGTGCTTCTACGTCGGTGTGCCCTTCGCGATCATCGCCCTGATCGTGCTGCAGAAGACCCTGAAGCTCCCCGTCGTGAAGCGGGACGTCAAGGTCGACTGGAGCGGCGCCTTCTTCATCTCGGCGTCCGTCTCCCTGCTCCTGGTCTGGGTGACCTTCGCGGGCGACAAGTACGACTGGATGTCCTGGCAGACCGGCGCGATGGTCGGCGGTTCGATCGTCCTGGGGCTGCTCTTCCTGCTCGTCGAGTCCAAGGCACGCGAGCCGATCATCCCGCTGCGGCTCTTCCGCAACCGCACGATCACCCTCGCCTCCATCGCCTCGCTCTTCGTGGGCGTCGGCATGTTCACGGGCACGGTGTTCTTCAGCCAGTACTTCCAGCTGGCGCGCGACAAGTCGCCGACGATGTCCGGCGTCATGACGATCCCGATGATCGCGGGTCTGTTCGTCTCCTCGACGGTCTCGGGCCAGATCATCACCAAGACCGGCAAGTGGAAGGCGTGGCTGGTCTCCGGCGGCGCGCTCCTGACCGCGGGTCTCGGCCTGCTCGGCACGATGCGCTACGACACCGAGTACTGGCACATCGCGATCTTCATGGTCCTCATGGGTCTCGGCATCGGCATGATGATGCAGAACCTGGTGCTCGCCACGCAGAACCAGGTCGCTCCCGAGGACCTCGGCTCCGCGAGCTCGGTCGTCACCTTCTTCCGTTCCCTCGGTGGCGCCATGGGCGTCTCGGCGCTCGGCGCCGTGATGGCGACCCGCATCACCCACTACGTGAAGGACGGCGTCGCCGACCTCGGCCCCAAGGCCGCGGGCATGGGCCACGGCGGCACGGGCGGCGGCGGCATCCCGGACCTGGACAAGCTCCCGGCCCCGTTCCGCACGATCATGGAGAGCGCCTACGGGCACGGCATCGCCGACGTCTTCCTGATCGCCGCGCCGCTCGCCTTCGTCGCCTTCCTGATCACGATCTTCATCAAGGAGGTCCCGTTGCGTACGTCAGGTGCGCTGGCCCAGGCCGCCGAGTCGGCCGACGCTCCGGTCACCGCCCCGGCGGCGGCCACCACGGCCGCCGACGAGCAGCCGGTACTCGCCTCCGTGGGCGCGCACACCGAAGCGGGCCCCGACGGCACGCAGCGGCTCGCCGCGGTGGCCTCCACGGCCACCGGTGACGTGCCCCCGCAGGCCATCGGCGGCGGAACTCCCGTACACGGCTTCGTCCGTGGCGCGGAGAGCGCTCCGGTCCCGCGGGCCGCGGTCACGCTGATCTCCCTCGGGGGACGGCAGCTGGGCCGTGCGGTGGCGCAGGGCGACGGGTCCTACGCGGTCGACGCTCCCGGCGCCGGGTCGTACGTACTGATCGCGTCGGCCGACGGCTTCCAGCCGCAGGCCTCCACGATCGTCGTCTCCGACGAGGCGCTGACCTACGACATCCTGCTGAGCGGCACGAGCGGCCTCAGCGGTGTGGTGCGGGCCTCCGACGGCAAGCTGCCGGTCACCGGCGCCATGGTCATCGTGACCGACGTCCGCGGCGACGTCCTGGCCACCGGGCTCACCGGTGAGCAGGGCGAGTTCACCTTCGCCGAGCTGGTGCCCGGACAGGTCACCATCGCGGTGAACGCCGCGGGTCACCGCCCGATGGCGCTGCCCGTCGAGGTCGGCGCGGTCGGCGTCACCCGGGTCGAGGTCGAGCTGAAGGCCGGTTCGCAGGTCCTTGGCACCGTCCGCTCCAAGGGCGGGCCGCTGAACGACGCGCGGGTCACCCTCGTGGACGCGGCGGGCAACGTCGTCTCCACGGCGACCACCGGGTCGGACGGCGCGTACGCCTTCACCGACCTGGACAACGGCGAGTACACGGTCATCGCGACCGGTTACCCGCCGGTGGCGACGGGCCTGACCGTCGCCGGAGAAGGTGTCGGCGACCACGACATCGAACTCGCCCACCCCGGCGAGTAATCAACCCCGGCCCGTGCGCGCGCTTTCGAGCGGATGGGCGCGCACGGGCCGGTAGTGGAAAGGGCCCCCGGGTTGGTGGTGACGTACACGGCAGGGGACGGCCGTGTCACCGCCGCCGGGGGCCGCACTCTTTTTCAGCTCGGCAAGGAGAAAAACGGGATGGGACTCAGCGCTCGGATCCGGACGCGTGACGGGTGGGCGGTGTCGCACGCCGTCGTCACCCTGACGGACATGACAGGCGCGCAGGTGCTGCGCGCGGCGGCGGACGGGGAAGGTGCGGTACGCGACGCGACGGATCTTCCGCCCGGCCCCTACACCGTGATCGTCACCGCGGTCGGCTACGCGCCCGTGGCCTCGACCGCGCTCGTCACGGCGAGCGGCCGTGCCGAGGTGGGCAACATCGTCCTGGCCAGGCAGGGCGGCACCGAACTGCCGCCGCCCGGCCCCTGGACCATCGACCCGGCGCACTCGACGGTGGGCGCGGTCGCCCAGCACCTGGGGATCACCAGCGTGCACGGCCGGTTCACCGACTTCGGCGGACGCGTGGAGATCGCCGAGGACGTGGAGAAGTCGCGTGTCGAGGCGGTCATCAGGTCCGCGTCCATCGACACGGGCAACGGCATGCGCGACGGCCACCTGAAGTCGCCCGACTTCCTGGACGTCGAGCAGTACCCGGAGCTCGTCTACCGTTCGACGGGCCTCACGCCCGCCGGTTCGGACCGCTGGACGGTGCACGGCGAGCTCCAGATGCACGGTGTCGTACGCCCGGTCGACCTCGACCTGAGCTACCTGGGCACCGGGGCGGACCCCTGGGGCGGCACCCGCGCGGCGTTCCGGGCCACGGCGGAGCTGCGCCGGGAGGACTTCGCCATGAACTACAACCAGGTGGTGCAGGCGGGCATCTCGGCCATCGGGACCACCCTGCGGGTGGAGCTGGACATCCAGGCGGTCCAGGGGGAGTCCCTCCCCCAGGCCTAGCGGTCCGTGCGGGATTAGGGTGCGTCCATGGCACCCAACATCGCTACCAACACCACGGTCTCGGTCGACGAGTTGCTCGACTTCGTCCGCCCCAGGCACCGGGCCATCCTGCTCACCGCGCGGGCGGACGGGACCCCGCAGGGCTCGCCCCTGACCTGCGGGGTCGACGACTCCGGACGAATCGTGGTGTCCACGTACCCGGAGCGGGCCAAGACCCGCAACGCCAAGCGGAATCCTCAGGTCAGCGTCATCGTGCTCAGCGACGAGTGGAACGGCCCCTGGGTCCAGATCGACGGCACGGCCGAGGTCATCGACTCCCCGGAGTCGGTGGAGCCCCTCGTCGAGTACTTCCGGAACATCTCCGGCGAGCACTCCGACTGGGACGAGTACCGCGAGGCGATGGTGAAGCAGGGCAAGTCCATCATCCGGATCACCCCTCAGCGGTGGGGCCCGGTGGCCACCGGCGGCTTCCCGGCAGCCAAGGCCTAGCGGCCGGGTTCGAGCGTGGCCTCGATCCCGGCCACCAGCAGATCGAGCGCGACCGCGAAGTCCAGCTCCCACATCTCCTCGACCGTGGACCCGCCCCGCGCCTCCATCATGTCGGCGGAGCTGTGCAGGGTCTCCTCGAGCGCCGGATGGGCGCTGACCGCACCCATGGCCTCCTTGAAGTACTCCTCGGGCGTGAGCCCGGCCGCCGCGCACCGCGCGATGTAGTGGCCCTGGACCGTGCCGAATCCGTACACGAACTGGAAGACCGCGGCGATCGCCCCGGCCTGCTTCTCCGTCGGCAGGCCGGTCCCGCGGACCACTCCCTGCACGGCCAGCGAGAACCGGATCCAGTTCGGGCCGATGTTGAGGAAGTTGCCGACGAGCGGCGAGACCCAGGCGTGCCGGACCAGCAACTCCCGGTACTCCTGGGCCAGTTCGCGCAGCGTCTGGCGCCACCGGTCGGGCGTGACCGCATCCGGGTCGGGCAGGGCCATCTCCCCGGCGGCCGTGTCCAGGGCCAGTTCGAGAAGGTCGTCCTTGGTGTCGACGTACCAGTACACGGACATCGCCGTGACGTTCAGATCCGCCGCCAGGCGCCGCATGGAGAACTTGGCGAGGCCCTCCTCGTCCAGGAGGCGGACCGTGGCCTCGGTGATGCGCTCCCGGTCCAGGCCCGACGGCTGGTCACTCCTGCGGCCCGCGCCGTTCCGGGGGGCTTTGCCCTCCAGCCAGACACTGGTCCGCGCGGGGCGCTTCGCGCGATCGGCTGCCTTCGCCATGGCGCACCTTCCTGGTCCTGAGCTCTTGTACCGATACCGGTCCCACAGGGCGGGCGACAGACCGGAATCGGCCGGTCCGTCGCCCGTCCTCGATGCTATGCGGACGCCGTCGCCGGGTCCGTCCTGGCAGAGTCTGCCCTCTCCGCGCGCTTCAGCAACGCCGCTGCCAGCAAGCCCCCGAGGAGCACGGCCACCGCGCCCACCAGCTGGCTGGTCTCCAGGCCCGACGAGAACGCGTCGGCGATCTTCGTACGTTCGGCGTCCGACCCCGCTGCCGCCAGCGCGGCGGGCAGCGAGACGGCGGAGACCGTGACGAGCGAGGCGAAGCGCGAGTTCAGGACGGCGCCGAGCACGGCCACGCCCAGACCGTTGCCGAACTCCGCGAGCGTGCCGTTGACGCCCGCGCCCACACCCGCTTTCTCCGGAGGGATCGCGCTCATGATCGCGTTGGCCATGGCGGGCATGGCGAGCGCGATGCCCGCGCCCATCACGATGAGACCGGTCAGCATCCCGGCGTAGTTGTCGCCGCCGAGCAGGGCGATCCCGGCGAGGCCCGCGGAGAGCAGGGTCATGCCGATGGCGATCGTCGCGGGAGTGCTCGTCCGCTTCAGGAGGCGTGCGCCGAGGCCGGTGAGGTTGAGCACGACGACGGTGACCGCCATCGGCGCCGTGCGCAGGCCCGCCTCCAACGGCTCGTACCCGAGGACGAACTGGAGGTGCTGGGTGAGCAGGAACAGCGAGCCGCCCATGCCGAAGGCGACCAGGATGGCGCCCGCGACGGCGCCGATGAAGCGCTGGTTGCGGAAGAAGTGCATGTCCAGCATGGGGTACGGGATGCGCAGCTCCCAGAAGACGAAGGCGCCCAGGACGACCACGCCCACCGCGGCGGCGACGAGCACCTGCGTCGACGTCCAGCCGTGCTCGGGGCCGGAGATGATCGCGTAGACGACCGAGGCCATGCCGATCGTGGAGAGCAGGGCGCCGAGCAGGTCGGGGCGGTCGCCCTGCGGGTTCTTGGACTCGGGGACCAGCTTGATCACGGCGGCGAGCGCCAGGAGCACGACGGGGATGTTGATCAGGAAGATCGCGCCCCACCAGAAGTGGTTGAGCATGACGCCGCCCATCAGCGGGCCGAGCGCGAAGCCGAGCGAGTTGACGGTCGACCAGAGGCCGATCGCCTTCATCCGCTCGCTGTCGTCGAAGATCTGCACGACCACGGCGAGCGTGGTGGTGATCAGGAGCGCGCCGCCGATGCCCATTCCGGCCCGCGCCGCGATGAGCTGCGCGGAGGACTGGGCGAGACCCGCGACCAGCGAACCGATGCCGAAGAGCGCGAGGCCCGCGGTGAGCATCTTCTTGCGGCCGTAGCGGTCGGACGCGCTGCCCGCGGTGAGCAGCAGCCCCGACTGGACGAGCGAGTAGGCGTTGATCATCCACTGGATGTCGGCCGTGGACGCGTCCAGTTCCTCGGTGAGGGAGGGGATGGCGACGTTCAGGACGGTGTTGTCCAGGAGGACGGTGAGCTGGGCGAGGCAGATGACGCCGAGGATCAGCCAGCGCTGGGGGTGTCCTTGCGGGGTTATGGGGGTCTCGGCGGTCGTCGTTGCCGTCATGCCTCCCTCTCCTTCTTCTTATACGGTGTACGTGCGGTCAGCGATGTACACCGTAAAGCATCTCCCGTACGGCGTACAAGAGAGTTTTCGGCAGAGATGCGGCAGGGCCGGCCGCGGGTGGCGGCCGGCCCTGGTGTGCGGGAATCGTCAGCTCTTCGCCTGGGTCAGGTCGTAGAAGGTCGCGCTGCCGACCGTGATCTTCTTGAAGGTGTCCTCCACCCATGAGGTGATCTTGGAGGAGGTGCCGCTGTCACCGCCCATGCCGCCTCCCATGCCACCGCCCGAGATGAAGTAGTGGACCTTTCCGTCCTCGACGTACTGCTTGAACTGGGCCAGGGTCGGTGCCGGGTCGCTGCCGTTGAAACCGCCGATGGCCATCACCGGGTCGCCGGTGGCCAGTTGGTAGCTCGCCGCGTTCTGCGAGCCGATGGCCGCCGCCGCCCAGGTGTAGTCCTCGGCGTTCGCCTCCAGGAGCTTCTTCGCCTCGGCGCTGACCTGGGCGCCGTCGAGGAGGCCGCCCATGCCGCCGCCTCCGCCCATGCCGCCGCGCTCGCCGGTGCGTGCGCCCTGCTGCTGGCCCTGCTGGCCCTGGGTGCCCTGGGTGCCGCCCGGGGCCTGGCCGTTCTGGCCACCCGTGGGCGGCTGCATTCCGCCGCCGCCTCCCTTGCCGCCCCCGCCGGGACCGCCGCCACCGGGACCGCCGCCCCGCCCCGCCGAAGCCGGACCCGCGGTCACGATCGACCCGGTGTGCGCGCTGTTCACGGTGGAGAGGGTGTACGCGACAGGACCCGCCACGGAGGCGGCGAGACCCAGCCCCACCGCCGCGAGGGCCAGTTGACGCCCGAGCCGGGCCGCGAGCAGCAGCCCGAGCGCGCCCACGATGCCGCCGACGAGCACCGCCCAGCGCAGCCACGGCACGTAGTCCGGGGTCCGGCCCAGGAGCGTGTACCCCCACCAGGCCGTGCCCGCGACGCTCACGCCGAGCAGCGCGCCCGCCCACCACTTGGCGCGCTCCTCCCACAGGACCGTGGCGCCCATGCCGATCAGCGCCGCGATGTAGGGCGCGAGGGCGATCGTGTAGTACTGGTGGAAGATCCCCGCCATGAAGCTGAAGACGGCAGCCGTCATCAGGAGCGCGCCGCCCCAGGCCACGAACGCCGAGCGCGTGGTGTCGGTCCTGCGGGCCTTCCAGGTCAGGATGATGCCGCCGACGAGCAGGAGCAGCGCGGCGGGGAGCAGCCAGGAGATCTGGCTGCCGACCTCGGAGTTGAACATCCGCCCGAGGCCGGTCTCGCCCCACTGGCCGCCACCGCCGCCGCCTCCTCGGCCGCCGCCTCCGCCCACGCTGCCGGCCTCTTCGCCGTTGATGCGGCCGAGGCCGTTGTAGCCGAAGGTCAGCTCAAGGAAGGAGTTGTTCTGCGAGCCGCCGATATACGGACGCGAGGACGCGGGCCACAGTTCGACGATCGCCACCCACCAGCCACCGGCCGCGATCATCGCGAGCCCGGAGAGGGCGAGCTGGCCCAAGCGCTTGCGAAGGCGGACGGGCGCGCACACCGCGTACAGGACCGCTAGCGGCGGCAGGATCAGGAACGCCTGGAGCGTCTTGGCCAGGAAGGCCGCGCCGACCGCGACGCCCGCCCACACCAGCCACTTGGTGCGGCCGTGCTCCAGGGCGCGCAGGACGCAGTACACGGTGACGGTCATCAGGAGCGCGAGCACCGCGTCCGGGTTGTTGAACCGGAACATCAGCGCGGCGACGGGCGTGAGCGCGAGCACCGCGCCCGCGATGAGCCCGGCCGCCGGGCTGAAGCGACGGCGCACGGCGGCGTAGAGCACACCGACCGTGGCGACCCCCATGAGCACCTGCGGGGCGAGCACCGCCCAGGAGTTGAGCCCGAAGAGGCGTACGGACAGGGCCATCGGCCAGAGCGCGGCCGGGGGCTTGTCGACGGTGATCGCGTTGCCCGCGTCCAGCGAGCCGAAGAACATCGCCTTCCAGCTCTGGCTGCCCGCCTGGACGGCCGCGGAGTAGAAGGAGTTGGCGTAGCCGGACGCGCTGAGGTTCCAGAAGTAGAGGACCGCGGTCGCGAGCAGCAGGCCGAGGAAGGCGGGGCGCGCCCAGCGCGGGTCGTCGTGGCGACCGCGCCAGAGCCGCGCGGGCAGGGTGCGGGTGCCCCGGTGGGCCCTGCCCGCACCCGGCGCCGCGTGCGGCGGCGCGGGAGGCAACGCGGGCGCGTCGTGGGAAGTCGTCGTCATCGTGCGTTCCTCGGGTCGTGTGCGTGGTCGTGCGCGTGGTCGTGCGCGTGGTCGTTCGCGTAGGTGAGCGCGTACGAGGACGGGGGCGAGGCCGGGGCGTCCGGCAGTGCCGCGTCGGAGCGGCGGTCCGGGAAGACCCAGGCCCGCAGGAGCAGGAACCGCAGCACCGTCGCCGCGAGGTTGGCGGCTATGAGCACCGCCAGTTCCGTGGAGTGGGACGGGTCCCCCGAGGCCGCGCCGAGGGCGGCCAGCGAACCGCTGGTGAGGGCGAGCCCGATGGCGAACACCACCAGGCCCTGCGCCTGGTGGCGCATCGCGCGGTCGCGGCCCCGCACCCCGAAGGTGAGGCGGCGGTTGGCCGCGGTGTTGGCCACCGCCGAGACGAGCAGGGCGAGCGCGTTGGCCACCTGCGAGCCCGAGAACGTACGGAAGCCGGAGTACAGGAGCAGATAGAAGAGCGTGGAGAGCGCGCCGACCACGCAGAAGCCGACCAGCTGGCGGGCGAGACCGCCCGGCACTCCGGGCAGCTGCCGGTCGCGCGGATCGTCCCCGAAGGGGCGCGCGAGACGGTCGAGAGGGAGCGCGCCGACCGCGAGGGCGCGCCCGACCCGCAGCACCCCCTTGAGGTCGTCCGTGGCCGTCCTGACCAGGTGGACCGTGGAGTTCGGGTCGTCGACCCAGTCGACCGGCACCTCGTGGATGCGCAGCCCCGCGCGCTCGGCCAGCACCAGCATCTCGGTGTCGAAGAACCACCCCGTGTCCTCGACCAGCGGCAGCAGCACCGCCGCCACGTCACCCCTGATCGCCTTGAACCCGCACTGGGCGTCGGAGAAGCGTGCGTGCAGCGAGCCGCGCAGGATGAGGTTGTAGCCGCGCGAGATGAACTCCCGCTTGGGTCCGCGCACCACGCGCGAGCTGCGCGCGAGCCGGGAGCCGATCGCCAGGTCCGAGTGCCCGGAGATGAGCGGGGCGACGAGCGGGAGCAGCGCGTTGAGGTCGGTGGACAGGTCCACGTCCATATAGGCGAGGACGGGGGCGTCCGATGCGGACCACACGGCGCGCAGCGCCCGCCCGCGCCCCTTCTGCTCGAGTCGCGTGTAGCGGACCTCTTCGCTCGCCGCCGCGAGCTGCGCCGCCACCTCGGGGGTGCGGTCCGTGGAGGCGTTGTCCGCGATGGTGATGCGGAAGGGGTAGGGGAAGGTGCGTACGAGATGGTCGTGCAGGCGCCGCACACACGGCTGAAGGTCCTTCTCCTCGTTGTAGACGGGGATGACGATGTCCAGGACGGGCACATCGCGCCGTCCGGCGGGAAGGTGGGCCCGCGCCGGCAGAGGGACCGAGCAAGCGCCGCCCGGAGAAGAGTCGGTTTGCATGACACCGACATTCGCCAAGTGGTCTGTCAGGCCTGTGTGGTGAGCCTGTGGCCCGCCTGTGAGTCCCGTCCGGAGCTGCTGACCTGGGACGATGCCGGGCCTGGCACCTGTTCGTGCGCGGCTTCGTGCGCGGCTTCGTACGCGGCTTCGTACGCGGCGGGCAGCGCCACCGTGAACACCGTCCGTCCCGGCACGCTGTCCACCGTCACACGGCCGCCGTGCGCCGCCACTATCGCCTCTACGAGGGCGAGACCGAGCCCCGTCGACCCGGCGTTGCGGGAGCGCGACGCGTCGCCGCGGGCGAAGCGTTCGAAGACGTGGGGGAGGAGGGCGGGGGCGATGCCGGGGCCGTCGTCCTGGACCTCCAGGCACACGCCGGTGGCGGCCCGCCGCACGCGTGCGGTGACCTTCGTGCCCGGTGGCGTGTGCGTACGCGCGTTGGCGAGGAGGTTGACGACGACCTGCTGGAGGCGGGCCGCGTCGGCCAGGACGAGCGCGGGCTCGTCCGGCAGTTCCAGGGACCAGACGTGCTCGGGGCCCGCGGCCCGCGCATCGCTCACGGTGTCCACGACCAGCGGCGAGAGATCAGTGCTCTGATACGAGAGCGGCAGTCGGGCCCCCGGCCCACCACCTCCCGTACGCCCGCCGTCCCGCCCCTCGTCGAGGCGCGCGAGCAGCAGCAGGTCCTCCACGAGCCCCGTCATCCGCTGCGCCTCGGACTCGATCCTGCCGAGCGCGTGCCGCGTGTCGGGCCCGGTGGACTCCCGCCCCCGGCGCGTCAGTTCGGCATAGCCGCGGATCGAGGCCAGCGGCGTACGCAGCTCGTGGCTGGCGTCCGCCACGAACTGGCGTACCCGCGTCTCGCTCTCCTGGCGTGCGTGCAGCGCCGAGTGGACGTGGTCGAGCATCCGGTTGAGCGCGGCGCCCACCTGCCCGACCTCCGTGTTCGGCTCGGCGTCCCGGACGCGCTCGTACAGCGTCACCTCGCCGCTGTGCAGGGGCAGTTCGGAGACCCGGGTCGCGGTCGCCGCGACCCGGCGAAGGGGGCGCAGCGCGACGCCGACCATGGCGGCGCCCGCGAGCGAGGCGGCGACCAGGCCCGCGGCGGTGACGCTGACCTCGACGATGATCAGCGTTTCGAGGGTGTTCTGCACCTTGGCGGTGGGGATGCCGACGAGGAAGTCGCCGTTGGGCCCCGTCGCGTACTCCACGCGGTACTCGCCGAGGTCGGGGATGTCGACGTTGTGCTCGTGCCCGTCACGCGGCACGGAGCCGAGCGCGGCGGACTGCGCCGCGTCCAGCCGGTCCGTCCGCGGCTCGAAGCTGCCGCTGGCCGGATCGGCGCTGACCAGGGCCTCGCCCACCGATCCGTCGTCCTCGACGACGGCCCCGATGGTGCCGACCTCCTGGGGCCCCTTGGCCACGAACCGCAGCGGATCGCCCGGATCCAGGGACGGCTTTCCGGGGCCCTCGCCGCCCGGCTTCGGCTCCATGCCTTTCGCGCGCATCGCGACCGTACCGAGCGAGCTGTCCAGCTGGTCGTACAGATGCGAGCGCAGCGCGATGGTCGTCACCGTGCCGATCACCGCGCAGACGACGGCGATCAGCGCCACCGCCGAGACGACGAGCCGCGTCCGCAGCGACCGCGGCTGCCGCCGCCCTCTCATGAGGCGGCTGCCGCCTCGATCGAGGGTGCGGCCTTGATCAGGTATCCGGCACCGCGCCGGGTGTGGATCATCGGCTCACGGCCGGCGTCGAGCTTCCTGCGGAGATACGAGATGTAGAGCTCGACGACGTTGGCCTGGCCCCCGAAGTCGTAGTTCCACACGCGGTCGAGGATCTGCGCCTTGCTGAGCACGCGCCGCGGATTGCGCATCAGATAGCGCAGGAGCTCGAACTCGGTGGCGGTCAGGTGGATGGAGTCCCCGCCCCTCGTCACCTCGTGGCTGTCCTCGTCGAGGGTGAGGTCGCCGACCGCGAGCACGGATTCGCTGCGCCGGTCGGAGGCCCCGGCCCGGCGGATGAGCCCGCGAAGGCGCGCGACGACCTCCTCCAGGCTGAACGGCTTGGTGACGTAGTCGTCGCCCCCGGCGGTGAGCCCGGCGATCCGGTCCTCGACGGCGTCCTTGGCCGTCAGGAAGAGCACCGGCACGTCGGGCAGCTCGCGCCGCAGCCGTCCGAGCACGGCGAGGCCGTCCATGTCCGGCAGCATCATGTCGAGCACCACGGCGTCGGGCCTGAAGGCACGGGCGACGCGCACGGCACCGGCGCCGTCCCCCGCGCTGCGGATCTGCCAGCCCTCGTAGCGCAGGGCCATGGAGAGCAGCTCGGTCAGCGACACCTCGTCGTCGACGACGAGCACGCGGACGGGGCTGCCGTCCGCCCTGAGCAGTTCGGTACGCCCCTGGGGCGAGGTCGTAGTCATGGCAGACAGCCTGCGCCGGGGCCCTGAGAGTGCTCTTGCCAGAAGCTGTGAATTCCCTGAGAAACGACCGTGCGCTAGGCGGTGGCGCCCGGCAGCCCGAAGAGCCGGGCCGCGTTCCCGTGGCAGACCGCCCGCAGCCAGTCGTCACCCAGGCCGAGCCGCTCCAGGGCGTGCAGCTGATGGACGTACGGGTGCGGGGTGTTGGGAAAGTCCGAGCCCAGCAGGATGCGGTCACCCATGTCGGCGAGCCGCGGCAGCTCCGCGCGCGGGAACGGCGAGAGCCCCTCGCAGAAGTCGGTGAACGTCAGGGTCGTGTCCAGCCTCACCTCGCCGTACCGCTCGGCGAGGTCCAGGAAGTCGGCGTACTCCGGCATGCCCATGTGCGCCACGACGAGCCGCAGCCGGGGATGTTGCGCGAGCAGCCGCCCGATCGGCTCGGGACCGGTGTGCTTGCCCGGCGCGGGCCCCGACCCGCAGTGCACCACGACCGGGATCCCGGCATCGGCGAGCAGTCCCCAGACGGGCACGAGCGCGGGGTCGTTCGGGTCGTAACCCCCCACCTGCACATGGGACTTGAAGATCCTGGCCCCCGCTTCGACGGCGTCCCGCACATACGCGTCCGCCCCCGGCTCGGGAAAGAAGGTCGCCGTCTGCAGACATCCGTCCACCCGCCGGGCGAAGTCGACGGCCCACCCGTTGAGCCACTGCGCCATGCCCGCCTTGTGCGGATAGATCATCGACGTGAAGGCGGTGACCCCGAACTCCCGCAGCAGCGCGAGGCGTTGCTCCTCCGCGTACCGGTAGGCGATGGGCCACTGCACGCCGGTCAGCGGCCCGGCGGAATCGAAGTACTCCCACACCTTGGCCGCGCTCGGGCATGAAGTGCGTGTGTACGTCGATGAGTCCGGGCAGCGCGAGCCGCTCCCAGAAGTCACGGACGGCCCTGCCCTCACCGCCGTCCAGGGCGGCCTCGACGTCATCCCCGCACAAGGTCATCACCCCGCTCGAAGCCGTGGCTCCGCTCCACCTTGGCGACGTGGACGACGTACTTCTCGTACCACTGGGCACGCCCGCGCTTCTGCGCCGTGCGGTGCTCGGCGTGGCCGCGCCACCGCAGGATCGCCTCCTCGTCGCGGAAGTAGCCGACGGTGATGCCGAGGCCGCCGGGCGTCCGCGCGGAGTCCATGCCCAGGAAGCCGGGCACGGAGGCTACGAGGTCGTCCATGCGGGCGCCGGTCTCGTCGTAACCGTCGTCGGCGTGCCCGATGTCTTCGGCTTCGGTTCTCAGCGAGGTGAACACGACGGTGTAGTAGGGAGGTTCGAAGGGCGGGACAGGACCGACAGGCTGATCACTCATGTCCCCCAGACTCGGCCGCGCCCCACCCGCCTGTCCAGCCTCTCCCCGCCTTCATTGCCGTACGGGCAGCCAGACTTGACCATCCGGTCAGCTTCGGCGGCGGGCAAGGCCGAGAGCCCGGCCGAGCGTCCGGGCGAGCGCGAGTGGCTCAGAAGAGCCCACCCTGGACGAGGGGCATCTCCCGCACGGGAACGGTCGTGCGCGCCGCGTCCCCCGCCCCTTCGAGCCGCCACCCCCGCAGCAGCCTGCTGTCCAGCACGACAAGGCGCCCGCCGTCGTCGAGACAGACGTCGGGCCCGGCCACCGCGACGAGATCCCCCAGCACCACCCCGCCGTCGACCAGCTCGGTGACGGCGAACCCCCCTACGCCCGCGAGCCGCTCCACCCCGAACACCTCACCGTGGTCCACCACCCCGTGCTCCCCGTGCTTCCCGTGCTTCCCGTGCTTCCCGTGCACCCCCAGCGCCACCCGCTCCAGCGACTCGGGCCACCCTTCGAGCCCGAGGGCGAAGCCGTGCATCCGCTCCAGTTCGCGCCGCCGCTCCTCCACGCCCGGCAAGGTGGCCCTGGCGGCCCGCTTCTTCGCGTACGAGATCCGGTCCGGCACCCCGAGGGCGACCCTCAGCAGCTCCTCGGCCCGGCGCGCGGCCATCAGGGGCCCGCGCCCCAGCCAGGCGAAGGCCACGGCTCCCTGTTCGAGCAGCCGGGCCGGGCCGCGCTCCTCGCGGGTGATGCCGACCTTCACCATGCCGGTGCCGAACCAGGCGAGATAGACGCGGTAGGTACGCGGATCGTCGGCGATGGTGTCGGCGGCCACGGAGTGCGCCCGGTCGAGCCGCGCGCAGTCGGCGCACCGGGCCTGCGTGCCGCGCTCCGGTACGACGGCGGCGACCGGGCAGGGATTCCCGCGCGCGCCCACGCACTCCCGCCGCCCCCGCGCCCGGAAGCCCACGCGCCGCCCCACGACCAGCGGACTGACGTCCCCCCGCTCCCACACGAGCACGGGCCGCTCACTGTCCGCCCAGCTCAGCCCCGCGCTACGCCACTCCATGAGGACAGTCTCGCGCAGCCTCCCCCGCCGCCGCCTACTGCCTTCTCCTACCTCTTCTCCTGCGCTTCTCCTGCGCTTCTACTGCTCGGCCCGCTCCGTCTGCCGGGGCCGCCCGGTGGCTGCCGCGACCGCACCGGCCAGCCACAGCAGCACGGCCACGACGGCGGCCGACGTACTGGACGACGCGTGCAGCGACCACGCCCACGGCTCCGGGGTGTTGTCGCTGTCCACGCCGAGCAGCAGCGTGGGGCCGAACATGCCGAGCGGCAGCAGCCAGGCGAGCCCGCTGCCGAAGAGGCGGGCGCTGATCATGCCGAGGCCGAGATAGCCGACGACATTGCGGGCCGCGGAGCCGAACACCTCCGCGGTCGCGCCGCCGAGCAGCGGCAGCGCGGTCAGGCCCATGGCCAGGGCGAGCAGCACCACCAGATAGCCGCCCCGCAGGCGGCTCATCGGCTGGGCCGCGGTCTGCTCCAGGTCCGCCATCGGCGAGAACAGCGTGGTGGCGAGGACCACGGCGTGGGCGAGCGGCACGACCTCGGCCACCGGCACGCTGAAGTCGACGAGATACCGGAACTCGGGCACCGCGACCCGCTGCCCCGCGAACACGGTCGCCGCCAGGGCGACGAGCAGCGCGACGCCGGTGGCCCGGGGCAGGCCACGACACCGTACGAAGGCGACGACGGCGTGTGCCCGAGGGCTGCGCGCCGCAGCGAGGCCCCGCACCAGGCTCACCGCGGCGGCTCAGGGACGGGCCGGCAGGCGCGGATCTCCCCGGCCGCCGCCTCGATCCACGCGTCCTGCCGCGCGGCCGGGGCCTTGGTGATCCCGGCGAGTACGCGGCCGAACTTCTCGCCGTAGTACTCGCTGGGCGCTCCGGCACGGGCGCGGATGACGGCTTCGAAGAGGAACGTGTCGGGGTAGCCGCCGGTCTCCTTCAGCAAGTGGGGCTCGCAGGAGGGGGACTTGGGCTGCGGCAGGGCAGCGGCGAACAGGGCGTCGGTCAGGTCGGCCTCGGTCTCCGCGGGCGTCATCAGGGACAGTTCGGCGCTACGGCCCGCGGGCCGGTCGAGGCCGCTCGCGTAGAAGGCGCGGTTGAGCCCCTTCAGGTTGCCGAGCCGCTCGTCGACGGTCTTCACGGCGGCGCGGGCCTTGGGCAGCAGATGGCGGTCCTCCGGCCACAGGCACACCTTCGTACGGCCGCTGGTGGCGCAGAGTTGCTCCGCCGGCTGGGCCTTGCGCACCGCCCAGTACGAGTCGGGCGTCGGCGTACGGAAGGCGACCAGCGCACCGCCCGCGACGACGGCGGCCACCACGAGCGCCCCCAGGACGAGTGGCCGCGGGGCGAGCGCCGCGCGGCGCCGCAGCGCGGGCAGGGCGGTCAGGAGCAGTGCGAAGGCCACGCACCAGGCGAAAGCGATCAGCATGCGCGCCGTGTTGGGCTCGAACTCCGAGCTCCAGAACTCGTCTATCGCCGGGAACAGCTTGTCCAGCGGAGTGTCGGGGACGAACGCGACGAAGACGAAGAGCGCGTACCAGAAGATCCCCGCGAAGGGGGCGACCACGCGGGACGGCAGCGCCGAACCGATCGCGACCCCCACGGCGATCTCCAGGCCCATCATCCCGGCGCCGAGCAGCAGCGGTGTCCAGGCGGGTTCGCTGACGTCGCTGACCCCCGCGGTCCGCGAGAACGCGACGGCCACCAGGACGGCGTACGCGACCATGGCCCACAGCCACACCGCGAGCCAGAGCAGCAGCGACTGCGCCCAGCCGCCGCGGGCCGCGGTGTCCGACCAGACCCTGGTCCGGTGCCGGAAGGCGCGGCCCGCGCCCCAGGCGGCCGCGGCGCTCATCACCGAGCCCATCACGATCACCGAGTAGAGCTGGACCTGGAGGCTGGTCTGGGTCCACCAGCCGATCCAGTCGCTCTCGTCCGGGCTCTCGGCGGTGAAGTAGTAGACGCCGATCGCGCCCATGAGCGCGGCGGCCCACTTGGCCTCGCCGCGCCGCATCTCGGTCAGCAGCACGCGCATCAGGTCGCCACCGCTTCCGTCCCCGCCAGCTGCAGATACCCGGCTTCCACGGCTCCCCCGTCGACCTCCGCGCCTTGTGCGCCGTCCCCGCCCGGCAGCGCGCACAACTCACCGACCGTCCCCGTGAAGCGGACCGACCCGTCGAGCAGGACCGCGACCCGGTCGCACACATGGGCGACGTCCTCGGCGAGGTGGGTGCTCATCACCACGGCCGCGCGCTCGCCCAACTCCTGGATGAGGCTGCGGAATCCGACGCGCTGGGCCGGGTCGAGGCCGACGGTCGGTTCGTCGAGGAGCACCAGGGAGGGTTCGTTGACCATGGCCTGGGCGATGCCGACCCGGCGCAGCATGCCGCCGGACAGGGCGCCCATCCTGCGGTCGGCGTGCTTCTCCATCTGTACGAGGCGCAGCGCGTCGCGGGCCCGCTCGCGCCGCTGGGCCGCGGGCACCTTGCGCAGCCAGGCCGCGTACTCGGTGAACTCCAGGACGGTGAACCGGGGATAGAACCCGAAGGACTGCGGAAGCACCCCGATCCGCTGCCGGATCCGCCCCACCCGCGCCCGGCCCGGCGCCTCGTCCCCGAGGAGGGTGACCGTCCCGGACTTGGGTCTGCGCGCCGTGCTCAGGAGGGACAACAGGGTGCTCTTTCCCGCCCCGTTGGGACCGAGCAGCCCGGTGACCCCGGAGGGGAATGCGAGGGATACGTCGTCGAGGGCGATCGTGGAGCCGTACTGGACGGTCACGGCCGCGACCGCCGCGACCGGCTGGGAGC
>NZ_JBHUZJ010000056.1:0-61177 GCF_042667685.1 Streptomyces sp. NPDC057302 | reverse complement strand
CTGCGACGGCGGTACGCGGGCCCCCGGCCTACTCCCCAGGTAGGCAACCGGGTTCAGACCACCGGCTGCCTCGGTTGTCAGCCCTCGCCCGTACGGTTGACGCATGGATCTACGACTTCCGAAGCTGCCGAAGCGCAGACTGCTGGCCGCGGTGGCCGCCGTCGCGCTGCTCGCGGGCGCGGGCACCTGGACGGCGGCGGCATCGGACGACGGCCCCACCGTGCACCGCCAGGACCGCATGATGCAGATGCCGGGTGCGGGCGGCGCGAAGATCGACACTTCGTACTTCACCGCGGGCGACCCCTCGGCCAAGCGCCCCGCCGTCCTCATCGGCCACGGCTTCGGCGGCAGCAAGGCCGACCTGCGCGCCCAGGCGGAGGACCTCGCCGCCAAGGGGTACGCGGTCCTGACCTGGTCCGCCCGCGGCTTCGGCAAGTCCACCGGCAAGATCGGGCTCAACGACCCCAAGGGCGAGGTCTCCGACGCCACGCGCCTGATCGACTGGCTGGCCAAGCGCCCCGAGGTGCAGCTGGACAAGAAGGGCGACCCCCGCGTCGGCATGACCGGCGCCTCGTACGGCGGCGCGATCTCCCTCCTCACCGCCGGGTACGACAAGCGCGTCGACTCCGTCGCCACCCAGATCACGTACTGGAACCTCAGCGACGCCCTCTTCCCCAACGGCGTGTTCAAGAAGCTGTGGGCCGGCCTCTTCATCAACACCGGCGGCGGCTGCGAGCGCTTCGAGAAGCAGCTCTGCGAGATGTACAACCGCGTCGCGGTGAACGGGAAGCCGGACGCCGCGGCCCGCAAGCTCCTCGCCGAGCGCAGCCCCCAGGCCGTCGGCGACCGCATCAAGGTGCCCGCCCTGCTCTTCCAGGGCCAGACGGACTCCCTCTTCCCGCTAGGCCAGGCCGACGCCATCGCCAAGGCCGTCCGCGCCAACCACGCGCCCGTGTCCGTCGACTGGATCTCCGGCGGGCATGACGGCGGCGACCGCGAGACGGGGCGGGTCGAGTCACGCGTCGGCTCGTGGTTCGACCGCTATCTGAAGGACGACAAGGGCACGGACACCGGGCCCGCGTTCCGGGTCACGCGCACCGGAGGCGTCGACTCCACCGATGGCGCGGCCCAGCTGCGGGGCGCCAGCGGCGACAGGTACCCCGGTCTGGAGAACGGACAGCGCGAGATCGCGCTCAGCGGGCGCGAGGAGCAGCGCTTCGACAACCCCGCGGGCGCCGCGCCGCCCGCCATCTCCGCGCTCCCCGGCGCGGGCGGCGGCGGACTCAACCAGCTCTCCTCGCTGGGCGTCGGCGTCTCCCTCGACTTCCCGGGCCAGCACGCCGCGTTCCAGTCGGCGCCGCTCAAGGACGACCTGCGGATCACCGGATCACCGAAGGTGCGGGTGCACGTCAAGTCCAGCAGCGAAGACGCCGTGCTCTTCGGGAAGGTGTACGACGTCGGCCCCGGCGGCGGCCAGAAGGTGCTGCCCTCGCAGCTCGTCTCGCCGATCCGCGTGCAGGGCACGAAGGCGGGCAAGGACGTCACCCTCACCCTGCCCGCCGTCGACCACGACCTCCAGAAGGGCCACCGCCTGCGTCTCGTCCTCGCCTCGACGGACCTGGGTTACGCCTCTCCGACCCAGCCCGCCACGTACACGGTGTCCGTGAAGGGCGGCCTCGCGGTCCCCACGGCACCCGGCGTGAAGACGGCGGCGACGCCGCTGCCCGCCTGGGTGTGGTGGCTCCCGGCCTCCGCAGCGGTGATCGCGGCGCTCCTCCTGCTCACCGCGCGGCGCCGGACGTCGGCGCCCGCGCCCGACCCGGAGCTGGCGGAAGTACCCCTTCAGATCACGGACTTGAGCAAGCGGTACGCGAAGTCGGTGGACCGGTACGCGGTCCGTGACGTCTCCTTCAGCGTCGAGAAGGGGCAGGTGCTCGGCCTCCTGGGCCCGAACGGCGCCGGCAAGACGACGACCCTGCGCATGCTCATGGGCCTCATCCGCCCCGATCAGGGCGAGATCCGCGTCTTCGGCCAGGCGATCGTCCCGGGCGCCCCGGTCCTCTCCCGGGTCGGCGCGTTCGTCGAGGGCGCGGGCTTCCTGCCGCACCTCTCCGGGCGCGAGAACCTGGAGCTGTACTGGAAGGCCACCGGGCGCCCCGCCGAGGACGCCCGGATGGACGAGGCGCTGGAGATCGCCGGGCTCGGCGACGCGCTCGCCCGCGCGGTGCGGACGTACTCACAGGGCATGCGGCAGCGGCTCGCGATCGCCCAGGCGATGCTCGGCATGCCGGACCTGCTGATCCTCGACGAACCGACGAACGGCCTCGACCCGCCGCAGATCCGCGAGATGCGCGAGGTGATGATCCGGTACGCGCAGGGCGGCCGCACGGTCATCGTCTCCAGCCACCTCCTCGCCGAGGTCGAGCAGTCCTGCACGCACCTGGTGGTCATGGACCGCGGCCGGCTGATCCAGGCGGGCCCGGTCTCCGAGATCGTCGGCTCCGGCGACACGCTCCTGGTGGGTCTCGCCGACGACATCTCCGATCCGCTGGTCGACAAGGTGGCCGCGCTGCCCGGCGTCGCCTCGGCGGTCCGCGCCGACGGCGGCCTCCTGGTGCGCCTCGACGGCACGGACGGTGCGAGCGCCGCCCGGCTCCTCGCCGACCTGGTGCGCCTGGAACTGCCCGTGGAGTCCATGGGCCCGCACCGCCGCCTCGAGGACGCGTTCCTCACCCTGATCGACGGAGGCACCGCATGAGCGCCACAGCCACGGAGCCGGGCACGGAACGCGCCACGGCCCACGGATACCGCCCCGGCCGTACGCTGCCGCTGCGGGTCGAGGCGGTCCGCCAGCTCAAGCGCCGCCGGACGCTCGTCATGGGCGGGGTGATGGGCCTGCTGCCCTTCGTCCTCCTCCTCGCGTTCACCATCGCCGGTTCGCCGGAGTCCCGCAGTGGCCGCGTGACGCTGATGGACACGGCCACGGCGTCCGGCGGCAACTTCGCGGCGACCTGCCTGTTCGTGTCGGCGGGCTTCCTCCTGGTCATCCCCGTCGCCCTGTTCTGCGGGGACACGGTCGCATCGGAGGCGAGCTGGTCGTCACTTCGCTACCTCCTGGCGGCCCCCGTCCCACGGGCCCGCCTCCTGTGGTCGAAGCTGGCCGTCGCCCTGGGCCTCAGCGCGGCGGCGATGGTGCTGCTCCCGCTGATCGCCCTGGCGGTGGGGACCGTGGCGTACGGCTGGGGCCCACTCCAGATCCCGACGGGCGGAGCGCTCCCCGCGGGCACGGCGGCCCAGCGCCTGGTGATCGTCGTGGCGTACATCTTCGTCTCCCAACTGGTCACGGCCGCACTGGCCTTCTGGCTCTCCACCAAGACGGACGCACCCCTGGGCGCGGTGGGCGGCGCGGTCGGCCTGACCATCGTCGGCAACGTCCTGGACGCGGTGACCGCCCTGGGCAGCTGGCGCGACTTCCTGCCGGCGCACTGGCAGTTCGCCTGGGCGGACGCGATCCAGCCGAGGATGGAGTGGGGCGGCATGATCCAGGGCTCGGCGATCTCGGTGACGTACGCCCTGGTGCTGTTCGCCCTGGCGTTCCGGGGCTTCGCGAAGAAGGACGTGGTCAGCTGAGGGCCCCCGGCCCGCCGTGGCCACATCGAGACCCATCCGCAACGTCCCGGTGCGACCCCCGGGCCCGTCCCCGGCGTCACAGTCACGAGTGCTGACGAAGCGAGGGGGACCACCATGGGGACCTGGAAGATACGGCAGGGGCTGCTCGCCACCGCCGTGGCCGGAGGGCTGCTGCTGAGCGGATGCAGCGGCGGCGGAGGCGAACGGGCCTCCGACAACGCGGACAAGAGCCGCCGCCGCGGCGGCGGCTCCGCGACCGGACCGCTGCCGGCCCCGGCACCCGCCGCCCCGAGCGCCCCGGGGGACGGCAAGCAGGACAGCGGCGAGGAGCGTGACTTCGCCCCGCCCGCCGACTATCTCTCCACCTTCGCCCTGGACGTCGACACCGCCTCGTACGGCTTCGCCCGCCGCACCCTCGCCGAAGGCAGCCTCCCGGACCCGGCGACCGTACGCCCCGAGGAGTTCGTCAACAGCTTCCGCCAGGACTACCCGCGCCCCGAGGGCGACGGCTTCTCGGTGAACGTGGACGGCGCCCGCACCGACGAGGACGGCTGGTCCCTGATGCGGGTGGGGCTCGCGACCCGCGGGGACGGTTCGGACGGTGAACGCCCGCCCGCCGCCCTCACCTTCGTGATCGACGTCTCCGGTTCGATGGCGGAGCCCGGCCGCCTCGACCTGGTCAAGGAATCCCTCGGCGTGATGACCGAGCAGCTCCGCGACGACGACTCCCTGGCGCTCGTCACCTTCAGCGACAGCGCGAAGACCGTGCTGCCCATGACCCGCGTCGGCGACCACCGGGGCAAGGTGCACGCGGCCATCGACAAGATGGAGCCGACCCAGTCCACCAACCTCGAAGCGGGCATCAAGACCGGGTACGACACCGCCGTACGCGGTGAGCGCGAGGGCGCCACCAACCGCGTCGTCCTCCTCTCCGACGCCCTCGCCAACACCGGCGAGACCAGCGCCGACGGCATCCTGGAGCGCATCTCCGACGCCCGCCGCGAGCACGGCATCACCCTCTTCGGAGTGGGCGTCGGCAGCGACTACGGGGACGCGCTGATGGAACGCCTCGCCGACAAGGGCGACGGCCACACCACCTACGTGTCGGACAGCGAGGAGGCACGGAAGGTCTTCTGCGAGCAGCTTCCCGCCAACATCGAGCTGCGCGCCCGCGACGCCAAGGCGCAGGTCGCCTTCGACCCGCAGACGGTCAAACAGTTCCGGCTCATCGGCTACGACAACCGCGAGGTCGCCGACGACGACTTCCGCGACGACAGCGTGGACGGCGGAGAGGTCGGGCCCGGCCACACGGTGACCGCGCTGTATGCCATACGGATGAGGCCCGGCACGAGCGGGCACGTGGCGACCGCCAACGTCCGCTGGCTGGACCCCGAAAGCCGCGTCCCGCACGAGGAGTCGAGCGACATCGAGTCGGGAGACATGGACGGCGGGCTGTGGAACGCCGACCGCGGCCTGCGGACCACGGCGGTCGCCGCCTACTTCGCGGACGCGCTGCGGCAGGGAACCTCCACGCGGACCAGCCCCGGCGACCCCGCCGTGAGCCCCGACACCGGCTCACCGGCCCGGCAGCAGTCCCTGCCCGGCACCCCCTCGCTGTCCGAACTGGCAGAGAACGCCGACGAGTTGTCTGCCGACTCGGACGGCGACAAGTCCCTGCGGGATCTCGCCACCGCCATCGGCCGGGCGGACCGCCTCACCGGCGGGTACGGAAGCGGCGCGGGTGGGGCGGGGGACGACGGTGAGATCCGCTAGCGGTTGCCGCCGCAGAGCTGGCGTTCGGCCCGCACCGGGTCGTTGGGGAAGCGGAACGAGGTGCGCTCCCAGACGCCGGTGACATTGCGCAGGAACCTGCCCGGCGTCATCGGATCCCGCGTCGCCGCCCGCAGCTCGGCCAGCGCACCGCAGTCGAGCGCCCGCCGGGCGGCGGCGACCCCCGCAGGGTCGACGCCGTCAGGGAGGGGGCCACGGCCACGGTCGGCGAAGATCCAGGTGTCCGGCAGCCGCTTGTCGTGGCCCACCCGCCCGTCGATGCGCTCGGAGTGGGCAGCGAGCGGATAGGCGAGGCCGATCGGGTCGAGGGCGGCACCGTCCAGGGGCACCACCGTGCCGCCGAAGCCGAGCGTGCTGTAGACGCCGGTGAGCGTGGGGGAGTTGGCGCCGGCGGAGGTACTCCCGAGGAACAGGCCCGGCGTGCCCTCGCGAGCTGCTTCGCGTACGAGACGGGCGTACGTCACGTTGCTCGGGTAGCCCGCGAAGTCGTGGTGAAGGGGATGGGCCGCGGCGTTCTGCCGGACGTACACCCCGCGCTCGTCCGCGACCCCGCCGGGCCCGATCCGCCCCTCGTAGGGAATCCGCAGCCAGCTCGCGCAGGCCAGGGCCCAGACTCCGACGCCCACCGTCGCGATGGCCCACGCGCGCGTGAACGGCACCAGGAAGACCGGCAGGAGCAGCAGAAGCAGCCCCGGCAGGAACATCCGGCCGTGCATGAAGTCGCCGCCCACCTTGATGACGTACGCCCAGCAGAGGAGCCCCGCGACGACGGGCGCGAGCGCGGGCACCAGGAAGGCGGGGTCCCGTCGCGTCGCCTTCGACGGCAGCAGGGCCGCGAGCAGGAACAGCGCGGGCACCCACAGGAGATAGGGCCCGGCGAAGTCCGCGAGGTAGTCGAAGCCGCGCCCCCACAGGCTCTGCGAGGCCTCCTTGGTCACGCCCGGCAGCGGCATCAGCTGCCCGTAGTACCCGACCCGGAAGACCTCGTAGGCGACCGGCAGCGCGAGGGCCGCTCCCAGGCCCCCGAAGGCGGCCCGCCGCGAGGGCCGCACCATCAGCCACTGCGCGCCGAGGAAGACGGCCGACACCAGCGCCAGGTCGGGCCGTACGAGGGGGCCGAGCCCGACGACCACACACGTGGCGAGCGAGCGCGCCCGCGTCACGAGCAGCAGCCAGGCCCCCGCGATCCAGCAGGTGGCGAGGCCGGTCTCCAGGCCGGACGTGGCGAAGTCCCAGACGGGCGGCAGGGCGAGCAGGACGAGACAGCCCACGGGCAGGGCCGCCTTGCCCGCATACAGCCGCAGCGCCCCGAGCGAGGCGAACGCGAACCCGGCCACGGTCAGCAGCAGCCCGCCGTACATCGCGGCCCTGGCGATGTCGAGACCCGGCAGCCCCGCGAGCACCAGCAGCCACTGCCAGAGGGTGCCGGTGGACGACTCGGCGCGCTCGCCCGCGTTGAAGACGGGGCCGTTGCCGGCCAGGATCTGCCGGACCGTGCGGACGTAGATGTGCCCGTCGTCGGACATCCAGCGCCGCTGGAACCCGGCGACCGCGACGGCGATCGCCGGGAGCAGAAGACAGAGGGCGGTGCGGAGGCGGCCGTGGGCGACGCGTCGGTTGTTGAGCTGACCGAGGACGGCGCCGGATTCGCGGAGGGGGGAGTGCGTCGACGTCATGATCTTTTCATCGGCGCAGGTCAGTGCGGGCTTGAACGTCCCACCTGGCGTGGGGGTCCCGTCAGGCCCGCCGCTCCAGGCCCGCGGCCCGCCCTCTCAGCGGATCTGCCGCCCCGAGATGGCCCGGGCGATCACCAGACGCTGGATCTCGCTCGTCCCCTCGAAGATCGTGTAGATCTTCGCGTCCCGGTACATCCGCTCCACCGGATGCTCCCTGCTGTACCCGGCGCCCCCCAGCACCTGCACCGCCTTCTCCGTCGCCGCGACGGCCAGTTCCCCGGCCCGCAGCTTGGACATCGAGCCCTGCCCCGCGTCGAACGCCTTGTCGTTGCGCGCCATCCACGACGCCTGCCAGATCAGCAGCCGCACCGCCTCGATCTCGGTCCGCAGATCGGCGAGCGCGAAGGCGATGGACTGGTTCTCGATGATGGGGCGGCCGAAGGCGACCCGGGAGCCCGCGTAGTCCAGCGCGTACTCGTACGCGGCCCGCGCGATGCCGAGCGCCTGCGCGCCCACGGTCGGCCGGCTCACCTCGAAGGTGGCCATCGCCGCCTGCCCGCGACCGCCGGAACCGGACTTCGTCCCCTCGCGGGCCCGCGCGAGCCGGGCGTCGAGCCGCTCCTTGCCGCCGAGCAGACAGTGCCCCGGCACGCGTACGTCGTCCAGGAACACATCCGCGGTGTGCGAGGCCCGCAGCCCCAGCTTCCTTATCTTCTTGGCGCCTTCGAGGCCGCGCGTACCGGGCGGCACGATGAACGCGGCCTGTCCCCGTGAGCCGAGGGCCGGATCGACGGACGCGACCACCACATGGACGTTGGCGATGCCGCCGTTGGTGATCCACGCCTTCTGGCCGGACAGGGTCCACTCGTCGCGCGCCTCGTCGTACGTAGCGCGCGTCCGCATCGCCGACACGTCCGAGCCCGCTTCGGGCTCGGAGACGCAGAACGCGGCGACCTTGGGCTCGTCCTCGTCGCCGAAGCACTGCGGCACCCACTCGGCGAGCTGGTCGGGCATGCCCGCGGAGAAGATCCCGGCCACCGCGAGCGACGTGCCGAACAGGGCCATCCCGATGCCCGCGTCGCCCCAGAACAGCTCCTCGTTGGCGATCTGCAGCGAGAGCCCGCTCGGGTCGCCGAAGAGGTCGGCCAGGGACTCGAATCCGTACAGGCCGATCTTGGCGGCCTCCTGGATCACGGGCCAGGGCGTCTCCTCGCGCTCGTCCCACTCGGCGGCCGCGGGGCGCACCACATCGGCCGCGAAGCCGTGCACCCAACCGCGCAGGTCCCGCTGTTCCTCGGTCAGTTCGAGCGAGAAGGCCATGGTGTGTTCCCTTCCGGGAGTCGTTCGGTGGTGGTGGTCACGGGGTGAAGGGGCGGGCGGGTCAGGCCTTCGGGATGTCGAAGTAGCGGGTCAGACCGGCGGCGAACGCCACATCGCCCACGATCTTGAGCTTGCGCATCATGAACATCGTCACGGGGCTCGCGTTGCCGGAGACCAGCTTGAGGAACTCGGCGTCGGACATGACGAGCGTGACGCGCGGCTCGGCCTCCGAGCGGCCCTCGCGGACGGTGCAGGAGCCCTCGTCGATGTCCGTCTCGTAGACCGCCTCGTCGATCCCCGTGATCTTCCAGCGGATCAGCGCCTTCACCGTGCCCGCCGCTTCCGGCTTGAACTGCCGGCCCATCCGCCCGAAGACCTCGCGCAGGACGCGGGCGCGCAGCTCGCCGTCCTGCGCGATCTCGGTGATCTCCTTGCCGGACAGGCCCTTCACGATCTTCGCGAACTCCTCGGGAGTGACGCTCGCGAAGTCCAGACCGGCCACACCTTCCGCACCGCCGACACCGTCCGCCATGGCAATCTCCTTACTCAACAGTAAACTTACTAAAGGGTAAGGTAGCCCCGAGTCTGGGAGGCTGCAAGGGTGACGGTCAACGGGAGAACTGAGGGACGGCGTCGGCGCGTTCCGCGCCAGGAGCGCGAGCAGCAGATCATCGATGTGGCGGTGACGGTCTTCGCCAAGCGCGGCTACCACGCCGCGTCCGTGGACGAGATCGCCGAGCTGGCCGGGATCTCCAAGCCGATGGTCTATCTCTACCTGGACTCCAAGGAGGGGCTCTTCCTCGCCTGCCTGCGGCGCGAGGCCGACCGCCTGGTCGCCGCCTTCCAGAGCGCCGCGCAGGCGAGCGGCGGTGCGCCCGAACTGCGCCTGTACGCGGGCCTCTCGGCGTTCTTCGCCTTCGTCGCCGAGCACCGCGACAGCTGGATCGTCCTGCACCGCCAGGCGTCCGAGCTGAGCGAGGCGATCGCGTCCGCCGTCGCCGACGCGCGGCGTGCGGTGATGGCGCAGGTCGCCGGCCTGGTCTGGGACGGCATCGCGGAGAGCGAGCGCGGCTCCCGGCTCGACGACGAGGACGCCGACTTCGTCGCCCACGCGCTGGTCGGGGCCGCGGACTCGCTCACGGATTGGATGGGCGGCCACCCGGGCCAGTCGCCGGAGGGTGTCACGCTGCGGCTGATGAACATGGTGTGGGTGGGGATGGGGCGGGTGCTGGAGGGCGAGGTCTGGGTTCCTTCGCCCGGGTGAGTCCCGCCGCCCGGCTTCCTCGCCGACTGCCCGCGGCCCCGTTGAACTACCTCTTGAACTTTCCCTACGCTTGAGTAAGTTGACCTCCCAGTAAGTACGCACCGCATCACCTCTGCACGACCTCTGCACGTCAGTTGGTAGCCGGGAGCCGGGAGCCGTCATGGGCGTACGCAAGGATCTGAAACGGGCGCAACGCCACAGCGAACTGGCGGAACGCGCCGTGGTGGAGCTCGTCAGGGACGAACACGGCACCGTGCGCGAGGCGCGTACGCCCCCGCTCGCGGCGAAGGCCACTGCGGGCAGCACCGCCGACATCCCCTTCACCAATGCCGCCGAAGCGCCCGACGCGGTCGTCCTGCGGCGCAAGCGGGGCGACCGGTGGCTGCCGGTCACCGCGGCGGCTTTCGCGCGCGAAGTCACCGCCACGGCCAAGGGGTTGATCGACGCCGGGCTCGAACCGGGCGGCCGGGTCGCGCTGATGTCCCGTACGCGGTACGAGTGGGCCGTACTGGACTTCGCGATCTGGGCGGCGGGCGGGCAGAGCGTGCCCGTGTACGCGACGTCGGCGGCCGAGCAGATCGAGTGGATCGTGCGGGACTCCGGCGCGACGCTGCTGATCGCGGAGACGGCGGAGAACGTGGCGACGGCCCGCGCGGCGGTCGCGGAGCACGCCGAGCAGCCCCGCATCCTCTGCGTCGACGACGGGGCGCTGACCGAACTCGCCGCACGGGGGCGGGAGTTGTCGGACGAGGAAGTCACCAAGCGGCGGTCGGCCCTCACCCCGGACTCCATCGCCACCCTCTGCTACACATCGGGCACGACCGGCAAGCCCAAGGGCTGCGTCCTCACCCACGCCAATCTGCACGCCGAAGCCGCGAACACCGTCGACCTGCTGCACCCGATCTTCAAGGAGATCACCGGCCAGGTCGCCTCCACCCTGCTCTTCCTGCCGCTCGCCCACATCCTGGGCCGCACCATCCAGATCGCCTGCATGCTCGCCCGGATCGAACTCGGCCACTGCCCGAGCATCAAACCGGACGAGCTGAGGCCCGAACTGCGTTCGTTCCGGCCGACGTTCGTCGTCGGCGTGCCGTACCTCTTCGAGAAGATCCACGACACCGGGCGCGCGACCGCGGAGAAGATCGGACGCGGCGCGTCCTTCGACCGGGCCGAGGGGATCGCGGTGCGGTTCGGGGAGGCGTACCTGAACAAGTTCCTCGACCAGCGCGGCCCCGGCCCCTCCGTCGGGCTCCATCTTGGCTGGGCGCTGTACGAACTGCTCGTCTACCGCCGCATCCGCAAGGAGGTCGGCGGCAGGCTGCGCTACGCGATCAGCGGAGGATCGCCCCTCGACCGGCGCCTCAACCTCTTCTTCTACGCCGCCGGAATCATCATCTACGAGGGGTACGGCCTGACGGAGACGTCGGCCGCCGCGACCATCACCCCGCCGCTGAAGCCGCGCCCCGGCACGGTGGGTCTCCCGGTGCCGGGCACCACCGTGCGCATCGCGGACGACGGGGAGGTGCTCGTCAAGGGCGGCATCGTCTTCGGCTCGTACTGGAACAACCCGGCCGCGACGGACGCCGTGCTGCGGGACGAGTGGTTCGCGACCGGTGATCTGGGGGCGCTCGACGACGACGGCTATCTCACGATCACCGGGCGCAAGAAGGACATCATCGTCACGTCCGGGGGCAAGAACGTCTCCCCGGCGATCCTGGAGGACCGGCTGCGCAGCCGGGCACCCGTCGGGCAGTGCATCGTCGTCGGCGACAACCGTTCGTACGTCGGGGCGCTCATCACCCTGGATCCGGAGGCCGTCGAGCACTGGCTGGCCGTACGCAAGCGCCCGCGAGGCACCCCGCTGGGCGAACTGTGCCGGGACCCGAAGATGATCGCGGAGATCCAGAAGGCCGTGGACTACGCGAACGCGGCGGTGTCACGGGCCGAGTCGATCCGCAGATTCTCGCTGGTCGAGGGCGAGTTCACCGAGGACAACGGGCTGCTCACACCCTCGCTGAAGATCAAGCGGCATGCGGTGGCGGCGGCGTACGAGGCCGAGATCGAGGCGCTCTACGGCGAGTCCGCGCGGTGAGCGAGGCGCGGTCGGCCGATGAGCCGGCGTACGACTTCGACGTGCTTGTGGTCGGCTCCGGGTTCGGCGGGTCCGTGGCCGCCCTGCGTCTGACGGAGAAGGGCTACCGCGTCGGCGTCCTGGAGGCGGGGCGCCGCTTCACCCGCGATTCTCTGCCCAGCGACTCCTGGGACCTGCGCAACTACCTGTGGGCGCCGGCCCTCGGTCTCTACGGCATCCAGCGCATCCACCTCCTGCGCAACGTCATGGTCCTTGCGGGCGCGGGGGTGGGCGGCGGCTCGCTGAACTACGCGAACACCCTCTACGTACCCCCGCCCGCCTTCTTCCAGGACAAGCAGTGGGCGGGCATCACGGACTGGCGGGCGGAACTCGCCCCGTACTACGACCAGGCGCGGCGCATGCTCGGCGTACGCCAGAACCCGACCATTACGGAGGCGGACGAACACCTGCGGGCGGCGGCGGACCGGATGGGCGTGGCGGACACCTTCCGGCTGACGCCCGTGGGCGTGTTCTTCGGAGACGGGGCGGACGCAGGGGGCGTTGGCGGTACCGGCGGCGCCACCGGCTCCGTCCCTTCAACGCCCGGGGCGAGGCCGGAAGTTCCCGATCCGCACTCACCCGGGGCGAGGGCGGAGGTTCCCGATCCGTACTCACCCGGAGCGAGCGCGGAAGTTCCCGATCCGTACTTCGGCGGCGCGGGTCCCGCGCGGACGCCCTGCACCGAGTGCGGTTCGTGCATGACGGGCTGCAAGGTCGGCGCCAAGAACACGCTCACCGAGAACTACCTGTACCTGGCCGAGCGGGCGGGAGCGGAGATTCGCGCGATGACGACGGTGGTGTCGGTGCGCGAGGTCGCCGGGGGCGGCCACGAGGTGGTGACCGTCCCCACCGGCAAGCGCCGCAGGGGCCGCCGCACCGTCCTGCGCGCCCGGCACGTCGTCCTCGCGGCAGGGACGTACGGCACCCAGACCCTCCTGCACCGGATGAAGGACGAAGGAGTGCTCCCCGGCCTGTCCGACCGGCTGGGCAGACTGACCCGCACCAACTCCGAAGCCCTGGTGGGCGCGGTGACCTTCCCGCGCCGCTACCGCAAGAAGCACGGCGACGGCCGCCCCCTGGACTTCACGCGGGGCGTGGCCATCACCTCCTCCATCCACCCGAACCCCACCACCCACATCGAGAACGTCCGCTACGGCAAGGGCTCCAACCTGATGGCGCTGATCTGCGTCCCGCAGTACCGCCAGAACCTCCCCAAGCCGCTGGCCGCCGTCCTCGCCTTCCTCACCCACCCCGCGCTCGTGGCGCGCGTCGCATCGACACACCGCTGGTCGGAGCGCACGATCATCGGCCTCGTCATGCAGACCCACGACAACTCCCTCACCACCCGCCTGGGACGCCGCCGCCTACTGACGGCCGAGCAGGGCCACGGCGCGCCCAACCCCGTACACATCGCGGAGGGCTGGGAGGCGGCGGGCCTGGTGGCCGAGCGCATCAACGGCTACCCGGGCACGAACCTCGGCGAACTCCTCAACACACCGCTGACCGCGCACTTCCTGGGTGGCTGCCCCATCGGCGACTCGGCGGACACGGGAGTGATCGACCCCTACCACCGGGTCTACGGACACCCGGGGATCTCGGTGGTCGACGGCTCGGCGATCTCGGCGAACCTGGGCGTGAACCCGTCCCTCACGATCACGGCCCAGGCCGAGCGGGCGATGGCGCACTGGCCCAACAAGGGGGAGGCGGACGGCCGCCCGGAGCAGGGCGCGGGGTACGCGCGCGTGCCGGTGGTCGCGCCGGGGGAGCCGGCGGTGCCCGCGGGGGCCTATGGGGAGCTGCGGCTGCCGGGGCGGTGAGGGGGCCGACGTCCCACGCGCGCGTGCCCCGACGCCTCACGCGCGCGTGCCCGACTCGCTCAGTCGATGCAGAACTCGTTGCCCTCGATGTCCTGCATCGGGATGCACGAGTCATTGCCGTCGTACAACGTCTGCAGGTGTACCGCGCCGAGCGGTACCAGCCGGGCGCATTCGGCCTCTAGCGCGGCGAGGCGCTCTTCCCCCACGAGTCCGGTACCGACCCGCACGTCAAGATGCACCCGGTTCTTGGCGGCCTTCCCTTCGGGGACGCGCTGGAAGTACAGCCGCGGGCCCACACCTGAGGGGTCACCGCAGGCGAACCACGCATCCCGCTGCTCAGGCGGCTGCGAGCTCTTGAAATCGTCCCAAGTGGCGAACCCCTCCGGTGGCGGCGGCACGACGTAACCGAGGACCTCGCACCAGAAGCGGGCGAGGCGTTCGGGTTCCGCGCAGTCGAAGGTGACCTGGAACTTCTTGATCGACGTCATCAGGTCACCGTATGGGCGCGTGCCGCTCTCGGAAAGGCCCGCCCTCCCACCCGAGGCACGCGACACGGACTTCACGGCGCGGCCACTGTCATGTCACGAACGTGTCCTGAGCGCGATCATGAAGCAACTGAAGCAACCACATCGACTATCTGAGAGGACAGAAAGCCACACGGGCGAACAGCCGTCGCCCAGTTCACTCGCCTGTCCGCTCCTCCGGAACGGACAGCCCCACGCAGAGGACAAACAGCACCATGCGCACTCGGAAGATCTCGGCACTGACCATGACCGCGGTGGCCCTTGGCCTGGCCCTGACGGCATGCAACGGCGGCGGTGCCGACAACGCGTCCCCTTCCGCGAGCAAGTCGTCGGCGACGTCCACGAGCACCTCGCAGTCCGACACCCCGCAGTCCGGCACCGCGGACGGCAAGCAGTCGGGCACGCCCGCCAAGTCCGACAAGAAGTGCACGGACCAGATCGATTACGCGGGTGACTCCCGCTCCAACGCCGAGATCAACTCGATCGGCGAGGAGACGGGCACGTGCCCGCCGGTCCAGAAGTCGCCGTCGGACACGAAGTGCACCGACCAGCTCGACTACGCGGGCGACTCCCGCTCCAACGCCGAGATCAACTCCATCGGCGAAGACACCGGTACGTGCCCCGAGCCCCAGAAGGCCGGCGCGGCGTCGGGCACGCCGAAGGACGCCGACAAGAAGTGCACGGACCAGGTCGACTACGCGGGCGACTCCCGCCCCAACGCCGAGATCAACTCGATCGGCGAGGAGACGGGCATGTGCCCGCCGGTCAAGCAGAAGTGACGCGCTGACCGCCTCCGAGGGCAACGCCGGGCGGGCGACGGGTTGGTACATCCGCATGAATCTGCCAAAAGCGACGATCCAGACGCTTCCAAGTTCCAAGTTCCAAGTTCCAAGTTCCCAGCTTCAAGTTCGGAGTTCGAAGTCCGGGCATCTGAGGATGTCGAGAACGTGCCACCGGCTCCGTCCCAGGGACATCAGCGGCCACGACCGGCCGCACGAGGAAGTACGAGGAAGAAGGAGAAGCCAGCATGGCGATTCAGCGGATGGACAACGTCGGCATCGTCGTCGAGGACATGGACGCCGCCATCGCGTTCTTCGTGGAGCTCGGTATGGAGCTGGAGGGCAGGGCGGAGGTCGAGGGCCTCGTCGCCGACCAGTGCACCGGACTCGACGGCGTCCACTGTGACATCGCGATGGTCCGGACCCCGGACGGCCACAGCCGCCTCGAGCTGGCGAAGTACCGCAGCCCCGCGGCGACGGGCACCGACCCGCGCAACCGCCCGCACAACGTCCTGGGCACGCACCGCGTCATGTTCGCCGTCGACGACCTCAAGGACACCGTTGCCCGCCTGCGCCCTCACGGCGCGGAACTCGTCGGCGAGATCGCCCGATTCGAGGACAGCTACCTGCTCTGCTACCTCCGAGGCCCGGAGGGCATCATCGTCGGCCTGGCCGAGCAACTGAGCTGAGACGGAGCAACCGGCGCCGGACCGCCCCCACGCTGACCTGGGGCAGGTCCGGCGCTTACGTGCCCGCTACGCCCCGCCCGCTACGTTGCCCCGACCAGCAAAAAGGCCCTCCCAGAGGGAGGGCCGAACAGGGATCGTGAAAGCGCCCCCGGCAGGACTCGAACCTGCGGCCAAGCGCTTAGAAGGCGCCTGCTCTATCCACTGAGCTACGGGGGCCGGATGGTGGCCGGTGGCCTGGAGCCCGGGTGGGGACGAGCCGTGACCTTGCCGGGGACAAGGATAGGGCTCCCGGGTCCTTGTCCCTGGTGCTTCGCCTCCGAGGCGCTATGTGGAGGTTCAGTGAAGCGGTCCTGATAATCGCAGGCAGGTGCGAATCCCGCATCGCTTTTGGCGTCTCACGCCCCGGGTGTTGTGCACTCGTTATGCCTGCGCCCCAGTCGCCCCTTCCGTCCCGAGTGTCCGATCGGCGCGCAGGTGGTGCCCATATGCTTCAGAAAGCCGCCAAAATTGGGCATTCTTCGCATGTGGTGACCTTGGACGTACGGCCTCAACTGCTCGACGCACTCTCCGCCCTGCGCGAGCGTGTCGCCGCCGCACGCTTTCCGCTCCCTCTGGTGGGGGCGCCACGCGCGCGTGCCAACCGGGACGAGCTCCTTGCCCAGCTCGACGACTACTTGGTGCCCCGCCTGCGGGCCCCCGAAGCACCGCTGCTCGCCGTGATCGGGGGTTCCACCGGGGCGGGTAAGTCGACCCTGGTGAACTCCCTCATCGGGCGGCAGGTCAGCGAGGCGGGGGTGCTGCGGCCCACGACGCGGACGCCGGTCCTTGTGTGCCATCCGGAGGATCATCACTGGTTCGCCGGAATGCGCGTACTGCCCGACCTCACGCGCGTGTGGCTGCCGCGTCCCGAGCCTTCCGACGGCGAGGACGACGAAGGCGCCGACGGGCGGGACGATCTGCTGGCCATCGGCCCCGACGGCGAGCGCGCGCTGCGCATCGAGACCGCGCCGACCCTGCCCCAGGGGCTCGCACTCCTGGACGCACCCGACGTCGACTCGCTCGTCTCCGACAACCGGATCCTCGCCGCCGAGCTGATCTCCGCGGCCGACGTCTGGGTCATGGTGACCACCGCGTCCCGGTACGCGGACGCCGTGCCCTGGCATCTGCTGCGTACCGCCAAGGAGCACGACGCCACCCTCGTCACCGTTCTCGACCGGGTGCCGCACCAGCTGGTGGCCGAGGTGTCGCGGCAGTACGGAGCCCTGCTGGCCAAGGCGGGCCTGGGCGACGTGCCGCGCTTCACGGTGCCCGAGCTGCCCGAGTCCGCCGGCGGCGGCGGGCTGCTCCCGTCCACCGCCGTGGCGCCGCTGAGGGCCTGGCTCACCCACCGGGCCCAGGAGCCCACGGCCCGCGCCCAGGCCATCGCCCGGACCGCGTGCGGAGTCATCCAGTCCCTCAACGTGCGGGTCCCGGAGCTCGCGGGCGCCGTCGCCACCCAGTACTCGGCCGCACTGCGCCTGACCTCCGCCGTCGACGAGGCGTACGGACACGAGCACGCGCGCGTGCGGGAACGTCTGCAGTCCGGAGCCGTCCTCGCGGGCGACGCGCTGAAGCGGTGGCGCAGCTATCCGCTGGACTGCGACGCCGGAGAGCTCCTGGACGCCGTCTCCGAGAGCCTGGAGGCGCTGCTGCTGTGCGCGGTGACCGCCGCCGACGAGCGGATCGACGAGGCGTGGCGCCGTGAGCCCGCAGCAGACGCCCCCGGCCTCGGCGACCGCGACCGGGACGCCGAGAGCGCCGAGCACCGCATCGGGATGGCGGTACGGCGCTGGCGGCGCGTCCTGGAGGAGTACGCGGAGGACGAGGTCCGCGGGCTCGACAGGATCGACAAGAACCTCGTGCCCGACCCCGAGATGGTGTCGGCCCTGCTCGCCACGGCCCTGCTCGGCGGGGACCGCGGACGCACGGCGGGCGAGACGCTCGCCGAGCGGATCGGCGCCCACGGCGCGCTCCGGCTGCGGGACCGGGGCGGACGCCTGCTCACCACCTACCTGGACAACGTCCTGGGCGCGGAACGCGAGCGACGCCTCGCGCCTCTCGACGCCCTCGACGTGAACCCCGAACCCCAGGCCGATCTGATCGCCGCGCTGTCCGTACTGCAGAAGGAGAGGTGACCGCGGTGACTGCCGTCACTGATCACACCGAGCACGAGCGTGAGCACGAAGGCGAGAGCGGGCGTGCTCCCGAGAGCGAGCGCGCAGGTACGCGCGGGCACGCGCGTGCCCGCGCCGAGCGTTCCGACGGCCCCAGAGGGGCCGAGAGTGCCGACAGCGCCGACACCGCACCCGGAGACGGCCGCAACGGCTCCGAAGGCGTGTGGGACGACGGACTGATCGCGCGCCGGGGCAGCGGTGTGCGCGGCGGCGCCACACAGGGGACGGGCGGGGGCGGAGCCGACGCGTACGCCCCGCCGGAGACTCCGTCCGGGGCGCCCTCCAGTACGCCCTCCAGTACGCCGTCCGGTGCTCCCTCCGGGACTTCGTCCGGAGTCTCGACCGCGTACGAAGGGCCCCTGCGAGCCCGCCTCGACGCCCTGCGTGAACTCGTCGGGCTCTCCCGCACCCGGCTGGACAGCGCCACGCTCGCCGAGGCGGGCCGGGTCCTCGACGAGGCCGCGGCCCGGCGCAGGCTCTCCGGTCGGCACACCGTTGTCGCCATCGCGGGCGCCACCGGGAGCGGCAAGTCGACGCTGTTCAACGCCCTGGCAGGGGTGACGATCTCGGAGACCGGCGTCCGCAGACCGACCACGGCGGCCCCCATCGGCTGTAGCTGGACCGACGGGGCCGCCGGGCTCCTGGACCGGCTCGGCATCCCCGGACGGCTGCGCAGGCGCCCGCTCCAGGGCCCGGACGCGGCCACCCTGGAGGGGCTCGTCCTGATCGACCTGCCCGACCACGACTCGGCGGTCGGGGAGCACCGCGCGCACGTGGACCGGATCCTCGGGCTCGTCGACGCGGTCATCTGGGTCGTCGACCCCGAGAAGTACGCCGACGCGATGCTGCACGAGCGCTATCTGCGGCCCATGGCGGGCCACGCCGAGGTCACGTTCGTCGTGCTCAACCAGGTGGACCGGCTGCCGGGCGACGCCGCCGACCAAGTGCTCGACGATCTGCGGCGGCTGCTCGACGAGGACGGCATCGCCCTCGGCGAGCACGGCGAACCCGGTGCCACCGTGCTTGCCCTCTCCGCGCTGACCGGCGAGGGAGTCGGTGAACTGCGCGAATCCCTCGGGCAGTTCACCAAGGAGCGGGGCGCCGCCGCCCGCCGGATCGCCGCCGACCTGGACACCGCAGCCGACCGGCTGTGGCCCGTGTACGCGGCCGGGGCAGGGGCGCACGGGGGCCGGGGCGGCACGCGGATCGGGCTCAGCGAAGAGGCGCGCGAGGAGTTCGCCGACCGGCTCGCGGACGCGGTGGGCGCGGCGGCCGCCGGGCAGGCCGCGGAACGGGCCTGGCGGCGCCATGCGGGCAAGGCGTGCGGGACGCCCTGGCTACGGCTGTGGCGTTGGTACGAGGCCCAGCGCTCGCCGCAGAGCGTCGGCTGGCCCGCGGCGCAGGCCCCGGCGGACGAGGAGGCCACGGCTCGCCAGCGCGTCGAGCACGCGGTGCGCACGGTGGCCGACGAGGCCGCCTCCGGGCTGCCCCAGCCCTGGGGGCAGGCCGTGCGGGAGGCGGCGGTGCGCGGCGCCGACGGGCTGCCCGAGGCGCTCGATCAGCTGACGGTGACGGCCGGGGTGCCGGAGGGCAGGCCGCCGCGCCCCGGGTGGTGGCCGGTGGCGGTGCTCGCCCAGGCGGCGATGACGATGCTCCAAGTCGTGGGCGGGCTCTGGCTGGTGGCGCAGATCATCGGCGTCGCCGTGCCCAACCTCGGCGTGCCGGTGCTGCTGATGCTGGTCGGTATCGTGGGCGGCCCCTGCGTGGAGTGGGGGAGCCGGATGGCGGCGCGGGGGCCGGCGCGACGCTACGGCCTGGACGCGGAACGGCGGCTGCGGGAGGCGGCTGCCGGGTGCGGGCGGGCGCGGGTCCTTGATCCGGTGGCGGCGGAGCTGCTGCGGTACCTGGAGGTTCGGGAGCAGTACGTGCGGGTGACGGGGGCGGCGGTGGGCTGACGGGCGGCCGGGCTGCTGAAACGCGGTGGCCGGGTGCCCTGCCGGAATGGTGGCCGGGTACCCCGTCCGGGTGAGGGAGTTTTCCACAACTGCCCGGTAGACCACAGGGCTCAGCGGGATCGCCCCGACCGGTCCACTCTGAGATCGACGCCGCGGGACGGATCGCCGCGGCGGCGGAAGCGGAGTGGACGAGGGAGGGGTTCGGCATGAACGAGACCTTGGTGACGGTGGTGGGGAACGTCGCGACGACGCCGGTGTTCCGGGAGTTGCCCTCCGGGCCGGTGGCGCGGTTCCGGCTCGCGGTGACCGCGCGGTACTACGACGCGGTGCAGAACGTCTGGGCGGACGGGCACACCAACTTCTTCACGGTGTGGGCGAGGCGGGGGCTCGGCTCGAATGTGCAGGGTTCCCTGACGATCGGTGAACCCGTGATCGTGCAGGGCAAGTTGAAGGTGCGTGACGAGGAGCGGGGCGGTCAGCACTGGACGTCGGCGGACATCGACGCAATCACCATCGGCCACGATCTCTCGCGCGGGACGGCGGCGTTCCGGCGCGTGCTCAAGGCGAACGCGGCGCTGACGGAACCGGCCGCGGTGCGTGAGCCGGAGCCTGAACCGGTGGGGTGATGAGTGAGGGGCGAGGGGTGATGGGCGAGGGGTGATGGGCCGTCAGGGAGGGGGCGGGCGACCGATGTGCGGCTTATCGGGGAATGGATGCCCGAATGGGCTCCGTTGATTTGTCGATAAGCCCAGCTCGCAATGGTTGTCGGCGATAACGATTCCGAGTCGGATCGGTTATCGAACGGCAGGACCGGGGACCGTGGTCTGCCGCGTCCCTAGGATGCCGAACGTAGCTATCGGGGCAGTTGGTAGTGGATGCCACGCAGGTGGCAGGTGATTCTGCCCCCTTTCGATCTGCTGGCGGGATCACCCCCCTCGAAGTGAACGGGTCCCGTCCGGAGGGGAACTCTGTGTCTTTTGCGCGTTCTGTGTTCGATGCGTTCTCTGCTCTCTCCGAGGGCCGCGCGTGCTCCGCGCCGTCCCGGCGGAGACGAGGTGGCGCGCGCCTCGTCGCGGTGACGCTGGCGACCGGGGCCGTCGCGGCGGGGGCGATAGCCACCGCGGGTCCGGCCGCGGCGGAAGAGGCTCCGCAGCACCGGGGCGGAGCCGTCGCGACGCTGGGCGGGCTCCAGACGTACGAGCAGGCCGTCATCCGTGACAACGGGGCGAGCCAGCAGGTGCCCGCCGGACTCTTCGAGATGTCCGTGGACGGCGGCGGCACGCTGCAGACGTACTGCATCGACATCCAGAACCCCACGCAGAAGGACGCGAAGTACCAGGAGACCCCCTGGAGCGGGACGTCGCTGAGCGGCAACAAGAACGCGGGCAGGATCGGCTGGATCCTCCGGCACTCCTACCCCCAGGTGAACGACCTCGCAGCGCTGGCCGGCAAGGCGGGCGCGCGGACGCTGACCGAGCAGGAAGCCGCGGCCGGCACCCAGGTGGCGATCTGGCGCTACTCGGACGGCGCCGACGTGCGGGCGGTCGACCCGCGGGCCGAGAAGCTCGCGGACTACCTCTACAAGAGCGCCCGAGGCTCTGTGGAGCCCAAGGCGTCGCTGACCCTCGACCCGCCCGCGGTCTCCGGGCGCGCGGGGGAGCGGCTCGGCCCGGTCACCGTGCGGACGGACGCGGACGCCGTGTCCGTGACCCCGCCCGCGGACTCGGTGGCGAGCGGAGTGAAGATCGTCGGCAAGGACGGCAAGCCCGTCACCTCCGCGGTCGACGGCAGCCGCCTGTTCTTCGACGTCCCCGAGGGCGCTCCGGACGGCTCGGCGGCTCTCGCCGTGCAGGCGTCGACCACGGTGCCCGTCGGCCGGGCCTTCACCTCCGAGACCCGCAGCCAGACGCAGATCCTCGCGGGCTCCAGCGAGTCCACGGTCTCCGCGACGGCGAGCGCGACCTGGGCCGAGGAAGGCGCGATGCCGGCGCTGTCCGCGGAGAAGAACTGCGCCAAGAGCGGTGTGGACATCAAGGCGAGCAACCCGGGCGACAAGCCGTTCACCTTCCGCCTGATGGGCCTCAAGCACACCATCGAGGCCGGCGCGTCCCGCACGGTGACCATCCCGCTGCAGGAGGACCAGCCCTACGACTTCACGATCAAGGGACCGAACGGCTTCGAGAAGCGCTTCAAGGGCGTACTCGACTGCCGGACCGAGGGCAGCACGATCGGCAACAAGACGGAGCCGGTAGCCGACCCGAGCCCCGCGTCGGCGGGCGGCACGAGCACCGGCGGCGGCGACCTCGCCGAAACGGGCGGCTCCAGCGCGACCCCGATGATCGCCGCGATAGCGGTCCTGATGGTGGTGCTCGGCGCGGCGGCGATGTTCCTCCTCCGCAAGAAGAAGGACCCGGCGACTACGCCGGAGACGCCGACCGAGGACTGAGCGGCTTCCCTCGACACCCGACACTGACGGCCAGTGACGGTCCAACTACCCAAGTGGTCAGTGAACGTCCAGGTCATGGCCCCCGGCCAGTACTGGTTTCCCCCGGTAGCTAGCCGTCAGGCAAGATGGGGTGTATCTGCCCACTCACTGATTGCCGGACGGTTTCTCTTGGCTGAGTACATCTACACCATGCGCAAGACGCGCAAGGCGCACGGCGACAAGGTGATTCTTGATGACGTCACCCTGAGCTTCCTGCCTGGCGCCAAGATCGGTGTCGTGGGCCCCAACGGCGCCGGTAAGTCCACGGTGCTGAAGATCATGGCCGGGCTGGAGCAGCCGTCCAACGGTGACGCGTTCCTCTCGCCCGGGTACAGCGTCGGCATCCTCATGCAGGAGCCGCAGCTCGACGAGACGAAGACCGTTCTGGAGAACGTCCAGGACGGCGCCGCCGAGATCATGGGCAAGCTCAAGCGCTTCAACGAGGTCGCCGAGCTCATGGCGACCGACTACTCCGACGCGCTCATGGACGAGATGGGCAAGCTCCAGGAGGACCTGGACCACTCCAACGCGTGGGACCTCGACGCCCAGCTCGAGCAGGCCATGGACGCCCTGGGCTGCCCGCCCGGCGACTGGCCCGTTGTGAACCTGTCCGGTGGTGAGAAGCGCCGCGTCGCGCTCTGCAAGCTCCTCATCGAGGCGCCCGACCTGCTGCTCCTCGACGAGCCCACCAACCACCTTGACGCCGAGTCGGTCAACTGGCTGGAGCAGCACCTCGCGAAGTACGCGGGTTGCGTCATCGCCGTGACCCACGACCGGTACTTCCTGGACAACGTCGCCCAGTGGATCCTGGAGCTCGACCGCGGCCGCGCCATCGCCTACGAGGGCAACTACTCCACGTACCTGGAGAAGAAGCAGTCCCGCCTCAAGGTCGAGGGCCGCAAGGACGAGAAGCGCGCCAAGCGGCTCAAGGAAGAGCTCGAGTGGGTGCGGTCCAACGCCAAGGGGCGTCAGGCCAAGTCCAAGGCGCGTCTGGCGCGCTACGAGGAGATGGCCGCCGAGGCGGACAAGATGCGGAAGCTGGACTTCGAGGAGATCCAGATTCCGCCGGGCCCGCGTCTGGGCTCGATCGTCGTCGAGGTCGAGAATCTCTCCAAGGCCTTCGGCGACAAGGTGCTCATCGACGACCTGAGCTTCACGCTGCCGCGCAACGGCATCGTCGGCATCATCGGTCCGAACGGCGCGGGCAAGACCACGCTGTTCAAGATGCTCCAGGGCCTGGAGACGCCGGACTCCGGCAAGATCAAGGTCGGCGACACGGTCAAGATCAGTTATGTCGACCAGAGCCGTGCCAACATCGACCCGAAGAAGACCCTGTGGGCCGTCGTGAGCGACGAGCTCGACTACATCAACGTCGGCCAGGTCGAGATGCCCTCGCGGGCGTACGTCTCCGCCTTCGGGTTCAAGGGTCCTGACCAGCAGAAGCCGGCCGGGGTGCTCTCCGGTGGTGAGCGCAACCGCCTCAACCTGGCGCTGACCCTCAAGGAGGGCGGCAACCTGCTCCTCCTCGACGAACCGACCAACGACCTCGACGTGGAGACCCTGTCCTCCCTCGAGAACGCGCTCCTGGAGTTCCCGGGCGCCGCTGTCGTGATCTCCCACGACCGGTGGTTCCTGGACCGAGTGGCCACGCACATCCTGGCCTACGAGGGCGACTCCTCCTGGTACTGGTTCGAGGGCAACTTCGAGTCGTACGAGAAGAACAAGATCGAGCGCCTGGGCGCCGACGCGGCCCGTCCGCACCGCGCCACCTACAAGAAGCTCACCCGAGGCTGAGACTGACATGAGTCGGCATATCTACAGTTGCCCCCTCCGGTGGTCGGACATGGACGCCTTCGGGCACGTCAACAACGCCGTCTTCCTGCGGTACTTGGAAGAGGCGCGGATCGACTTCATGTTCCGGCTCGCACCGGGGGACGGCAGCCCGTCGTTCTCCGGCGGGTCCGTCGTGGCCCGCCATGAGATCGACTACGTACGGCCGTTGGTCCACCGGCACTCGCCGGTGACCATCGAGTCGTGGGTGACGAAGATAGGCGCTGCCTCGCTCACCATCTCGTACGAGGTGAAGGACCCCGAGCAGGTCTATGTGCGGGCCACGACGGTCGTCGTCCCGTTCAACCTGGAGGCACAGCGCCCGCGGCGGATCACCGCCGAGGAGAAGGCCGTGCTCCTGACCTACATGGACGACGACGGCGACGGCGACGAGGACGAGGACGAGAGTGCGGAGGCGCTCGTCGCATGACGGCGCAGCTGCACTTCGCCGATGCCGGGGAGGCGGGGGATCTCGCCGCCTTCCTGGCCCGGCTCATCCACTACGACAAGGCTGCCGCGGTCCGTCTCCAGGCGGCGGGCGACACGCTTGCCGTCTTCGGCCGGCCGCCGTCGTTCGAAGTGCTCGCCATCCGTACGGCGCGGCTCGCGAAGCCGTACGAGCATGGGATCGAGACCTCGCTCGACGTCACCGTCTCCGCCGGTGAACTCCTCGAATACGTGGGGGAGTCGGCCGATTCCGCGGAGCACGCGGGGGATGCGGGGGGCACGGGGGGCACGGGGGACGCCGTCGTGCCGCAGGCCGTCACCGGGCCGCCGTGGGCCGGAGTGCTTCCGCCGCGAGGCGGCTGGCAGCCGGAGCCGGGGCTTCCTCCGGTGGGCGAGGTGCGGCAGCTCGTGGCGGCCGCGGTCGCCGAATTCAAGTCCAGGGTCGAGGAGTTGCCGCAGGAGCAGCGGGTCCGGGCCGAGCTCGATCAGGTGGGGCGGGAGATCTGGTCCCGGACCATCGGGAACACCGGGCTGCCCGTGCGGGCCGCGCATGCCGCGCAGGCGCTGGGCTTCCTGCGGGGCGACTCGCTCGACCTGCTGTCGTCCGGGCCGTGGCTGCGGCTGCGTACGAACTATGGGTCGATCGCCGTGCGCAGGGCCGGAGTCGGCGGCCTCTCGGTGACCCCGGCTTAGGGGTTGGCGGCCTTTCGGTGGCCCCGGCTTGGAGGTTGGCGTCTTCTCGGTGACTCTGGTCTAGGGGTTGGCAGCTTTTCGGTGGCCCCGGCTTGGAGGTTGGCGTCTTCTCGGTGACCCTGGCCTAGGGGCTGGCGGCTTCTCGGTGGCCCCGGCTTGGAGGTCGGCGGCTTCTCGGTGACTCTGGTCTAGGGGCTGGCGGCCTATCTGTGACCCCGGCCTAGGGGTTGGCGGCCTCTCGGTGGCCCCGGCCTGGAGGTCGGCGGCCTCTCGGTGACCCGGCTTAGGGGTTGGCGGCCTCTCGGTGACCCCGGCCTAAGGGGTCGGGGCCACCGGCCTTGTCGGGTTCCCCGTCACTCACCCACGCGCCCGTCGTCCGGCCACACCCCGATGTGGTCCCCTTCGAGTTCGAGCGCCACCCTGTCCCGCATGTCCAGCGCCGCCGTGTACTCGGCGGGCAGCTGGAGGCGTCCCGCCCGGTCCAGCATCGCGTACTCGCGGGAGGTCACGGACTCCTGGCCCGTCGACGCGTCCACCTCCGTGCGGCGCAGGACCTCCGTCGAGGTGCGGCCGTCGCGGATGGCGACCGTGCGGCGGACCTCCGAGGCGACCGCCTGGTCGTGGGTGACGATGACGATGGTGGTGCCCAGCTCCTCGTTCGCGGTGCGGAAGGCGGCGAAGATCTGCTCGGCGGTGTGCGAGTCCAGCTCGCCGGTGGGTTCGTCGGCGAGCAGGACCGAGGGGTTGTTGGCGAGGGCCACCGCGATGGCGACGCGCTGCTGCTGGCCGCCGGAGAGCTGGTGCGGGCGCCGGTCGCGGATGTCCGACACCGCCATCAACTCCAGGAGTTCCGAAGCTCGTTCGGCCTTGTGCGTGCGTGACGTGCGGCGGCCTCCCTTCAATTGCATCGGTAGGGCTACGTTCTGAGCTGCCGTCAGGTATGGGAGCAGGTTGCGTGCCGTCTGCTGCCAGACGAAGCCGACGGCCTCCCTGCGGTAACGCAGCCGCTCCTTCGCGCCCATCGCCAGGAGATCGCGGCCCGCGACCCGCGCCGAGCCCGCGGTCGGCTCGTCGAGCCCGGCGAGGATGTTCATCAGCGTCGACTTGCCGCTGCCCGACGCGCCGACCAGGGCCATCAACTCGCCCTCGCGGACCAGGAGATCGAGCCCCTGGAGCGCCTGTACCTCGACGCCGTCCGTGGAGAAGATGCGGACCAGGCGATCGCAGGTGATCAGCGCGTCATGACCGTAGGCGGGGCGGTCGCGGTGGGCGGTGGCCCGCGCCTCCAGCTCCGCGAGCGAGGACATGGCGGCGGCGGGTGCGGGTGCGGGTGTGAGCGCGGGTGTGAGCCTGGGGGTGGGCGCAGGCGTGCCGGGTGTGCCAGATGTGCTGGATGCGCCGGGGGTCATCTAGTGGTGTCTCCTGTCTTCAGATCGGTCGCTGCCGTGTGCCGCGCGGTCCACCACGCCTGTACGAAGGCGACGGCGCCCGTGAGCATCACCACGCCCGCGGCGGGCACCAGCAAGGACCACGGATCGGCCCGCAGCGTCACGTCGCCGGGCCCCGCGAGCGTGCCGCGTGCCGCGAGGGCGACCTGGGCCAGGTCGACCCCGGGTGCGAGCAGGGCGATGGCCGCCCACCCCGCGAGCGCCCCGCCGCACGCCGCGAGCACCGCCTGGGGCAGTGACTCAAGGACCAGCAGGCGACGGCCCTGGCGCTTGCTCAGGCCCATGGTGCGCAGCCTGGCCAGGAGCGCGGCCCGCTGCGGGGCGGAGTGCAGGAGGGCGAGCAGGACGGCAAGGACGGCGTACCCGGCGCCCGCCGCGACCGCCGCCGTGTAGATGCGCTCGGCGCCCGACTGGAGCGGCGAATCGGTGAGCGAGGCGCGTTCGGTGGCGCGGAACGTCGCTTCGACGCCGGGCCCCGCGGCCCGCGCCGACCGGTTCAGGGCCGCCGCGTCGATCCGCCGCCCCGAGGCTCCGGTGGCCAGGAGCGCGGTGTCCGCCGGGTGGTCGAGCACCCGGCGGTCGATCAGGAGGAACGCGCTGTCCGCGGGGAGGGCGGGGGTGCCGCTCCTGACGGCCCCGACCGCTGCCCTGAAGCTACCGGCGGGCGTGCGGAAGCTGTGCGGGCCCTTGCCGAGCCGCCGGGCCACGTCCGGCGAGGCCACGGCGGGGAGCGTGGCCCGGCGGCCACCGGGCGCCGCCAACTCGTCCTCCCCGAACGGGCCGAGGCCTGTGGTGCGGGTGAGGCGTGCGTAGACCGCCGGGTCGACCGCGACCAAGGGGGCGGTGGAGTGGTCGGGAAGTTCCAGGTACCAGTCGATGTGGACGGCGGCCACCTCGCCCACGCCCGGCGTCCCGCGGATCTCGGCGGCGAGCGAGGCGGGCAGGTTGCCGTCGCCGCGGTCCACGCGGACATCCGCGCCCACCGCGAGGAGCGCCGTGCGGTCGCGGGCGTCGGCGATGCCGGTCAGCACGGAGCCGCCGAACGCCGCCGTCGTCAGGGCGAGCAGCAGACCGAGCAGGGGCAGCGCCTGGGCGGCGGACGCCCGGCCCGCGCTCGCCGTCGACAGGAACCCGACGGCGCCTCGGCGGCGTGCGAGCGGGCGCGCGAAGAGGCGCAGGGGAAGCGGATAGAACCGTACGAGAAGGAGCGCCGCGATACCGCCGACAAGGAGGGGCGCGGCGCTGACCAGCCACCCCGCGGAGCCGTCCCCGGGATCGGAGCCGCCTGCGGCACCCGGCTCTGAGCCGCCGAGCCCGCCCCGCCGCAGGGTCACCACCGCCCCCACCGCCAGAACGAGCAGCACCAGTTCGGCCACCGTGCGCCGCCGCGAGGGACGCGCCGTCACCAGATCGTCGCGGCCTTCGTGCGTCCGCTGACCGCGGTGCGCGAACGCCGCACGGACCGGCAGCGCCGCGCAGGCAAGCGCGCACACCCCGGCCGCCGCCACGATCGAGGGCCACGCGCGCGCGTGCGGCACGGCGAGGAACGCGAGCAGCAGCCCGATGGCGGCGGCGGGCACCGCCGCCACCGACGTCTCGGCGAGCAGCCGCGCCGCCACGCCCCGCACGGACCCGCCGCGCGCCCGGAGCAGCGCGAGCTCGCCGCGTCGTCGTACGGCGGTGAGCGAGCAGGTCATCAGGAGGACGACGACGGCGACCCCGCCGATGCCGTACGCGGCCACGGCGACGATCGGTGTCACCGCGTCGCGCAGCCCTTCGTACCCGCCAAGGACCTTGTCGAGCCCGGTGGAGACCAGCGCGTCGTCATGCGTGAATCCGCGCAACTCGCTGCGCAGCGGCCCGCCTTCGAGCGAGGCGATGTGCTCCTTCAGGGTGGGTACGTCGCGGGCGGTCAGGGCGCCCGGGTCGGGGGCGACGCGCCAGTACCGCTGCGGATTCTGGTCGACGGCGGGCAGGAAGGGCCCGGCGCCGGGCGCGAGCAGCAGGGCGGCGTGCCAGCGCTTCTTCGCCGACTGGGGGTCGCCGCCCGGCACCTCGATCAGGGCGGGGGTGCGCAGGACGGGGTCGTACGACCAGTAGGCGTCCTTGGGGCGGCGCGGTGCGACGATCCCGGTGATCCGTACGGTGACGCGCTCGCCGAGCACGGAGCCCACATGCACGGCGGTGCCGACCCGGAGCTTCAGGGCGCGGGCGGTGTCCGCGGTCACGGCGGCCTCCACCCGGCGGCTGTCCGAGGTCAGCCCCTCGCCCTTGGGGAGCCGCCCTTCGCGTACGCGCGCGTGGGCGCCGACATCGGCCTGTGCGGCCAGGGTGAACTGCGGGGCGATCGAGGTGGGGCGCGGCAGCCAGCGGTCCAGCCCCTCGGGCGGTTCGAGGGTCCGTGCGCCGTACGTGGACTGGGCGCGGTCGACGCGAAGGGGCCGGGGCATGGCGGCGACGACCTCGCGGTACTGGTCGCGCAGGGCCGGGCCCCGCAGCGCTTCCTCCCGCTCGTGCTGGTCGGCCTCCAACCCGGGTGCGGGCGCCGCGAGTTCGATGCCGGTGCGCGCGGCCCCGGCTCCGGCGACCGCGCCGCGCACCCCCTCGCTCTCGTACGCGTCGACCGCGCGCGGAAAGACGGCGGCGAGGAACGCGGTGGCGAGCACGAGCAGCGCGAGCGCGAGCGCGGGCAGGGGAGCGGCCCGCAGGCGCGTCCTGATCCACGGGGCGACAGGGGCGGCAACAGGAGCGTGGCGCACGTCAGTTGCCTCCGTCGTGGCGCAGGGACACCGTCGGGTCGCCCCGGCGCAGGGCGAGGGCCGCGATGATCAGGAGGGGGACGGCCGCCGTCGCCGCGAGGAGCGTGGCCACCTGGGGGAGCGGCAGCTCCACCAGGACCGGCGGGACCGGCTGGGTGGCCTCGCCGGTCAGCACGATCAAGGGGACCACCGCACGGGTCAGGACCGCGCCGAGCGCCATCCCCACCAGCAGGGCGAGGCCGAGCAGGAAGCCCTGTTCGGCCGCGATCAGGCGGGCCAGCTGACGGCGCGGGGCGCCGAGCGCGCGGAGCACCGCGAACTCCGCCGAGCGCTCCCGGAGCGAGCCCGCCGCGCTCACGGCGAAGCCCACCGCGGCGAGCGCGGCCGCCGCAGCCGCCACGGCGAGCAGCGCGGACTGCGGTCCCGCGCCCAGCGGGTCGTCGCGCAGCTCGGCGGCGATCTCGTCCCGGACCAGGACCTGTTCGGGGTCGATGTCGGGGCGGGCCCGCAGGGCGGCGGCCGCGTCGGCGGAGTCGCCGGGGGTCGTGGTGAGCCACCATTCCGTGGGCGACAGGGCCCTCTTGCCGTCCTTCTTGAGCAGCGCGTCCACCCCCGGCAGGTCGAGGAGCAGAGCCCCGCCGTCCACCGCCTCGTCGCCCTCCTGCCCCTCGGCCGCCCCCGCGGTCGGCAGCTGGGCCACCGCCTTGACGACGGTCACGCGCAACGAACCGCTGCCCAGCGGCACATCGATCCGGGAGCCCACGTCCGCCCCGCTGGAGCGCAGGAACCGCTCGGTGACGACCGCCCCGGGCCCCGGCGAACGCAACGCCTCGGTCATCGCCGCCCGTTGCCGGCCGTCCTCCCGGATCAGCAGCCCCGGCAGCGCCCGCGCGCCGTCCACCGCGAGCACCGTCGCCCGGCGGTCGTCCGAGAGGTCCATCGTGGAGCGCGCCACGGGGGCGGCGTCGCGTACGCCGGGCAGGGACGCGTAGACCTCGGGCTGCCGGGCCTCCGGGACCCGGCTGCCGAGCACCCTGATCTGCGTACCCGCCCTGAAGTCCGCCTGGTCCTCCTGCGAGCGGTCCCAGGACGCGCTCTGGCCGATCGCCAGCATGCCCATCGCCACGGCCAGGACGAGCAGCAGCACGGGCCCCGCCCCCTGCAACGGGCGGCGGCTCAGCTGCCAGCCCGCGAGAGCCCCGGGCAGGCCGCGCCCCCGCGCCGCCTGCCGCTCGGCCAGTCGCGCCGCGGGCGGCAGCAGGCGCAGCGTCACGACCGTGCCCGCAAGGAGCGCGAGGGCGGGCGCGGCCACCAGGAGCGGGTCGATGCCGAGCGTTCCCGCGCCGTCGTCGCTCAGGGTGCCGGAGCCCGACGTCCTGCCGTCCAGCTGCCAGTACGCCACCGCCGCGATCACCAGGAGCCCCACGTCGGCGCCCGCCCGCAGGGGCGCGGGCAGCGCGGCGGCTCGGGTCCGCCGCAGCGACCCGGAGCCGGCCGAGAGCGCGGGGGCGACCACCGCGAGCGCGCAGCCGAGGGCCGCGATCACGCCGATCAGCCATACGTCCGCGCCGACCGCCGCGTCGAGCCGCACCCCCGTCCGGGCCAGCGCTCCCTGCCCCGCGAGCAGCCGGGTCAGCGGGCCCGCGAGCAGGGGTGCGAGCACCGCGGCCGGAAGCGCGAGCAGCAGCGCCTCGACCGCGGCGAGCTGGACGACCCGGCCGCGCGAGCCGCCGCGGGCGAGGAGCAGGCCCGTCTCACCGGCGCGCTCCCTGCTGAGCAGCCTGGCCACGAGCAGCAGGGCGTACCCGGCGAGCATGATCAGCTGGAGGGCGACGATGAGCAGCGTCGAACGGGACACCAGGAGTGCGCGCTCGGCCCGGTCCAGGACATCGGGGAGGTCCGTGCTCGCGCTCGGACTGCCGCCCAGGGAAGCCGACTTGGCGAGCGTGGCGGGCCCGCTCCTCGCCGCCTCGCGCAGGGCGTCGACGCGGCCCGTGGTCATGGAGCCGAAGTCCGCTGTCGCCAGCCACTGCGTACGGTCCGCCGATACGTGCCGCAGGGCCGTGGGGTCGGCGAGCAGTGGCCCGTACGTCAGAAAGACGCTCTCGCGCACGCCACGGCCGCCGAGGTCGTCCAGCTGCCAGTAGGGCTCGGTGGGGTCGGCGGGGCGGTACACGCCGCTCACCCGGACGGTGACCTTCGGTCCGGTGAGCCGGTCGGTGAGGGTGAGCGGGGCGGAGCCGGGGCCGAGCTTGAGCCGGGCGGCGGCAGCCTCGGGGAGGGCGACCTCGACCACCTTGCCCCGCGACGCCCGTGACGTCGGCGAGTTCTCGTACGGAGCAGGCCAACTGCCCTTGGTCAGACGGATCCTGGACCGGTCGAGCGCCGCGAAGTGCGTGAGGTCGGGCCGGCCGCCGCGCGGGGTGCCCGGCAGCGCGTAGGGCCCCGAACGGGCCAGCGAGCGCAGCCCCACCGGAAGCCCGTCGAACGTGCGCCGCGCGGCGTCGCGCACCGCCCGGCCCGCCGACTCCTGGGCGCCTGGCGGGACTTGGGCCCGCACGACGAGCGAGGCCGGGGCCGCCGAGCGCGTACGCAGGCTGTGCCGCAGCGACACGTCACCGATGGATCCGGAGAACGCCGTGAGCGTGGCAAGGACCGCCGTGGTGAGCAGGACGGCGAGGAGCGCGGCGGCAAGGAGCAGCCGGTGCGCGCGCACGCGCAGAAAAATGAACCCCGTCACAGCCCCCGCGACCCCCCGTGCCCGTGCCGTACGCCTTTCGCCCCCGAAAGTCCGTACGGATGCTTTCAGAGTGCAGGCAGTTCGGGAAGGGGGGTGGGGAGCGCGCGGAGAGCCGTCAGCCCTCGGAGTTGACCATGGACGCCGCCGCGTACGTCAGGTAGTTCCACAGCGTCCGCTCGTGCTCCTCGGAGAGCTTCAGCTCCTCGACGGCGGCCCGCATGTGTTTGAGCCACGCGTCGTGCGCGGCCCTGTCGACGGTGAACGGGGCGTGGCGCATGCGCAGCCTGGGGTGGCCGCGGTTGTCGCTGTACGTGCGGGGGCCGCCCCAGTACTGCATCAGGAACAGCGCGAGGCGCTCCTCGGCCGGGCCCAGATCCTCCTCCGGGTACATCGGCCGCAGCAGCGGGTCCTCCGCGATCCCCTGGTAGAAGAAGTGCACCAGGCGCCTGAAGGTCTCCTCGCCGCCGACCTGTTCGTAGAAGGTCTGCTCCTGAAGCGTGCCGCGCGGGATCTCTTTCACACCGTCCATGGTCTCAGACGGGGCGGCCGAGGACGGAAGACTTAGGACTGATCGCCTCCGCATCGCGGCTGATCCCCTCCGTATCGGGACCGATCTCCTCCGGATCGATGCGTCCTGCCGCTCGCATCGCGGGCCATACCGCAGCACAGTGGCTCTATGGGACCCACAGTCGACCCACTTCTGGCCGCGGCGGCCGGATCCGCCCTGGTGCGGGAGATCGAGGCGAGCGGCGCCTGGACGCGGGACCCCGGGCTGCGAGCGGCGTTCGAACAGGTCCCGCGCCACCTCTTCGTGCCGTACTACTACGTCACCTCGTCCGGCGGCGGCCACGAGCGGCTGTGGGGCGAGGACCCCGACCCCGCACGCCGGGAGCGCTGGCTGCGCGGCGCCTACGCGGACGTCCCGCTCGCCACCCGCGTACGCGACGGAGAGCTGCTCTCCTCCAGCAGCCAGCCCTCCCTGATGGCGAAGATGCTGGCGGAGCTGGATCTGCGCGACGGCGACCGCGACGTCCTGGAGATCGGCGCGGGCACCGGCTACAACGCGGCCCTGCTCGCCCACCGGCTCGGCGAGGAGCACGTGACCACCGTCGATCTGGACCCGGAGATCACCGAGACCGCGCGGCGGCATCTCACGGCCGCCGGCTACCGCCCGGCCGTCGTCACCGGCGACGGCACCGCGGGGTGCCCCGAGCGCGCCCCGTACGACCGGATCATCGCGACCTGCACCCTGCCTTCGGTGCCGCGCCCCTGGCTGGCCCAGTGCCGACCGGGCGCCCGCATCCTGGCCCCGCTGGCCACCGGCCTGATCGCCCTGACCGTGCGGGACGCCGAGCACGCCGAAGGCCGCTTCCTGCACACGCCCGCGTACTTCGTGCCGCTGCGGGGCGGCAGCACGAGGGCCCCGCACGAGCAGCACCTCGGGGGGCTGCCGCGCAGGGCCCTGCGACACGAACTCTTCCGTTTTCTGCTCGAACTGACGGCCGGGAGCCTCGATCCCCACGAGGCCCTCGCCCTGTGGCAGCGCGAGGACCGGCCGGTGCGCGAGCGGTTCGGGGTCACCGTCCGCGGGCCGCACGAGTGGGCCTGGCTCGACGACCCCGAAGGGCCGTACGCCTGGCCACTGGCCTGAACCCGCGTCGAGCGATCCTCAGCTGTGCCGGATCGTGATCGTCGTCCAGGCGCCCACGTGCACCCGGTCGCCGTCCTGGAGCGGCACGGGGACGAACGGCTGGATGGGCTCCTCGCCGTTGTTGACCGTCGTGCCGTTGGTCGAGTTCTGGTCCACGACCGCCCAGCTGCCGTCCGGCTGCTGGACCAGGACCGCGTGCTGGTGCGATACGCCCGGGTCCTCCGGCGGCACCGAAAGATCGATGTCCGGGGTGTCTCCGGTGGAGTGGCGGCGGCGGCCGATGGTGATCTGGTTGCCGGCCAGCGGGCGCTGCTGCTCGGGCGAGTACGCCGGCAGGTTCAGGCCCGACGCCTCGGGGCCGCTGCGGTGCATCATCGCCATGAAGTACTCACGGTCGGGACCGATCGTCGCCGACCAGGTGACCGTGCCGGTGCTGGGACCGGGCACCGCCTGATAGCCCGGAGGGCCCTGCGGCGCCTGCGTCTGCTGCGGCGGCTGAGGGCTCGGCTGGCGGACCCACTCGCCCTGCTCGGGAGCCTGCGGGGCGCCGGGAGCCGGAGCGGACTGCGAGGGCGGCGGGAGCATCCAGTCGTCGTCGCCACCGAAGGACGGACCGCCGGGGCCCGGCTGCTGCGGCTGCGGGGGCGGCGGGGTCCCCGTCTCCTGCGGGAACGCGGGCGGCGCCGGCGGACCCTGCTGCTGGAACGCCTGCGGGGGCCTGCCCGACTGGTCGCCGCCGTAGGGCGGCGGGGGCGCGTCACCGCTGTAGGGCGGGGGCACCTGGCCGGACGGGTTGCCGTTGCCGAACGGCGGGATCGGCTCCGCGGGCCGGTTCATCTGCGAGGGCCGCGAGCCCTGGTAGCCGAACGGGTCCTGGCCGGGCTGGGTGCCGGGGGACTGCTGGCCGTGCGGCTGCTGGCCGTGGGGCTGCTGGAACTGCTGCGCCGGGTTCGGCGCGGGCGGGTGCGGGGCGGCCGGGGTGTACGAGGTCGCCGTGTTCGTCAGGAAGTTCCAGCGGCACTCCTCGCAGAACGGCGCGCCCCCCTCGCGGGGCGTGCGGCACTGCGGGCAGAGCTCGGGCTCGGCGGCCTGGTCCGGCACGGACGACAGGTGCGGTCGGCCGGGGGCCTGCTGCGGGTACCCGTATCCGGCAGGCTGGCCGGGGCCGGGCTGCGGGTATCCGGGGTCCTGGCCGGGGCCCGGCGGCGGATAGCCGTAACCGGGAGCGGCCGGGGGCGGCGGGGGCGGCGGTACGGCACCGGCCATGCGGTGACCGCAGACCTCGCACCAGTCGTCGGAACCCGACTGGTGTCCGTTCGGGCAGGTCGGCATGTCGGCGCTTCCCCCTCTCCTTCTCCGGCCCGAGGGCCGTACGTGCTGCTTGTGGGGCTACTGATGAGTACGGATGGTGCTACTTCTTCACGCGCACGGTCTTCGTGGACCGGGTCTCGAGAGTCATCTCGTCGGCCTCGGCGACCCGCGCCTTCAATCGAACAGTACCTGCCACGGCGTCGACCACGTCGACCACCTTCGAAAGCAGCTTGGCGGTGTCCTCGTTGCCCGACGCGCTGGCGAGCTGAACGGCACGGCCCAGTTTGGCCGTCGCTCCGTCCATATCGCCCGACTTGCGTGCGTCGAGGCCTTGCTGGATCACCTGGGCCAGCTCCGCCTGGCCCGTGTAGTGCGCCACCTGCGGGTTGATCGACGTAGAAGCGGCCATGTCGTCCGTCCACACGGCCCGCACCAGGCCCTGCGAGAGCGTCTGGGCGCTGCCGTCCGGCTGCGGAACGATCAGTGAGACGCGGGCCGCGAGCATCTCCTGGCCGAGCTCCGCGTTCGGCACCTCCACACAGATGTGGTAATCCCGGGACTCGTCGCCCCAGGACCCGGTGGGGTAGTCGCCGGCGCGCGGTCCCGCCTCCGTGCGGCGGCCGGTCAACTCCTCGACGGTGGGCGCCACTTGCTTGACGAACTTGATCTCCGCGCCCATCGGTGTCCACACCCGCAGGCTGACGTCGGCGACCTCCTTGCCCATCGCCGCCTCCATCATCTGCGTGAAGTCGGCGGACAGGCCCGCGGGGTCGGCGACGATGTCGGCGGTGCCGAGGAGGGCGGACGCGATGCCGGTGACCTCCTTGACCTCCCAGTCGGTGCCCACACCGCGGGCGTCGCAGGTGAAGCGGCCCGCGCAGGCGTCGAGGGCGGCCTGGAGGTCCTCGGGTGACTCGTGTTCGTTGCGGCCGTCCGTCAGCACGATTCCGTGCCGTATCGAGACGTCCGCCGAGGAGAGCAGCCGGTCGGCGAGGCGCAGCCAGGTGCCGATCGCCGTGCCGCCGCCCGCGCTGAGCTTGCGCAGGGCCTGCTTGGCCTGCTCACGGGTCTGCGCGTCCGCGACCGCCAGGCGGCCGTTGCCCGGATAGACCTCCTTGGCGACATGGGTGCCGCCGATCACCGCGAAGTGGACTCCGTCACGTACGGCGTCGATCGCGGCGGCGGTGGCATCACGGGCGCCGCGCATCTTCGTCGGCGGGTAGTCCATCGATCCGGAGCAGTCGACCATGATCGCCACGGCCGCGTCCGGGGTCTGCCCCGCCGAGTAGAGGTGCGGGGCGCTCACCGCGGCTCCCACCGTGCCACCGCCGGTCGAGGTGACCGTGGCGATCGCGTTGACCTCGCGGGCGCCTTCCGCCATGTACTCGTTCTGATAGACGTCGACCGAGAACTGCGGCACGTTCGACTTCGAGAAATTGGCCATGGATCCCTGTTCCCCCTATACGTTCCCACCGGCTTCCCCAAGCCGGTGGGTGACAAGTGCGCGTGGCCGGCCCCCCGTCGCGGGGAGCCTTCACTAGGCGGATCCTGCCCCTTGCGGCACGACACGGAACGGCAGAATCGCCACTGTTACGTTGTCGTGGCCCCCGCCGTCCAGCGCGTGGCCGACCAGGACCTGGGCGCTGTGCAGCGGGCGCACGGCGGAATCGACGGGCACGGCCCGCGCCATGTCCTCCACCGCTTCCGCGTAGTTCCAGAGTCCGTCCGTGCACACGACCACTACACCCGCACGGTCCGGCTTGAAGGAAGCGGTGTGCGGCTCCAGTTCGTACGCGTCCGCGCCGAGCCAGCCCGTGATGGCGTGCGCGCGCTCGTCGGCGTACGCCTCCGCCTCGTTCATCAGACCCGCCGCCACCATCTGCGCGGCCCACGAGTCGTCCTCGGTGAGCCGGACGGTCGGGCCGCTGCGGTCGTCGGGAACCCAGTAGGCACGGCTGTCGCCGACCCAGCCGACGACCAGGAGGCCACCGGCGATGATCGAGCCGACGAGCGTGCACGCGGGCGCGTTCTGGTGCGGGGAGTGCTCCCTGGCCCCGGTGGGCTCGGCGGCCAGGGCGTTGACGGCGTCGGCCGCCGAGAGGATCGCGTCGTGCATGGCCTGCTGCGGGTGCGTGCCGCGCGGCAGGGCGTCCAGGAGCGACTCGTTGGCCGCGCGGGACGCGGCGAGCGAGGCCTCGTCGGGGCGGGTCGCGGACGAGACACCGTCGCAGACGATCGCGACGACGGCGGGGGATCCGTCCGGCAGCGCCGCCGCCGAGATGGCGAACGCGTCCTCGTTGCGGTGGTGGCGCAGACCCCGGTCGCTGACCGCGGCGACCGCGTCGAGCTCCTGCTCCATGTGGTCGCGCTCGCGCGGCTGGGCGTGCCCGCAGTTCTCGCAGTAGCCGTCCGGGTCGACACGGCCCGAACGGCACGCCACGCAGAGCTTGGTGCCCGCGGGCGGCGTGGGATCGGCGAGGACCGCCCGGGGGTCGGCGGGCTCGGGCTCCTGGGCGCCGGGCGCGGGCAGGGGGTACTCGTCGGGCTCGGGGGGCTCGGCGGGCGACGCGAAGGGCGCGTCGGTGCGCACGGCCCGCGCCTCTCCCGCGTTCGGGGAGAGCTCGCCGCCCGACGACTCCGTGACCGGCAGGTCGGTGGGCAGGTGCGCGGGAACCGGCATGTCGGAGCTGTCCGCGTCCGGGGCGATGGGCCACTGCGACGACGCGTCGGGCGGTGGCGCCGACGGCGGCACGGACGGTGGAGCGGACGGGGAGCCGTTCATCGCGACGGTGGGGCGGTCGTCCGACCCGGCCGGCAGTGCCGACAGGTCGTACCCGCACGCGCCGCAGAACAGGTCACCCGATTCCAGCGGCTCTTCGCAGCCGGGGCACGTGGAACCCGCCCCGGCAGTCTGCTGGTGCATCTGCGACATCTTCACACCCACGTCCGAGGGCGGAAACGGTTGGCCCGTTCCACCAGTTCGATCCTTTCCTCGCCACCCTGTGCGAGCCGGGCAAGCGTTCGGTACGAGCGCTCCAGGCCGAACCTGAGGCCGCGCTCGTCCAGGTCGCTGCCGAGCAGCACGGTCCGCGAGCCGCCCACCGGTGCAGCGGGTGCTGCCGGCGGGGCGGTGGCGTGACCAGAGTGCCTACCGGAGAGTACCCAGTCCAACGCGGTGCCGAGGACCTCGGTGGAGAGTCGCTCGCGGCGCACGGCGTCCAGGCCGAAGCCCGCGAGGGCGTCCACCTGGCCCGCCGCTGCCGTCAGCTCGTCCAGGAAGTCGGGCAAGGAACCGCCGGGCGACGGCGCGGTGTCCGACGTCATACGGTGGCGCAGCCGCGCCCGCACCGCGGCCACGCGGGCCGCCGTGTAGTGGATCGAGGCCTCGGGCACCGACTCCAGGGTGCGCACGGCGCCGCGCCGGTCGTCCGACGCGAGCTGTACGCGGGCCAGGCCGAACGCCGCGCTGACATAGCTCGGGTCGGTGGCCCACACGAGGCGGTAGTACTCGGCCGCGTTGTCCAGCTGCTCCAGGACCTCCGCGCAGACGCCCAGGGCCAGCTTGGGCGCGGGTTCGCCGGGGAACGCGTCGTACACGGCGTCGAAGGACAGCGCCGCGTTCTCGTGGTCGCCGGTCGCCAGTGCGGCCACCCCGCGGTACCAGACCACCCGCCAGTCGTCCGGATGCTGTATCTCAAGCTCGGTCAACGCCTGGGCCGCGGCGTCCAGTTCACCCATGGCAAGGCGGGCCCGCAGCCCGCGCAGGCGCAGCTCCACGGAGTCGGCGGGCGCGGCCCGCAACGCGGTGATCAGCTCGGCGGGAGCGGAGGCCATGAGCCCCGCGAGGAACCCGGCGTTCGGGTCGTTCGGGTCGACGCGCGGTACCGGCAGGGCCAGTGCCGTGCCGGGGGCGTCGAGCGAGCGGACGATCCGGGCGGGCGGGGCGGCCGGGGGTACCGGCGGGGGCGCGATCGCGGGGGTGCCGTTCGGCTGGCCCGGGACCTGGCCCGGGACCTGGACCTGGCCCTGACTCTGGTGCTGTCCCTGCCCGTTGCCCGCCGCCAGTTCGGGTCGGCCCTTGCGGCGGCCCGTGGGCAGCACCCGTACGCCGAACTGCGATACGTCACCGGTCAGTTCGGCGAACAGCTCGGTGTCCGTGACCTTCACCTCGGGCCCGAACAGCGTGGAGAGCGCGGGGCGTGGCCGTCCCGTCTGGAGGGCCACGACCTCCCGCAGGACGCCCGTGAGCTGCTCCGCCATCTCCTGCGCCGAGGCGAACCTGCGGGCCGGGTCGGGGTCGGTGGCGCGCACGAGGAGGCGGTAGAACGACTCGTACGTGCGAAAGACCTCGATGTTGTCCGGGTCCGGCAGGGAGTCCACGAAGATGTTCGTGTAGCCCTGGAAGTCGAAGGTCAGCACGGCCAGGGTGCGCGCTACCGTGTACAGGTCGGAGGCCACCGACGGGCCGAGCTCGGCGACTTCGGGGCCTTGGTAGCCGACCGTTCCGTAGATCGCCGACTCGTCGTCGTCCATGCGGCGGACCGCGCCCATGTCGATCAGCTTGAGCTGGTCCTCGGTCTGGATCGCGTTGTCGACCTTGAAGTCGCAGTACAGGAGATTGCGGCTGTGCAGATGGCCGAGGGCCTCCAGGGCCTCGATGCCGAACGCGCAGGCCTGCTCCACGGGCAGCGGGTCGCGCTTGCCCTGCGGTGTGCGGCGCTCGTTGGCGATCTCCTTGAGCGACTTGCCGCCCACGTACTCCATGACGATGTAGCCGTCCATGGAGCCCGTGCGCTGGTCGAGGTGCTCGACGAAGTTGTAGATGCGCACGATGTTGCTGTGCTCGATCTCGGCGAGGAAGCGGCGCTCGGAGATCGCGGCGGCCATCGCGTCCTGGTCGCCCGTGTCGAGCAGGCCCTTGAGGACCACCCAGCGGTCGGAGACCGCGCGGTCGACGGCGAGATAGACCCAGCCCAGCCCGCCGTGCGCCAGACAGCCCATGACCTCGTACTGACCGTGCACGATGTCGCCGGTGTCCAGCTTCGGCACGAACGAGTACGGATGGCCGCACTTGGTGCAGAACCCCTCCGTGCGCCCCGGCCGCTCACCGCGCGCACGGCCCACCGGCGCCCCGCAGTCCGAGCGCGAGCAGAAACGCTTCCGCTCGGGAACCTCGGGGTTCTCCTGCACCGCCTTGCGCGGATCGGGGCGCGGCACCTCGGGCACCTGCACCAGGCCGATGCCCAGCCTGCTGCGGGCCGACGAGGCGGCGCCGGAGCCGGAGCTGCGCACCGAGACCGAGCGGGACGTCGAACTGCCGGACAGCGAGCGCGAGAGCCGCCCCGACACCGAACGGCGCGAGGACTGCGACCTCGACGAGCGCGACGAGCGCGAGGAGGCGCGCGAACTGGACCGGGAGCTGCTGCTCGACCCCTTGCCGCCGCCGGTGATGCCGGTCGGAGGCGAGGACACCATGCCGGTCGGCGAGACGACCGGGGCCAGGCCGCAGGTGTCGCAGTACAGCTCGCCGCCGCCCACGTCCTCGTACGACCCTGTGCATCCGGGTCGCTGACACTTCCGCTGCTCACTCATGCTTCCCCCCTCCGGTCGGTGGGACCGCCCTGTTGCGGCACCCTCGGTGCAAGGACTTCGGCGGCAGCCTGCTGGAAGCGCAGCACCGCCTGTTCGGCGACGCGCAGATCGCAGGGCGCGCTCCACAGCATCCGGCGCGCCGCGTCGTACCGCTCGACCAGGAGCGGGTCCTCCGCGTGGCCGAGCCTGGCGACCTTCGCCTTGTACGCGTCAAGACGGCCGCGCAGCTCCGCGCGTATCGCCAGCGGCTGGGTGACGGCCGTCAACGACTCGCGGGCGCGCATCAGTTCGTCCTCGGCCTTCTCCTCCAGGGACTCCAGGAGCGGGGAGAGGCGGTGCCACTGGGCGTGCCTTCGGTAGTCGGACGCCATGGCCAGCTGCTCCTGCAGCGCGGTCGACGGGCCGCTGACGGCGGGCACCTCGGACGCCGCGATCTTGGCGAGGACCTCGCCGCGCGCGGAGCGTGCCTCGGCCAGGGTGCGGTCCGCGCGCGAGAGCACGTCACGCAGCCTGCCGAGCCGCAGCTCCGCGTCCTGCCGGACGGTGAGCACCGCGTCGATCTCCCGGCGTACGTCCTCCAGGGCGCGCGCCTCACGGTCGTACCGATCGGTGTGCGGACGGCCGCCGCCCGGGGCCGAACTGCCCTTCGCGGGCTGCCAGAAGGCCAGCGGGTCGGAGATCACCTGCTCGCGCAGGAGCGTCAGCTCCGCCGTGATGCGCTCCAGGTCGTCGCCCGCCGGATGCTCGCCGGGACGCACTCCCACGGAGTGCGCGAGCTGACGGGTGCGGTGCAGCTCGGCGGCCAGGAGGTCTATCCGGGCGGGCAGCGCGGACCAGACCGCGTCGGCGGCGACGACCATGTCGAGCGAGTGCGCGTACAGGTCGTTCATCCGGGCGACGAGTTCGATGAGGGTGAAGCGTTCGGTGAGCTTGGCGGGTCCGGTGATCGAGGCCGACGGCGCGGGGGCGGCGCCGCCGGCGACGGTGACGCTCTCACCGCGCAGCAGCTCGGTCAGCTCCACCAGGTCGTCCCTGTTGGGCCAGCGTCTGCGTGCCCTCGTCTCGTGCGCCGTGCGCAAGGCGGCGGCGTACGCGTCGAAGTACGCCCAGAGGAGGGTGATCTGCTGTTCGGTGGCCAGCCAGCGCTCCTGTGTGGTGCCGGTGAGTCCGGCACCTTCGAGGAGTCTGCGGCCCGCGTGATCCTGAAGGGCGAGGAGTGAGGTCTCGATCGCCTCGTGCTCGGCGTCGAGCCGCGCCAGCGCACGGTCCACCTCGTCCCGGTCCATCACAGGACCAGGGGGTCCCGCGACGCTCATCGATCACCTCTCCGCTCTGCGTTGCTGTGCACGTCCGGCTCAGTCGCTGTACTTCGGTGCGGGCGGTCCCGCCGATTCGCCGAGGCCCGGCTTCAGCCACTTGTCGTACGACTTCTGCCAGCCGCTCTTGCGATAGTCCTCCAGGACCTGGTTGACCCGCCGCACCAGGTCGTCCGCGCCCTTCTCCGGCTTCTTCATCGCCACGCCGTAGTACTCGGTGTTGAGCGGTGCGTCGCCCTTGAGTTCGATCGTCGGGTCCTGCGCCGCCTGGCTCGCGGCGAGCGCGCTGTCGGTCACGACGGCGTCCACCTCACCGAGCTGGAGCCTTACCAGGCAGTCGAGTTGGTTGGGGACCGTAGTACCGATGTCGGCATCGAGGCCCTTCTTCTTGAGCTCGCCCAGCTTGGCGAGTGCCGTGGAACCCTTCGCGGAGCAGACCTTCTTGCCGTCCAGTGTGTCGTCGAATCCGGTGATGTCCGACGACTTGGGGGCGAGGACCTGCTGGCCGGTCTTGAAGTAGGCGGTGGAGAAGGAGACGTCCTTCTCGCGCTCGCAGGTGATCGTCATGGTCCGCACGACCATGTCGACCTGGCCGGTCTGTATCGCCTTGACGCGCTGGTTGGTGGGGATGGCGCGGAATAGCACGGCGTCGCGGTCGCCGAGGATCTCCTCGGCGATCTTGTGCGCCAGGTCGATGTCGAAGCCTTCGAGGGTCGCCGTTTCCTTGTTCGGGTCGCGGTAACCCCAGCGGTAGCTGTTCTGGTCGACGCCGACGATGAGCTTCTTGACCTTGCGGGCGCGGATGGCCTCTATCGTCGGGCCGTCCTTGTCGGCGGGCGACAGGCTCGCCTCCGGGCTCTCGCACTCCTCGGCGCGCGCGGGAGCGGCCGCGGCGGACCCCTGCGTGACCTGGCCCGCCCCCTCGTCGGACTTGTCGGCGCCGCCGGCCTGCGGCAGCACCAGGACGAGGGAGCCGGTGAGCGTGCAGGCCACCGCCATGGCGGCAGCTCCGCCCCAGCCGCGCAGCCTCGCCGTTCCTCGCGTACGCATCGTCCGCTCGCCCCCTCTCACCTGTACTCCGACAGCCTGCGGCCGACGCCGAGCACGGCGCCCGCGGCGGCGAGCACCGCGAGCAGGGCGGCACCCTCCGGGAGGCCGCTCATGGCCCCCTTGCCGTCCTTGGCCGCCTGCTCGAACTCGCCCCGCTCATGCGTGAGGGCTACTTCGAGTGCGTCGTCGACATTGTCGAAGCACTCGCCGGTGGGCTCGTCGCTCTTGTCGCCGACGACCTTGGCCAGCGCGCCCTTGTAGTCACCCGCGTCGTCGCTGTCCCGCGCGGTCTTGTGGCGGTCCTTCCAGACCCCCACGTTCTTCGCGGCAGCCTTCACGGGGTTCTTGCCCGACGCGTCGTCGGCGATGGCCGCGGCCTTGCCGAGCAGTCCGCTGTCGGCGCTGCCGAGCTGCTTCATCTGCGCTTGGTAGTCGACGTCGAACTTGTCCTTGATTTCCTTCTTGGCGCCGACCTCGACGGTCTCGGCGCCGCGGCTGACCAGGGTCAGGTTCTCGTTGCTGCGGGCCTTGAGCGAGCTGATGCGGGCGTCGTTCAGGACGTTCAGGGACTGCACGCCGTGGTCGTACGAGTCGTTGAGCCCGGAGCGCGCGAGGGTGTGCCCCGCGATGAGCCAGAGCAGGACGACCGTGGCCGCGGCGGTCGCGGCGACCAGGCCGTGGTTCAACACGCGGTTCGTCCTGCGGTAGTTGCGGCGCTGGGCCCAGAACAGGGCGCCGAGCGCGAGCAGTCCGAGGGCGATGGCGAACCAGGGGTAGGGCTTCGCGTCTTCGTAGTCCGCGTTCAGCCGCTGCTTCTCCGCGGTGTAGAGCTTCTCGGCGGCCGGGAGCATCTGGGTCTGCATCTTGTCGTTCGCGTACCGCAGATAGGCGCCGCCGAGCGGCAGGCCCTGGCGGTTGCTCGCGCGGGCGCGCTCGATCAGGCCGGTGTACTCCGGGAGCAGCTTGTTCAGCTTGCTCACCGATTCGGCGGCCGACGAGCCCGAGCCCGCGTTCGACGCGGCGTTCGCCAGCTTCTCGGAGGCGCGGTCGATGTCGTCCTTGTACCGCTTGCGCACGTCGGCGGGTTCCTGACCGCCGGCCAGGAAGCCGCTCGATGCGGCCGTGTTGGCGTCCGCGAGGGAGCGGTAGATGGCCGCCGCGTCGTCGCTCAGCGGCTGGCTGCGGTTCAGGACGCTGCTCGCCGCGTCCGAGCGGTCGGTCATCTGCCAGGTGGTCACCGCGCCGAACGCGACGACGAGCAGCGCGAGGAGGGCGCCGATGATGCGCAGCTTGCCCGGTTCCGTCGTCGCCGCGGCGCGCAGCCGGTCCCGGCCCTCGATCCACGCGGGGCGGCGGGGCGGCGCGGCGGCCTGCGGGCTCTGTGCGGGTGCTGCGGAGCCCGGCCCCGCCTGAGGCGGGACGGTGGGCATCGTCGGCGCTGCCTGTCCCGGCGGCGCGGCGCTGCCGTTCGGCGGGTATGTCACCTCGACCTCGACCTCCCCCTTGGTCATCGGACGTTCACTTCCGCCCAGCGTGCGCGGTGCGGGAAGAAGTGCACGGCCGCAAGTATCGCCGCAGGGACTGACATTCGCACAGGCATTGACTGGATCTTGTTCCGATCATCGTGTCCGGACCCCCTGTCCGGACACGCGAAGATCGCACGCCACCCCTGCCCTTGAATACGCGATCCAGTGCGGTTCGGTTCCCGGCCGGGCCGATGAACTCGGCCGCTTCAGGCCCCCGCGCCGCTCTCGTACTGCCCCCGCACGCGCGCGTGCACCTCGGTGGGCGCCCCCACCTGGTCCAGGCCGAGCAGCGCCGCGCCGAGCACGGGACGGGCGACGACCACCCGGGCCACCGCCTTGGGCGCCCGCTCGGCGAGCAACATGCGCACCCGGTCGTCCAGTTGCGGGTGGCGGGCGGCGAGGACACTGCCGCCCAGCAGGACGGGGGCCACCTCGCCGAGCAGGTCGAGGCGGTCAAGGGCCACGGTCGACATGGCCACGACCTCGTCGGCCATCCGGTCCACGAGGGAGCGCGCCACCGGGTCGCCCGCCGCCGCCGTGGCGAAGAGCACCGGCGTCAGCTCGTGCCGCCGTACCGGAGCGATGGCGCCCAGGTGCAGCGCCTCTATCAGCGCGTACATGGAGGGCAGGCCGAAGTGCGCGGGCAGTGCCTCGCGCAGTGCGGTCGGATCGCCGCGGCCGTCCTCGGCCCGCGCCGCGTACCAGAGCGCCTCCTCGGCCAGGCCGCCCCCGCCGCCCCAGTCGCCCGATATCCGGCCGATCGCGGGGAAGCGCGCGGTGCGCCCGTCGGGCAGCATGCCCACGCAGTTGATGCCCGCGCCGCACACCACGGCGACCCCCCGCGGCTCGGCGTCCTCCAGGAGTCCGGCCCGCAGGATGGCGAACGTGTCGTTGCGCACGTCCACCGAGGGACCCCACGCGCGCCTGCGCAGGGCGGCGGCCAACTCCCGCTCCTCCACCGGGAGGTCCGCGTTGGCGAGGCAGGCGGACACATGCCCCACCGATGCGACCCCCGCCTCCGCCAGGGCCCGCGTCACCGCCTCCTGAAGGACGTCCATCGCGGCCTCGACGCCCACCTGGGGCGGCTGGAACCCGCCGCCGCGTGCCGAGCCGACGACCTCGCCGTCGGCCGCGACCACCGCGACGTCGGTCTTGCTGTTGCCCGCGTCGATCGCGAGCACGCTCATGCCTACGCCCACGCCAAGTGCTCCCGGTTGTGCGCGATCAGCCGATCGGTGAGCTGCTCCGCGTACGTGTACTGGCCGACGAGCGGATGGGCGAGCAGCGCCTTGAAGACGCGGTCGCGGCCACCGTGCAGCGCCGCCTGGAGGGCCAGGTCCTCGTACCCGGTGACGTTCGCGATCAGACCGGCGAACAGCGGGTCGAGCTTCGGTACGGACAGGGGCTTGGCGCCCTTGCCGTCGACCGTGGCCTGCACCTCGATGACGGCGTCGTCCGGCAGGAACGGCAGCGTCCCGTTGTTGACGGTGTTCACCACCTGGCAGGGGCTGCCGCCGTTGCCGAGCAGCGACGCGGCGAGGTCCACGGCCGCCTCGGAGTAGAAGGCGCCGCCGCGCTTGGCGAGCAGCTCCGGCTTCTCGTCGAGCGTCGGGTCGCCGTACATCGCCAGCAACTCGCGCTCCATCTCGGCCACTTCCGCCGCGCGCGAGGGCTTGGTCCGCAGCTCCTCGACGACGGCGTCGTGCTGGTAGAAGTAGCGCAGGTAGTACGAGGGCACGACGCCGAGCCGGTCGACGAGTCCGCGCGGCATACGCAGGTCGGCGGCGACCGCGTCCCCGTGCTCGGCGAGCAGCCTGGGCAGGATGTCGTCGCCGCCGGGGCCCCCGAGACGTACGCCCGTCTCCCACGTCAGGTGGTTGAGCCCCACGTGATCGAGGTGCACCTCGCCCGGCGCTACGTCGAGCAGCCGGGCGAACTTCCGCTGGAAGCCGATCGCCACGTTGCACAGGCCGACGGCCTTGTGGCCCGCCTGGAGCAGGGCCCGGGTGACGATGCCCACCGGGTTGGTGAAGTCGATGATCCAGGCGTTGGGATTGGTACGGCGTACGCGCTCGGCGATGTCCAGGACGACCGGCACGGTGCGCAGGGCCTTGGCGAGGCCGCCCGCCCCGGTGGTCTCCTGGCCGACGCAGCCGCACTCCAGGGGCCACGTCTCGTCCTGCTTGCGGGCCGCCTGCCCGCCGACGCGCAGCTGGAGCAGGACGGCGTCGGCGTCCGCGACGCCCGCGTCCACGTCCGACGTGGTGATGATGCGGCCCGGGTGCCCCTGCTTGGCGAAGATGCGGCGGGCGAGCCCGCCGACCAGTTCGAGACGGTCCGCGGCGGGATCGACCAGGACCAGTTCCTCGATCGGCAGGCTGTCCCTCAACCGCGCGAATCCGTCGATGAGTTCGGGTGTGTAGGTCGACCCTCCGCCGACCACTGCGAGCTTCATATCGGTTCTCAGCCCTTTACTCCGGTGAGGGTGACGCCTTCTACGAAGGCCTTTTGTGCGAAGAAGAAAACGAGGATGACGGGCGCCATGACGAGCAGCGTCGCGGCCATGGTCATGTTCCAGTTGACCGCGTGGGCGCTCTTGAAGGATTCGAGGCCGTAACTCAGTGTCCAGGCGCCGGGGTTCTGTGCCGCGTAGATCTGCGGTCCGAAGTAGTCGTTCCAGCAGTAGAAGAACTGGAAGAGCGCGATGGCGGTGATTCCGGGCTTCGCCATCGGCACCACGATCTTGATCATCGTACGGAACTCGCCGCAGCCGTCGACCTTCGCCGACTCGATGTACTCCTTGGGGATCGTCAGGAGGAACTGACGGAGCAGGAAGATCGAGTACGCGTCGCCGAACGCCATCGGGATGATCAGCGGCCACAGGGTGCCCGACAGGTGGAACTGCTGGGCCCACACCAGATACATCGGGATCACGATGACCTGCGGCGGCAGCATCATCGTCGAGATGACGAGCAGCATCGCGGTGCGCCGGCCGCGGAAGCGGAACTTGGCGAGCGCGTACGCGACGGGGATCGCCGAGCAGACGGTGAAGAGGGTGCCAAGACCCGCGTACATGAGCGAGTTGCGCCACCAGTCCAGGAAGCCGGGCGTCTCGAAGACTTCCTTGTAGTTGGACCAGTGCCAGGCGTCGGGCCACAGGTCGCCGCTCATGGCCTGCGAGTCGCTCATCACCGACGTCAGGAAGACGAAGACGAACGGCAGGACGAAGAGCAGCGCGACGGCTATCGCCACGCTGTGCACGGCGATCCAGTGCAGGACGCGCTTGCGGCGGGCGCGGGCGGCGGCGGGGCCCCGTGCCGGGGCGGTGCGTTCGGGCGCGGGAGGGGCGTCGAGAGTCGTGGTGGTCATGGAATCCTCAGTCCTCCGCCGCGAGCAGTCCGGAGCGCTTGCGCATCAGGAGCAGCGTGACGGCCATGGCGATGGCGAAGAGCACGAGCGAGAGCACGCACGCGGCACCGGTGTTGAAGTTCTGGAAGCCCATCGAGTAGACGAGCTGGGGGACCGTGAGGGTCGAGTGGTCGGGGTAGCCGGGCTGGATCACCGAACCGGGGCCGATGTTGACGCCGGAGGCGACCTTTCCCGCGACCAGGGCCTGCGTGTAGTACTGCATGGTCTGCACGACGCCCGTGACCACCGCGAACATCACGATCGGCGTGATCGCGGGCCAGGTCACGTAGCGGAACTTGGACCACGCCCCCGCGCCGTCGAGCTCCGCGGCCTCGTACTGCTCCTGGGGCACGTCGAGCAGCGACGCCATGAAGATCACCATCAGGTCGCCGATGCCCCACAGGGAGAGCAGCACGAGCGAGGGCTTGGCGGTGTCCGGGTCGTTGAACCAGTTGGGCCCGGAGATCCCGACCGCTTCGAGGATCTCGTTCACCGGACCCGTGCCGGGGTTGAGCAGGAAGACGAAGGCGACGGTGGCGGCCACCGGCGGCGCGAGGTAGGGGATGTAGAAGGCGGTGCGGAAGAAGCCGGCGCCCGTCTTGATCTTCGTGATGAGCAGCCCGAGCGAGAGCCCGAAGACCACCCGCACGGCCACCATGATCACGACCAGCCACAGGGTGTTCCACAGGGCGGGACCGAACAGGGGCATCTGCTCGAACACGTACTTCCAGTTCCGCAGGCCCACGAAGGTGGGCTCCTTGATCTGGTTGTAGTGCATGAACGAGAAGTAGACGGTGGCGATCAGCGGATACGCGAAGAAGACGCTGAAGCCGACCAGCCAGGGGGAGAGGAAACCGAGCGTGCGCAGTCTGCGGCGCGCGGGGTTGGAGAGGGAAAGTGCCATGGCGGGGTCCTCAGCTCAGCTCTTCGACTGGAGGGTGTCGGCGTCGATCTGCTCGTCCAGCTTCTTCAGGCGCTCGCGCAGATTGCCCGTGCGCCCGGCCTCGACGCCGTACGAGAAGTCGCCGAGCGAGACGACGTACGCGCCGCCGTTGACGGAGGGCGGCAGGGCCTTGCTGTGCTTGTTCTGAAGGATGCCGAAGAAGGTCCGGAAGGTCGGATCGGCGTCCAGGTCGGGCGACTTGAGCGCCGCGAACGTGGAGGGCACGTTGTGGATGGCGTTCGCGAAGTTCACGACCTGCTTGGTGTCCGCGGTCAGGAACCGCACCAGCTCCCACGCGGCGTTCTGGTGCTTGCTGCTGTGCGCGATCCCGGCGACGGTGCCGGTGATGAAGCCGCGCCCGTAGGTGTCGGCCTGGTCGTCGGGGACGGGCAGCGGCGCCACGCCCCAGTCGAACTTCGCCTTCGCCTCGTCCAGCATCAGGCCGCGCCACTCACCGTCCAGGTGCATGGCCACCTTGCCGGTCAGGAAGGCGTTCTGGTTGGACATCTCGTCGCCGAAGGTCAGCCGGAACCGCTCCAGGTCGTCGAACCCGCCCTGGACGGCCGCGAGTTGACGAGCGGTCTTGAAGAACTTGTACGTCGACGGGTCGTCGGCGAGACGTGAGTCGCCCTTGGCGTCGAAGTACCGGGGGCCCCACTGCGCGAAGAGCCGGTCCGGACTGTTCTGGTAGAAGCGGAAGTTGGGGAGGTACCCGACCTGCTTGTACGAGTTCCTGCCGCTGCGGATGGTCAGCTTCTTGGAGACTTCCTTGAACTCGGACATCGTGCGCGGCGGCCGCTCGATGCCCGCCTTCTTGTAGGCGTCCTTGTTGTAGTACATCCCGAAGGCGTCCGCGAGCAGCGGCAGGGCGCACTGGTTGCCCCGGTAACTCGTGTAGTCGAGCAGGGTCTTGGGGAACACCTTGCGCTTGTCCAGGCCCGTCTTCGCCATGAACGGATCGAGGTCCGCCCACATCCCGGAGTCGCAGTACTGGCCCACGTTGTTGGTGGTGAAGGAGGACACCACGTCGGGCGCCTTGTCGCCGCCCGCCCGCAGGGCCTGGTTCACGGTCTCGTCGGAGACGTTCCCGGTGGCCTTCACCTTGATGTTCGGGTGCAGCTTCTCGAAGCGGTCGATGCTGTCGTTGACGGCCTTGACCTCGCCGGGCGTCGACCAGCCGTGCCAGAACTTCAGGGTGACCGGCTTGGTCGGGTCGTCGTTCGCGCTGCCGACGCTCGGATTGGCGCAGCCGGAGAGCAAGAGGCCGGCTGCGGCGAGCGCCGCGGACGCGCAGGTGGGTATGCGCCATCGCGGCATGGCGGACTTCCTTTACGGGGGAGGGGCGGGGAAGTGAGGTGCGGGGAAGCGGGGGATGCGCAGGGGCAGGGCGTTCAGGCCGTGTCGAAGACCTGGTCGCGGGCCTGGGTGAGCGCCGAGCGCAGGGCGCCGGTGAGGATCGGGTCGCCGTCGAGTTCACTGATGCGGATCTGCGGGCGCGGCAGTGCGAGCCCGGTCAGCTCCTCCTCGACCTTGACGCGCAGCTTGTCGCCGCCCGCCTGCGCCACCGAGCCGGAGAGCACGACGAGTTCGGGGTCGACGACGGCGACGACCGCGGCGATTCCGGTGGCGATGCGCCGGGCGACCTCGCCGAGCGCGGCGTCGTCGGCCATGACCTCGGCCAACGTCGCCCCGCCGCCGGTGAGTTCACGCACGACGTACGCGGAGACGAGGCTCTCGAAGCCGCCGCCGTCCCCCGAGCCGCCGCGCGCCAGGGGAGCGCCCGGCAGCGGCATGTAGCCGATCTCGCCCGCCCCGCCGGTCGCGCCGCGCAGCAGGTTGCCGCCGAGCACGATCGCGGCGCCGACGCCTTCGTCGAGCCAGGTCAGCACGTAGTTGTCGTTGTCCTGGGCGGCGCCCTCGTACTGCTCGGCGACGGCGGCCAGATTCACGTCGTTCTCGATGACGACGGGCGTGCCGAGGACGGCGGCGAGATCGTCGCGCAGCGTCCGGGAGTGCCAGCCCGGCAGATGCGGGGCGTACCGCAGCGCACCGGTGTGCGGATCGATGGCGCCGGGGGTGCCGATCACCGCGGCCCGCAGATCGTCGTGGCCCAGACCCGCTTGGCGCAGCGCCCCGTCGACGGCCTCCGCGACCAGTTGCGCCGTGCGGTGGCGCACGTCCTCGGCCACGGCGTGCGCCTCGACGCGGGCCTGGCCGAGGACCGTACCGGTGATGTCGGCGACCAGCGCCGTGATCCCGTTCGGGTCGGCGGACAGCGCGGCGACATGGGCGGCGCCCGGGTCGATCTCGTACAGCAGGGCGTTGGGTCCCGGCCGCCCGCTGAGGCTGCCGGTGGTGTGCACGAGACCCGCGGCCTCCAGCCGCCCGAGCAGCTGCGAGGTGGTGGGCTTGGAGAGCCCGGTCAGCTCGCCGATGCGGGTGCGGGTGAGCGGGCCGTGTACGACGAGCAGATCGAGCACCGCCCGGTCGTTCATGGCGCGCAGGACGCTCGGCGTGCCCGGGGTCCCCGGAGTGCTGCCTGCTGCCATGACGAACCTGCTTCCCGGTGACGGCTAACTGTTAGGAAACTTTCCAATTCGTGAGGACCGTACGGCCGTCGTGAATCGGGCGTCAATAGCGAACGGCCTCGCGGCAACCAAGTCGTTACCTGGTGGGGGCCGGTGTTGCACGGAGTGCTCCCGCCGCGCCCGGCGCGGGGACCCCGCAGCCGTCGGGTCGTCAGGTCGTCGATCTTGTCCGACTGGATTCCTATTAATCCCAACGGGTGGCTCGAATTCAGATTGTCGGTCGCGGACCACAAGAATGACGAGCCTCACGGCTGTTGGAGGTCTGGTGTCCCGCTCCGCCTCATCCCCACCGAACATGACCACCCTGGGGTGCTCCCTCTTCGCGACCCGTTGGCTCCAAGCACCCCTGTACTTCGGCCTGGTGGCCGCGCAGGGCGTGTACGTCTACAAGTTCTTCAACGAGCTGTGGCACCTCATCCACCACGTCGTCAGCGGGCGCGCGGACGAGACGCACGTGATGCTCGCGGTCCTGAAGCTCGTCGACGTGGTGATGATCGCCAATCTGCTGATCATGGTGATCGTCGGCGGATACGAGACCTTCGTCTCGCGGATCGGCCTCCAGGGGCACCGGGACCAGCCCGAGTGGCTTTCGCACGTGAACTCCAACGTGCTGAAGGTCAAGCTGGCCACGGCCATCGTGGGGATCTCGTCGGTGCATCTGCTCCAGATGTTCGTCGACGTGCACCACACGCCCCGGCACGACCTGCTCTGGGGCACGGTCATCCACATGGCGTTCATCGCCTCGGCGGCCATCCTCGCGTACATGTCCGGGCCCATGGCGGCGCAGGAGGCGAGGGCGCGCGGCGCGCACCGGGAGGAGGACCCGCGGGGCGCGGTCATCCCGGCCCAGCGGGACGGCGGGGAGGCGGGGGAGCCGTACGCGGGCGTGGGCGTGGGCGTCGGTACGGGCGCCGAGGAGCGCATCGAGGCCGCCGGGTTCCCGTCCAGGAAGGTCCTGGAGATGTTCGACGAAGGGCGTCTGCGGGCGCCCGAACCGCAGGTGATCACCCGCCTCGGCAAGGTCGACTTCGTCACCCGCAAGGCCAACGTCGTGCTGCTCGGTGCGCCCGGCACGGGCAAGACGCACCTGGCGGTCGCCCTGGGCGCACGGGCCTGCCAGGCCGGACACCAGGTGCTGTTCGCGACGGCCGCCGAGTGGGGCGCCCGGCTCGCGGACGCCAAGGCCGCGGGCCGGCTGCGCAAGGAGCTCGCCCGACTGGACGCGTACCCCGTGCTCGTCGTGGACGAGGTCGGCTACGTGCCCTTCGAACCCGAGGCCGCGCGCCTGCTCTTCCAGCTCGTCTCGCACCGCTACGAGCGGGCGTCGCTGATCGTCACCAGCAACCTGGCGCTCGACCGCTGGGGCGAGGTGTTCGGCGACGCCGCGACGGCTTCGGCGACGGTGGACCGCCTGGCCCACCACGCGGAGGTCGTCGCCCTCGACGCCGACAGCTATCGGACGCGGCGCCCGGCGATGGCTCTGGGGACGACCGCGTTCGCGGAGTGAGGCGCCCGGATCTACTTCGCCAGGTTCGGCGGCGGTGCTATCGGAGAGGCCGCGAGCGACTGGGGCGAGGTGGCCGACGCGTACGCCGAGGGCGCCGCGACACCCGCCGACGGGTCGGCGGCCTCCTCCGTCGCCTGGAGCGGAAGACCGCCGACGATCCGGATGCCGGCCGCGTCGAAGGCCCGCTTGATGCGCCAGCGCAGCTCGCGCTCCACGCCGAGCGCGTTGCCCGGCATCGTCTTCGCACTGACCCGTACGACCATCGAGTCGAGCAGCACGCTGTCCAGGCCGAGCACCTCGACCGGGCCCCACAGGCGCTCGTTCCACGGCTCGTCCTTGGCCATGGACTCGCCGACCTCGACCAGCTTCGCCTGGACCTTCTCCAGGTCCTCGTCCGGGCGGACGGTGACGTCCACGCCCGCCGTGGACCAGCCCTGGCTGAGGTTGCCGATGCGCTTGACCTCGCCGTTGCGGACGTACCAGATCTCGCCCGCGTCGCCGCGCAGCTTGGTGACCCGCAGGCCGACCTCGATGACCTCGCCGGAGGCCACACCGGCGTCGATGGAGTCACCCACGCCGTACTGGTCCTCCAGGATCATGAAGACGCCGGAGAGGAAGTCCGTGACGAGGTTGCGGGCGCCGAAACCGATCGCCACACCCGCGACACCCGCCGAAGCGAGCAGCGGGGCCAGGTTGATCTGGAACGTGCCGAGGATCATCAGCGCGGCCGTGCCCAGGATCAGGAACGACGCCACCGAACGCAGCACCGAACCGATGGCCTGCGAGCGCTGGCGGCGGCGCTCCACGTTCACGAGGAGACCGCCGAGCGCCGTGCCGTTCACGGACTGGGCCGTGCGGTTCATGCGCTCGATGAGCTTGGTGATCGAGCGCCGGATGACCACGCGAAGGACGACGGCGACAGCGACGATCAGCAGGATGCGGAGCCCGATGCCCAGCCACGCCGACCAGTTCTGCTCGACCCAGCTCGCGGCGTTCGTCGCGCTCTCCTGGGCATCTTCCAAGGTCGGGGACTTCGGCGTCGTCTTGTCGTCCGGGTCCGTTCCGGCTGCTGACAGGACGGACAGGAACACGGCAGGTACCTCCAGGCATAGCGGTCTGCCCAGGAGATGCACCGGGCAGAGACACCACACTAACGGGGCATTGTGTGTGGATCGTTGTGATGTTCGAGGGAGAGACAGTGCTCACCTGGGGAAGATGAGGGTGACGCACAGGTGTGGTCGAAAACACTCCGAGCCCGTTACCAGCAGATGGTGGCGCTTGGACCAGGCATGAGGGGAGACTGGCTACAGATCGTCCCGGCGCGAGCCACGCGCCGCCGGCGTAATAGGAGGCATCCGTGCCGCATGTCCTGGTCCTCAACGCGTCGTACGAGCCTCTGGGCGTCGTACCGCTCCGCCGCGCGCTCGTCCTCGTCCTGGAGAACAAGGCTCTCTGCCTCGAGGAATCCGGCGCCTTCATGCACAGCGCGACGCGCACAGTCCCCGCACCCAGCGTGGTCCGCCTCAAGCGGTTCGTCCGGGTCCCCTACCGGGGGCCCGTTCCTCTGACCAGGCGGGCGCTCTTCGCCCGCGACGGCGGTCGGTGCATGTACTGCGGTGGCGTCGCAACCAGCGTCGACCACGTCATTCCGAAGAGCCGTGGCGGTCAGCACGCCTGGGAGAACGTGGTGGCGTCGTGCCGCCGCTGCAACCACACCAAGGCGGACCGTCATCTCCTGGAGCTGGGGTGGCGCCTGCGTCACAAGCCCGCGCCGCCCTCGGGCCTCGCGTGGCGCATCATCGGGACCGGGCATCGGGATCCGCGCTGGCTGCCGTACTTGCAGCCGTTCGGCGCGGACGACGCGATGGCCCGGATCGATGGCATTTCTGCCTAGGAATCGATCCGGGCTCTGTTGTACGTGGCCGCCCGCACGGGGCCACCGCGTGGCTGTCGGCCGCCGTCACCCGTCGGCGGCCGCTGCCACGGCGTACGCCTCCACCGACCACAGCGAGTAACCGAAGCGCGTGGCCCGCTCGTCGCCCTGGACGCGGATGTAACGGGTGTCACGGGCGTCCATGCGGATCGCCTCGCGGCCGCCCTTGCCGTCCTTCACGGTGGCCGCCGTGCGCCAGGTCCTGCCGTCGGCGGACGTCTGCACGCGGTAGCCCGCCGCGTACGCGTCCTGCCAGCGCAGCACGACCTGGCCCAGCCTGACCGGCTCGGCGAGCTCCAGCTGCCACCAGGCGCCGTCCTCGACCGGTGAGGACCAGCGGGTCCTCGGGTCGCCGTCGTTCGCCCCGGACGCCGGGAAGTCCTTCGTCTCGTCGCCCGACGACGAGGCCTTCGCGCCGCGCGCCAGGTCGCGTCCGCCGGTGCGCGGGTAGGCGCGCACCGAGACCGTCCTGGTCTGGCCGTCGAAGGTGACCGGGATCTCGTACGTCCCCGAGCGGGTGCCCGCGGGGACGGTGACGTCGACCGGGACGTCCACCTGCGTGCCGCGCGGCAGCGTGGACCTCTCCGGAGTGCGCACCTCGATGCCCTTGGGGGCCTTCGCGGTGACCTTGCCCCGTACGTCGCCGGGGCGCAGGGACGTCAGCTTCGCCGTGATCCGCTGCGGGCCGCCGCCGATCTCCGCGTCGGCCTCGGTGCGGGCCAGGGAGAAGCGGGCGTCGGGGGAGTCGGCGTACCAGGGCACGACGTGGCGCACGGTGCCTTCGGTGAGCGTGACGCGGACGGCGTCGGTGCGGGGGGCGGTCTTCTCCTTGGGCCTGGCCTCCGTGAAGCCCGTGCCGGACAGGGCGCCGATGCGCCGCCAGCCCTCGCCGGGGACGTGGGCCTCGATGCTGCCCTTGGTGCCGGGGTCGGTCAGCGCCGTCACCGCGGTGAGGGGGCGGGCACGGGGGGCGCGGACCGTCGCGCGGTCGGTCGCCTGCTCGCTGTCGAGCCCCGCCCATGTCCCGTACGCCTTCTGCGCGCGCGTCAGGAAGGGGGCGAGGACGCCCTTGCCGACGGTCACCCGCCCGGCCTTCAGGTCCTTCTGGAGCCCGCTCAGGGCGCGCGAGGCACGCCAGGCGCTCGCGCCGTCGCCGGTGGACTGGGCGCGCAGCATGTCGACCGCCGTCTCGCCGGCCTCCCCATAGCGCGCCAACTGCTCCACCCAGGGCCGCACTTCGGTGTCGACGTCGCTGTCGGCGAGCCGCCGCGGCGCTTCCTTCATGACGGTGAAGGCGTCCCGCAGGGCCTGCCCGGACTTCTCGATGCGGGCGGTGTCCGTCGTCGTACGCGCGCGCCAGAAGTCGTCCATGAGCGGACGCAGATACGCCGACTCGTCGGCGCCGAGCACCGAGGAGGCGTCATTGCCCGCGAGGGCCCGCAGGGCGCCCCGCGCCTCGACGTCGCCGCCCGAGAGGTCGTCGATCGCGGCGAGCCAGGACTCGTGCGGGCGGTAGGCGCGCGGGTTCCAGGCGTAGTCGGCGGCCGTGAAGAGGGGGATGCGGGACGCGGAGGGCTGCTCCATGGCGTTGCCGAGCAGGGCGGCCGAGCCGGTGGCCACGGCGGGCTCGCGGCCCGTGTACGGGCCGAGGAAGATACGGTCCTGCGCGAAGTCGTTGACGGGGTAGTTGTCCATCGTCACGAGCGCGTGCGAGCCGAACGCCTTGCGGGCGCCCGCCAGTTCGCGGCCCGTGATGGTCTTGGGGACCACGCCGACGCCGGTCCACGCCACCTCGATGCCCTGGTCGAGGCGGTCCGCGATGGCGTCGCGGTACTCGGTGGAGCCGTCCTGGTAGTACTCCGTGGGCATCAGCGAGAGCGGCTTCGCGCCGGGGTGGCGCTCGGCCAGGTGCGCGGCCACGGCGTTGGCGACGCGGGACTGCGCCTTCGCCGCGGCGTCGGGCCCCGAACCGAAGGCCTCGGCGTCCGCCTCGCAGTGCCATTCGCTGTAGCTGACGTCCTGGAACCCGAGCTGGAAGGCGCGCACGCCCAGGGCCCACATCGCATCGATCTTGCGGTTCAGGGCCTTGATGTCCTTGTCCGAGGACATGCACATGGCCTGACCGGGGGCGACGGCCCAGGCGAGCGTCACGTGATTGGCCCTGGCCCGCTCCGCCAGGGCGCGGAAGTCGGCGCGCTGGGCGGCGGGGTACGGCTCGCGCCAGCGTGCCTGGCGGTAGAGGTCGTCGCCGGGGGCGTACAGATAGCGGTTCTGCTTCGTGCGGCCCATGAAGTCCAGCTGGTCCAGGCGCTGCTCGCGGGTCCACGGGGTGCCGTAGAAGCCCTCGGTCATGCCGCGGACCGCGGTGCCGGGCCAGTCGCGGATCTGGACTCCGGGGACCGTCTTGCGGGTGCTGTCGGGGCTCTTGGTGACCAGCTGGCGCAGGGTCTGCACGCCGTGGAAGAGGCCGTCCTGCCCCGTGCCCGCCAGCGCGATGGTGTCCTGGCCGCCGATCCGGCCCACCGCGATGCGGTAGCCGCCGGACGGCAGATCGCCCCGGGCGCGGGCGCCGAGGGTGCGCAGGGCCTGGTCGGCACCGGCGCCGTCGGCGCGGACGAGGAGCCTGCCGCCGCCCGCGGGAAGCTGCTCGCCGTCCTTGACCTCGACGACCTCGCGGGCGCCCGCGTCGCGCAGGAGTGCGCGCAGGGCGTCCATGGCGTACGGATCGGGATCCCGGCCGGTGGCCAGGACGACCTCGTCGGTGACGGTGACCCGGGTCCCTGCCGCGGTCATCGACTGAGGGCGGGGCCAGACCGGGGGGAGGGTGCCGTCGCTCTCCCGGTCGTCGTCCGGGGAGGTGGCCGGGGTGCCGGGTTTTCCGGGGAGGCCGGGGGCGGCGACGGCGCCGGGGGCGCCACTGAGCGCGCCCGCGATGACGGCGACGGCGATGGCCGCCGCGCCCTTCCTGCGCCGCAGTTGCACGGCCCTCTCCTCGTTGTTTCCCGGCCCGATGATCACGTGTGGTGCGCTTGTTGTCTCAGGGTGTCACTGAGCCCACCACTCGCGTGGCGCGGGTGTCAACGGCCGTGGGTGTTGTGGGGGTTTTCTTCCCTGTGACATTGCCCGTGACATCGCCGGGCGCATGGCCGGAACACGACCGGGTCCGCCCCCGATCGCCGAAGGGGCTGGAATGACTTGGCCGGATCGGGGAAGGGACGGGGGCGGGGAAAAGGAAGATCTTGCGTCCGGACCCCCGCTCAGAGAAACGAATGTGAGTACGCGCACGTTCATACAACGGATATGTCTGCGATCCCGCGCACTGGGTAGGGCTGCCGAAGACCTGCCCCCTGACATTGGAGCCCTACGTGCCCGCTTCCGCGAACCTCCTGCTCTCCGCTCTTTCCAAACAGGTCTCGGGTCCTGACTCGGGACTGGACGGATCCTGCGCCTGCGGCTGCCTTGAGCCGCCCCTGACCAGCGAGCCCCCGCTCGCCGACGCCGCACCCCTGACCAGCGAGCCTCCGCTCGCCGACGCCGCCCCGCTGACCAGCGAGCCCACCTCCACCGGCACCGCGTCGGGTCTGGCCTACATGGGGGTCTAAATGGCCCCACCCGGAGCGAGGGGACCCACTCCCGGACCCACCGGGCCCACCCCTGGACTCACCGGACTCTCCCGCCTGGCCGCACTGCACGGCGTGGCGACCTCTTACTCCCCGTCCCCGGACCGACCGGTTCCGGCCACCGACGCCGCGGTGATCGCGGCCCTGGCCGCCCTCGACGTGGACGCGAGCACCCCCGAGGCGGTGCGGCGTGCCCTCGCGGCCCGCGAGACGGAGCTGAGCACCCGGCTCCTGCCGCCGACGGTGGTGCAGTGGCAGAAAGGCCCCCGCGCGGCCCCGCCACCCTGGTCCGCGCTGCCGGCGGGCACGCGCGTGTGCGTGGAGACGGAGCGCGGGGAGCGGGTGGAGTGGGACACGCCGCCGGACGAGGACGCCCCGCGAAGCCGCGCAAACCCCGAGCCGGGAGTGGCGCGGGACCTGCCCCTGGGCGTCCACCGGCTTGGAGCCGAGACCCCGGACGGCCGGACGGCCACCGCCCACTTGATCGTCGCCCCGCACCGCCTGCCGCCCCCGCGCGAGAAGTCGTACGGGATACTCGTCCAGCTGTACTCCCTCCTCTCCCTCCGCTCCTGGGGCATGGGCGACCTGGGGGACCTCGCCGAGCTGGCCGCCTGGTCCGGGCGGGCCATCGGCGCGGGATTCGTGCAGATCAATCCCTTGCACGCGGCCGTTCCGAAGCCGCCGGACGGACACTGCGACCCCTCTCCGTACCGCCCGTCCTCGCGCCGCTTCCCCGACCCCGTGCACCTGCGCGTCGAGGACGTTCCCGAGTACGCCCACCTGGACGGCGAGGCCCGCGACGTGGCCGCGCATCTCACGCGCCGGGCCGCCGCGTTGCGCGAATCCGTCCTCCAGCAGGGCCAGTTGATCGACCGTGACGCGGTCTGGGCGCTCAAGCTGGCGGCCCTCGAGCTGATCCACGAGGTCCCGCTCGGCCCCGGCCGCCGCGCCGCCTACAACGACTTCCTCGCCGAGCACGGCGAAGCCCTCGAGGACCACGCCACTTGGTACGCGCTCGCCGAGCGGTACGGCCCCGACTGGCACACCTGGCCCGCGCCCCTGCGCGACCCCGCCTCACCCCAGTCCGCCCGCGCCCGCCGCGAGTTGATGGACCGCGTCGACTTCCACTGCCGCCTCGCCTGGCTCACCGACGCCCAGCTCGCCGCCGCGCAGCGCTCCGCCCGTGACGCGGGCATGGACATCGGCCTCGTGCACGACCTCGCCGTCGGGGTGCACCCGGCGGGAGCCGACGCCTGGGCGCAGCAGCGGCACTTCGCCGCGGGCATGTCGGCGGGCGCGCCGCCGGACGCGTTCAACGCGCGCGGCCAGGACTGGGGCCTTCCGCCCTGGCGCCCCGACCGCCTCGCCGAATCCGGGTACGCCCCCTACCGCGGCCTCCTGCGCGCCCTGCTCCGCCATGCGGGTGCGATCCGCATCGACCACGTGATGGGGCTCTTCCGGCTCTGGTGGGTCCCGGAGGGCCGCGCACCCACCGAGGGAACATATGTCCGGTACGACGCCGAGGCGATGCTCGCCGTCCTCGCCCTGGAGGCGGACCGCGCGGGCGCCCTCGTCATCGGCGAGGACCTCGGCACGGTGGAACCCGGCGTCCGCGAGACCCTGCAGCGGCACGGCGTGCTCGGTACCTCCGTGCTCTGGTTCGAGCGCGACTGGGCCGGTACGGGACGGCCGCTGCCGCCCGAGAGCTGGCGCGCGGACTGCCTGGCCACCGCGACCACCCACGACCTGCCGTCCACCGCGTCCCGCATCACCGGCGAGCACGTCCAACTCCGCGACCGCCTCGGCCTGTTGACCCGGCCTGCGGCCGTCGAGCAGGCCGAGGCGGCGGCCGACGTGGCCGAGTGGCTCGCGCTGCTCTCCCGCCTCGGGATGCTGCCCGGCGGCGGTGGGCACGAGCAGGAGGAGATCCGCGCCGTCCACCGCTTCCTGCTGGCCACCCCGGCCCGCATGGTCGGCGTATGGCTGCCGGACACGGTCGGTGACCGCCGCCCGCAGAACCTCCCCGGCACCTGGGACCAGTACCCCAACTGGCGGCTGCCGATCGCCGACGCCGACGGACGCCCCGTCACCCTGGAGGAACTCGCCGCCGCACCGCGCGTGCACGCGTTCATGGACGTGTTCATGGACGCGTTCCGCTCGCGCGAAGCACGCGAAAGGACCCGTACGGCACCCCCGGGCGCGCGGCCCGTTTAGCAGTTCGCTACGTTGGCACCGTGGACAAGAAGAACGCCCTGCGCGCCGGCGCCCTGGCTTCCGGTACGACGCTGATGATGCTGCTCATGTCGTCCCCCGCGCTCGCGCTCACGCGCGACGACGGCGACGATCCGGGTCCCGGCCTGAGCGTGGTCGAGACGCTCGGCCTCTATGTCGTGGCGCCCATCGTGCTGTTCCTGGTGATCGCGGGCCTGGTCATGGTCGGTGACAAGTCCCGCAAGCAGGAGAAGCGGGGCTGACGCCACTTCGCTTTCAGGGTTCTCCGTAGGGGCTCTTCGTCGACGTACACACCACGCGTGTGTACGT
>NZ_JBHUZJ010000055.1:0-61603 GCF_042667685.1 Streptomyces sp. NPDC057302 | reverse complement strand
CCCGGCTGGATCGTCCAGCCGGGCCACCGCCCCGTCAAACGCGCGGGATTGTGAGCGCCTACACCGTGGCCGACGGAACCGGCCGGGAATCAGGCCGCTCCACGGCTACGGGCCCCTCGCCGTGCGAGATCCGGGGCAGCCACGAAAGGCCGCGCGGCGTACGCCAGTTCCGCTCCCCCAGGAGCGTCATCAGGGACGGCAGCAGCACCATCCGTACGACCGTCGCGTCCAGCAGGACCGCCACGCCCAGGCCCACGCCCATCTGCTGCATGTCCTGCATGGACAGGGTGCCGAAGACCCCGAAGACCGCCACCATGATCACGGCCGCGCCCGTCACCGCGCCCGCGGTCCGCGTGATGCCCTCGCGGATCGCCGAGCGGTTGTCCAGGCCCCTGCCGCGCGCCTCGCTGATCCGCGAGACCACGAACACGTGGTAGTCCATCGACAGGCCGAACAGGACCACGAGGACGAACAGCGGCATCCAGTTCTCGATCGCCCCCACCTGCTCGGAGCCGATCAGCTCCGCGCCCCAGCCGTGCTGGAAGACGGCCGTCATCACGCCGTAGGCCGCGCCCACCGACAGGAGGTTGAGGCCGATGGACGTCACCGCGATCACCACCGAGCGGAAGCTGAAGAGCATCAGCAGGAACGTCACCGCCGCGATGAAGGCGAACACCGGCAGGATGCCCTTGCTGAGCTGGTCGCCGAAGTCCTCGGAGTCGGCGAGGTCTCCGCCGACGTACGCCTGCGCGTCCAGGCCGTCGAAGGCCGCGGGCACCACGTCGTCCCTGAGCTCGCCGAGCGCCTCCTTCGACCGTGCGTCACTGCCGTCCCCGGGCAGCGGTACGTCGATCTCGGCCACGCCCGCGCTCTTGTGGACGGTGAGTTCGGCGCCCTTGCCCGCGTCCCGCACCACCTCGGCCAGCGCGTCGCGCATCTCCTTCGACGCGATGTCGCCCGCGTCGTCCGCCTTGACGACGATCCGGGCGGGCGCGGGGCCGCCGGGGAACTCCTGGGTGATCTCCCGGAACGACACGGAAAGCGGCGCGTCCGAGCCGAACTGCTTCTCCAGGCCCAGCTGTTCGGTCTTCATGCCGAGGGCGGGCGCGGCGAGCGCGAGGAGCAGGACCGCCGAGCCGATCGCGAAGAACTTCGGCTTGGCGAGCACCGGGCGAAGGAGCTTGCCCGCGATGCCGCCGCTGGCGTGGGCGCCCTTCTTGTTCTTGCGGTTCAGGAAGGGGATGCGTCCCGCGTTGATCCGGTCGCCGAGCGCGGAGAGCAGCGCGGGAAGCACCGTCACCGAGCCGAGCATCGCCACGCACACCACGAGGATCGTGGCGACGGCGAAGCCCTTGAAGAGCAGCAGGCCGGAGAGGAACATGCCCGCCATCGCGACCATCACCGTCAGGCCGGAGACCAGGACGGCCCGCCCGCTGGTGGCCGCGGCGATCCGCAGCGCGGTCTCGGCGTCATGTCCCGCGGCCCGCTCGTCCCGCTCGCGCCGCAGGTAGAACAGGCAGTAGTCGACGCCGACGGCGAGTCCCATCAGGAACATCACCGAGTACGTCGTCTCGAACAGGTGCAGTTGGTGACTGGCCAGCGAGAGCAGGCCGAAGGCCCCGATGCACGCGGTCAGCGCGAGTCCGACCGGGAGCAGCGCCGCGACGACGGCGCCGAAGGCGACCAGGAGGATGCCGAGCGCCAGCGGCACCGCCGTGAACTCCGCCTTGGTGAGGTCGTCCGAGAGCAGGTCGCCCAGGTGCTTCTCGGAGCTGGCGTCGCCGAACTGGTAGACGTCGATGCCGTTGCCCGCGCCCTCGTCCTTCGCCTCCCGCACCGCGTCGAGCACCGGCTGGACGTGGTCGGCGGCTTCGTCGGACTTGCCCTTCATCGCGAAGCGCAGCAGCCCGTCCTTGCCGTCCTCGGAGGGCAGCGGCGCCTGGATCTCGCCGGTCTCGCCGGTCGCCTTCAGGGCCTTGGCGAGGTCGCCGGCCGCGTCCCGCCAGCCGTCCGCCTTCTTGGAGCTGACCATGACGAGCTCACCCGCGGGCTCTTCGACGCCCGCGTCCTTGAGGATCGCCGCGGCCCGGCCCGAGTCGCCGACCCCCATCTCGTCGTCGGACGCGGTGACCATGCCCGAGGCCCCGCCGATGGTCGTGGCCAGCACGACGAAGAGCAGCCAGCCGAGGATGGCCGTCTTGCGGTGGTGTGCGCTCCACACGCCGAGTCGTGCCGCGAGGTTTGGCCTCATGGCGTTTCGCCCCCATAAGTAAGCTTTGGATAAGCCGGTTGATGACGGGGACAACGCTAGAAATCCGCGCCCCGCCCACCCAGCCGCCGAAGCCCCCACTGTGTGAAGCACAGGGCGAGGTAGAGGGGTGTCGTCAGGTACACCCCCTGCTCGGGTGCCGGACCCAATGACCTGCGCCTGTTCCAGCGGCGAGAATGTGTTCATGCCGCAGGAAGAGCTCTGGAAGAGATGGGGATCAGACAATGACGAGGGTCCGTGAATCCGTGGTCGCGGGAGCCCGGGGGCTTCTCCTGTCGGTCATCATGCTCGCCGGTTCGATCACCCTCTTCGTGCTGTCGGTCCTGTCCATCGCCTTCATCACGCTGGGGATCGGCGTCTTCACGACCCCGGTGGTGCTGACCGCCGTACGCAAGTGGGCGGACCTGCGCCGCGCCCAGGCCGGCGCCTGGTCGGACGTACACATCCCGCGCCCCTACCGCGCCTTCCCCGCTGACCTGCGCAGTGGCGTCACCGGGCAGGTGGAGCGCACCTCGCTGCTGCTGAAAGACCCGGCGACCTGGCGGGATCTGCAGTGGCTCCTCGTCGACATGACCGCCGGCTATGTGACGGTGATCTTCGCGCCTGCGCTGCTGCTCTACCCGCTGTACGGGTACGTCCTGGCCCTCGGCGTCTGGAAGCCGATCTACGACGCGGGCGGCGGCGAGTGGTACGGCTTCATCCACGTCACCTCGCAGAGCGACGCCAACATGGCCGCCCTGCTCGGCACCGCGCTCGGCGTCGTCGGCATCTTCACCAGCCCCGCCATCCTGCGCGCCCACTTCCTCCTGACCCGGTCGCTGCTCGCGCCCACCGTTTCCATGCGGGAGCGTGAACTGGCCCGGCGCGTCGATCGGTTGACCGAGACCCGGCACGACGCCGTGGACTCCTCCGCGGCCGAACTGCGCCGCATCGAGCGGGACCTGCACGACGGGGCGCAGGCCCGTCTGGTCGCGATGGGCATGGACCTCGGCACCATCGAGGCGATGATCGAGAAGAACCCGGCCAAGGCCAAGGAAATGATCGCCAAGGCCCGGCAGAACTCCGGCGAGGCGCTGACCGAACTGCGCGACCTGGTCCGCGGCATCCACCCGCCGGTGCTCGCCGAGCGCGGCCTCGGCGACGCGGTCAAGGCGCTCGCGCTGCGCCTTCCGCTCCAGAGCGACGTGGACGTGGAGCTGTCCGGGCGTGCGGACGAGCCGGTGGAGGCCGCCGCGTACTTCGCGGTGAGCGAGGCCCTGACGAACACCATCAAGCACGCGGGTGCGGACCGCGTCTGGGTGGACATCCACCACGCGCAGGGCATGCTGCGCATCGCGGTCACCGACAACGGCAAGGGCGGCGCGTCCATCGGGGCGGGATCCGGGCTGAGCGGGATCGAACGCCGACTCGGTACATTCGACGGCGTACTGGCCGTCAGCAGTCCCGCGGGCGGCCCGACCATGGTGACCATGGAGATCCCTTGCGAGTTGTCCTAGCCGAAGATCTCTTCCTGCTGCGTGACGGTCTGGTGCGGATGCTGGAGGCATTCGACTTCGAGATCGCCGCCGCTGTCGAGACCGGGCCCGAACTCACCAAGGCCCTGGCCGAGCTGGAGCCGGACGTCGCCGTCGTCGACGTCCGGCTTCCGCCGTCCCACACGGACGAGGGACTGCAGTGCGCGCTCGCCGCGCGGCGGGCGCGCCCGGGTCTTCCCGTACTCGTGCTCTCCCAGCACGTGGAGCAGCTGTACGCGCGCGAGCTGCTCGCGGACGGGAACGGCGGGGTCGGCTATCTCCTCAAGGACCGGGTCTTCGACGCCGACCAGTTCATCGACGCCGTGCGCAGGGTCGCATCGGGCGGCACCGCGATGGACCCGCAGGTGATCCAGCAGCTCCTGTCGCGGCGCTCCGCTGACCAGCCGCTGGGCAAGCTGACGCCGCGCGAGCGCGAGGTGCTCGAACTGATGGCGCAGGGGCGGTCGAACGCGGCGATCGCCGGGGAACTCGTCGTGACGGAGCGGGCGATCGCCAAGCACACGTCCAACATCTTCGGGAAACTGGACCTTTCGGTCTCGGACGACGACAACCGGCGGGTACTCGCCGTACTCGCCTATCTGGATCAAGGGCGCTGAGAAGATCGCCGAAGAGTTCACGGGGAGAATTCCGCGCGTGATTGAACGGGGCCGACTCCTGTTGCGTACGTAGTCCCATGGGACGCACACCACGACGCACATCACGCAAACGATCAAAACTCGCCGGGCGCGCGATCGCCGCCTCGGCGGCGCTAATCCTGGGCGGCGGCGGAATGGTCGCGGTGAATGTCTACGCGAACGCCGGGGAGAGCTCCGGATCGCCGTCCGCCAGGAACCAGTCGGGCGCGCAGGGCGGCAATCTGGGGCTCGCGACCATCAGCTGCCCCGACGTCGGCACCCAGCTCTCCGACGTGCCGGACGGCGCCCGCGAGGACGTCGACCGGCGCCTCGCGGAGCTGGACACCCAGATCACCGCCGCGTACGAGAAGTTCGCCGACGCGCGGGACACCGAGCAGGCCAAGGCCGTGCTCGAACCGCTGGCGGAGCAGCGGCGGCCCACCATCGAGGGCATCGGCTCCTCCATCGACCAGGCGGGCGGGCAGCCGCCGCAGGGGATGGACGGCATGGCGCCGTGCACGATGCGGGCCGACGACTCGGCCGGGCAGCAGCCCCCGCAGGACGGCAACGGCGACGAGCAGCCTCCGCAGGACGGCGGCGAACAGCCCCCGGGCGACGGGGACGGCCAGCAGCAGCCGCCGGACGACGGAGCCGAGCAGCCGCCGGACCAGCAGAACGGCAACGGGCCCGAGGCCGGCGACTTCGTCGACATCAACTCCGTCCAGCCCAACGTCAACCGCCCCGGCAAACAGCGGGGCGCGTCGCGCGGCACGTTCACCACGAAATGCGGGACGAACGAGAACGGCAAGTTCAATCCGGACAATGTCATCGCCGCACCCGGTGTGAGCAATGGCGCCCACCATATGCACGACTACATCGGCAATCAGGCCACGGACGCCTTCTCCAGCGACGACGATCTCGCGAACGGCGACACCACGTGCCGGAACCAAGGGGACAAGTCGACCTATTACTGGCCGGTCCTGAGGCTGCAGAACGGAGAGGACGAGAACGACGTCGGCGCGGACGGCGGCGGCAAGGACCAGAATGTCGGCCAGATCCAGACGCCCTCGTCGGTCACGCTGAAATTCGTCGGCAATCCGAGGAGCAAGGTCGTCGCGATGCCGCGTTTCCTGCGGATCATCACCGGTGACGCCAAGGCGCTCACCAATGGCGACGTGAACGCCAACGCGTCCTGGAGCTGCACCGGCTTCGAGGACCGCCAGCTGAAGGACAAGTACCCGATCTGCCCCGACGGCAGCCAGGTCGTGCGGTCCTTCAACTTCCAGAGCTGCTGGGACGGCCAGAACACCGACAGCGCCAACCACCGTACGCACGTGGCCTTCGCCGACGAGAACAGCGGCGCCTGCCCCCAGGGCTTCAAGGCCATTCCGCAGCTGGTGCAGCGCATCGTGTACGACGTGCCGCCGGGGCCCGGATTCGCCGTCGACTCGTTCCCCGAGCAGTTGCACAAACCGATCACCGACCACGGTGACTTCATCAACGTCTTCGACGAAGGACTGATGAAGCGCGTGGCCAAGTGCATCAACAACAACAAGCGCTGCAACTGAGCCGAGCCGATCGGCCCAGTACGCAGCATCCCGTACGCAAGCTGACCCCCGTACCGCTGCGCGGTCAGCTCGTGTGGTGACCGGAGTGGCCCGAATGCCCCGGGCTTTTGTCCTCGCTATCCCCACCACCGCTACTCCCCGAGTGGTGCGAGGACTTCTCCACCGTCCCACCGAGCCGGCCGCGCAGCCGCATGACCACTTTCTCCTCGCCGACCGCGATCCACTTCTTGCCGACGAGGTACGTACCGCCGTAATCGGTGGCCTCGTCGAACCATTCGGCCTGGCCACGGGCATTTGTAAAGGTTACTAGGACGTAGCGGCGGGCACCTTTGTCACAGGTGGCCTGCCGCAGTTCGGCCGCGTCCGTCTGGATGTCGGGCTCGCATCGCGCCTTGGCCGCCAGCTGCTCCAGGCTGCCGCTCGCCGTGTCGGGCACCGCGTCGTCGCCGTCCGAGCCGCATGCCACAAGGATCAGCAGCAGTCCCGCACCCATGACCGTCCGCATGCGCCCGCGCATGCCCCTGCTCGCGCCCGCAAGCGTCCCGCGCGCTGCCTTCATCGTCCCACCAGTCCCTTCGGGCGAGGTGAACTCGCCATCTCCGTATGCACCGTTGAGCGCGAGCCGTCGCACGGATACCGTGCGCCGCACCATTCGACCCAGGGGGTACACATGACCGATCCGTCCCGACGTTCCGTGCTCGGCACCGCCGGGGCCATCGGCCTCGGCGCCGCCGTCGGCGGGGTGGCGGTCCCGGCCCACGCCGCCGAAGGGCCCGTCCGGGGCCCCGCCTTCGCCCTCGATACGGATTCGGCGCGCTCAGCACTCAACAGACTCCTGCCGCATCACGCGGAACAGTTCCGGCTCAGACTCGTCCCCGCGAAGGGCGGCGTGGACCGTTTCCGGGTTTCGGGCACGACGGGGCGCATCGATGTGTCGGGCACGACGCCCGCCGTGCTGCTCACCGGGGTCCACTGGTACCTGAAGTACGTCTGCGGGGCCCATGTCGCCTGGAACGGCGACCAGTTGGACCTGCCGCGCCGACTGCCCGCGCCGTCGCGCCCGCTGGAGCGCTCCACCTCGCTCCCGCACCGGTTCGCCCTGAACGACACGAACGACGGGTACACCGCGCCGCACGCCGACTGGGCGTACTGGGAGCGCATGATCGACGTACTGGCCCTGCACGGCTGCAACGAGGTCCTGGTGATCGCGGGCGCGGAGGCCGTCTACCACCGGGTGCTCCAGGACTTCGGCTACAGCGACGCACAGGCACGCGCGTGGCTGCCCGCGCCGTCGCACCAGGCGTGGTGGCTGCTGCAGAACCTGTCGGGGTACGGCGGGCCACTGTCAAAGGAACTCATCGATCAGCGCGCCGAGTTGGGGCGCAAAATCGTGGACCGGCTGCGCTCGCTGGGGATGGCGCCGGTGCTTCCCGGCTACTACGGGCACGTGCCCGACGGCTTCGTGGCCCGCAACGGCGGGGACGCGCGGGTGGTGCCGCAGGGGACCTGGCACGGGTTCAAGCGGCCCGACTGGCTCGACCCCCGGACCTCGTCCTTCGGGAAGGTCGCCGCCTCCTTCTACCGGCACCAGGAGCAGCTCTTCGGGGCCGCCGACCACTTCAAGATGGACCTGCTGCACGAGGGCGGCACCGCGGGGGACGTCCCGGTGCCGGACGCGGCGCGTGGCGTCGAGGCGGCACTGCGGACGGCGCGCCCCGGCGCGACCTGGGTGATCCTGGGCTGGGAGGCCAATCCGCTGCCCGAGCTGCTCGACGCGATCGACCGGCGGCGGATGCTGATCGTGGACGGGGTCTCCGACCGGTACACGAGCGTCACCGACCGCGAGAAGGACTGGGGCGGCACGCCGTACGCGTTCGGCACCATCCCCAACTTCGGCGGGCGCACGACGATCGGCGCGCGGGCCCACGTCTGGAACGAGAAGTTCTTCGCGTGGCGGGACAAGGGCGCCAGCGCGCTCGCGGGGACGGCGTTCATGCCGGAGGCGACGGACCGGGACCCGGCCGCCTTCGAGCTCTTCTCCGAACTGGCCTGGTCGAAGGAGAAGTTGGACCTGAAGTCCTGGTTCGACGGCTACGCGGACTTCCGCTACGGCGGCCGGGACGCCGACGCCGGGCGGGCGTGGCGGGCCCTGCACGACACCGCCTACCGGCACACCGCCGTCGAGCGCAGCGACCCGCACGACTCGCTGTTCGCGGCCCGCCCCGACCTGGCGGCGAACCGCGCCGCCGAGTACGCGCCCCGCGCCCTGGCCTACGACCCCGGCCGCTTCGACGCGGCGCTCACCGGTCTGCTCGGGGTCCGTGGCGCACTGCGGGGCAGCGCGGCCTATCGGTACGACGTGGTGGACGTGGCCCGCCAGGCGCTGGCCCACCGGAGCAGGCAGTTGCTGCCGCAGCTCCGGGCCGCGTACCGCCGCAAGGACGTGGCCGCCTTCCGTGCGCTGTCGGGCCTGTGGCTGCGGCTGATGCGGCTGTCGGACGAGCTGACGGCTACCAACTCGGCCTTTCTCCTGGGCCCTTGGGTCGAGTCGGCGCGGCGGATGGGAACGAGCGAGGCCGAGCGGGCGGAGTTCGAGCGGACCGCGAAGGTGCTGATCACGGTGTGGGGCGACCGGGCGACGTCCGAGGGCGGAAAGCTGCACGAGTACGGCAACCGTGAGTGGTCCGGCCTGATGGCCGACTTCTACGTGCCCCGGTGGCAGAAGTGGCTCGACGAACTGACGGACGCGCTCGACGCGGGGCGTGAGCCGCGCGAGGTGGACTGGTTCGCGGTGGAGGAGCCGTGGACCCGGGAGCGCAAGGACTATCCGCTGCGGGGAATCGGTGACTCGTACCGCACCGCGTCACGCGTACGGGACGTGCTGGCGCGTGCGCCCTACCAGGGGTCACTGGAAGTCGTCGCCGACCCGCCGACGCTGCCGCCCGGCGGGCACGCGCGGGTCGAGGCCGTCTTCCGCAACGTCAACGGGCTGCGGGCCACCGGCCGCGTCGACTTCCGGCTGAGCGGCATCGACGCGGAGCCATCGGGTCCGGTGTCGCTGCCGCGGGTCGCCCCGGCGGGCACGGGCAAGGTGGCCTGGCGGGCGAAGGCGCCGGGCACGCCCCTCGACCATCCCCTGCGGCCGCTTCCGTACGAGATCGACGTGCGGTACGGCCCTGCGGGCGAGCGGCGGGTGCGGGCCGTCCACGAGGGGGTGCTGTTCGAGGCGGGTCCGGTGGGTCCGGGCTGGCGGAAGTACACGAACAACGCCGCGGTGTTCGGCGAACTGGACGGCCGTTACGCGATCGACGGGGCGGGCGCCGACCTGTGGAAGGGCACGACGGAGTTCGGCACGCTGTACCGGGAGGGGGCGCTGCGGGACGGGGTCACGGTGACGGTGCGGGTCGACTCCCAGGCGGTGACGGGCCCTTGGGCACGCGCGGGCATCATCGCGCGCAACGCCATGGGGGCGGCGGGCTCCCCGGGCTTCGTCGACCTGGCGGTCACTCCGGCGAACGGCGTGGTCCTGTCGTACGACACGAACGGCGACGGAACCCTGGACACGTACAAGCGCATCACGGGGATCAAGGCGCCGGTACTGCTGCGGCTCGGACGGGCGGGGAACGTCGTGACGGGGTCCTGCTCGACGGACGGCGGCGGCAGTTGGCGGGTGGTGGCGAGCGTGGAGGTGCCGGGGATCGCGGCGGCTCAGGATGTCGGGCTGTTCATGAGCGCGACCAACGGGGGCGCCGGAGGGCGGGGGACGGTGGAGTTCAGCGAGTGGGAGGTTGGCTGAGGTCACGTCGTGCGAAAGTGTGGCCATGGATATCGCGTGGGAGAAGCGGGTGGCCGAGGCCTGGGCCACGGTCGAGGAGTACGACGACCGGGGCGAGGAATTCCGCAAGATCATCGACGCGTTGGTCGAGGAGCTCCCCGAAGGGAGCGCCGTCGCCCCCTTCGAGCGGGCCTGCGCGTTCGACTCCACGGGGCACTCGGACCGCGCCGTGCCCCTGTACCGGGAGGCGCTGGAGCGAGGACTCGACGGATATCGGCGGCGGCGCACCCTGATCCAGCTCTCCAGCTCCCTGCGGAACATCGGGCGGCCGGAGGAGGGCGTCGCCCTGCTGACCCCTGAACTCGACGCGCCGAGCGACGAGTTGGACGACGCCGTGCGCGCGACGCTCGCCCTGTGCCTGGCCGGCCTCGGCCGTGAACGCGAAGGCCTCGCCCTCGTCCTGGGCGCCCTTGCGCCCCATCTCCCCCGCTACCAGCGGTCCATGGGCAACTATGCGCGAGAGCTCACAGAGAGGTGACCAACTGACGATTCGCTCGTTTTGCTGAACGTGTCGTCGAATGTGAAGTCCCCCGCCGCGTCCCAGGATCTCTCCGGCGTCGTCGATGTCGAGCAGGCCGAGGCCGCCCTCGTCGAGCACTACCCGCGCCTGGTGCGGCTCGCCTACCTGGTCCTGCCGCCCAGCCTCGGGCGCAACCGCCGCGTCCTGACCGCCCACGCGTTGACCCAGCGCGCGCTCCCCCGCAACCGCAGGCCGGGCGACGCGGAGGGCATTCCGGTACAGCGTTCGGGGGACGGACGCAATGGCGACCCCGGGTACGCCTACGTGCGTTCACGGGTCGTCCGTACGGCGCTCGACGCGGGGCTTCCGCTCAAGCGGAAGGCCTGGCCCAAGCGCGCGCAACTGCCCCCGCTGCTGCCGCAGGTATGGGGGCTTCGGCTCTTCCCGCGATCGGGAGGCGCCGATGAACTCGCCCTCGATCAGCGGCTCTCGGCCCTCTCGGGCGCCGCTCGCGCCGCCTATGTGCTGCGCGGACTCGAACGGCTCCCCGACGCCGACGTACGCAAGGTGCTCGCCGCCGCCGGAGTCGACGAGCCCGCTGCCGCGCTGGCCGAGGCCGACGGCGTGGACGCGGTGTACGACCTGCTCAAGTCCCCCGAGTTCGACCCCTGCTCCCTCCAGGCGCGGCCCACCGACCTGATGCGCCGCAGGCAGCACATGAAGGCCGCGGGCGTCGCACTCGCGGCCGCCCTGGTCTGCGGGGCGCTCCTCGGGCTTCCCGGCGACGGATGGGGACCCGACGGGGCCGCCGCGCCCCCGTACGCGAAGAACCCGGCGGGGCAGGCCGCGCTCGACCCGGGGCAGCTGACGAAGGTCGCCGGCGGCACGTGGAAGCGTTCCGCGCGGGCCGACTTCTCCGTATGGCCCGCCAGAGGCGCGCTCACCGGCGACGAGGCCCTGCTGCGGCGGGCCCTGGCCGTCTGGGCGAGGCCCGGCGAGTCGGTGCAGGTCTCCGCGACCCCCGGCACGGCGGCCGGTGCGCCCCCCGGCCCCGCGCAACTGCTCTTCGCGGGCGAGGTGGACGCCGCGAGGGTCGTGCTGCTGTACGACGGACTGCGCATCGTGCGGTACGCCGAGCCCAAGGACGGCACCAGCGGAGCCGCGCTCGACTTCGCGCGCGTGGACGGCGCGACCAGCGCCGAGGCGGGAGCCCTGGTGGTGAGCCGGGTCGACGGCAACGTGCGCTATCTGACCGCGCCTTGGGTGGGCGCCGTCGCCGTACGCGACCTGCTGAAGCCGGACGGGAGCGCCGACGCGCTCAAGCGGGACGGCGAGGGCGTGACCGGGCCCTTCGCCAGTCCGGCGCAGGCCAGCACGTGCACGTCCTGGAACGCGCTCCAGCTGCGCGACGACACGGGCACGGACCGCCTCTCCACCGACCTCGGCGAGCTCGTCCCCGCCCATCTCACCGCGGGCCGCCCGCAGGCCCCGCACGAGGCGTCGGCCGCGAACTGGTCCTCCACCGCCTGCTCGCTCGCCGCGGCGCGCTCGAACGGCGTGCGGTCGGTGAACTCCTGGCAGTACGCGCGCCAGGCGCTGCCCGAGGCGAACGGCGCGGCGGCCTGGCTCTGCACCCGGGCCGACACCTGGCGGGGCGACGGGGGCCGGGCCCTCGCCCAGTTCCAGGCCGGGGGCGCGGCGGCCGTCGCGGCGAAGGCGGAGGACTCCGCGGCCTGCGGGGCGCGGGAGCCCTCGGTCCTCGCCGGAGTGCGGTGGAAGTCCCGGGGCGGCAATTGGTACCTGCTCGGAGGCGGCAGCAGGGACGTCGTCTCGGTCAGGGCCGCCGGTGGGTCCCCGACCCCCGGCAACACCCTGGCCGCGCCCCTGGAGCGAGGCGCGCGCGCCGGGCTCGTGGGGCGGCTCGCGAACGGCACGAAGGTGAAGACGCTGCGCTGAGGCGTCAGCCCCCGGACGGGAGCAGGTCCCGCAGCTCCTTCTCCAGGAGCAGCACGCCGTACGTACTCCCGTCCGCCGCCACCTTCCCCAGCAGCTCCCCCACCACCGTGTAACCCGACGCCTCGTAGTACTCCCGCAGGCGCGGGTTGGACGACACGCAGTCCAGGCGGCAGCGCTCCCGGCCCGCCTCGGCTATCCGCCGTTCCGCGCGCTCCAGCATCGCGCGGCCCGTGCCCGCCGGGGCACCGCGCCGGTTCATCAGGCGGTGCACATACCCCGCGACGGGTGGTTGTTCGCCCCAGGCGGGCTCGTCCGCCCACCACACCTCGTACGCCCCGGTGACCATCTCGCCGTCGTAGGCGAGCCAGACCTCGTCCTCGTCCGACGCGATCCGCCCGCGGAAGTGCTCCGCGCCCTTGTCGCCCGGCTTCCACTGGTCGATCCCCCGGCTCCGCATCCAGTGCGCGGCGCCGTCGTAGAGGGCGACGAGGGTGGGGATGTCCTCTTCGCCGGCCAGCCGGTGGTGGGTCAACTGCTCTACTCCTGGGGGACGAGGCCGATCAGGCGGGTGATCAGCTCGGCGAACGGGCCCTCCGGCGGCTCCTCGGCGAGGATGCGGCGCAGGATCGCGGCCATCTCCTCGTCGTAGGCGGCGCTCACCGCGGCGAGGGCCGCGAAGTCGTGCACCAGTTGCACCTCGAGCTCGGCGCGCGGAATACGGCGTCCGTCCAGCCAGATGAGCGCCGTGGACTCGGCGAGCGAGATCCAGGAGCGGATCACGAGTTCGAGCCTGGCGGGCGGGTCCGTGACGCCCAGGTGCGCGAGGATCTGGATGTACGCCGCCTGCCGCACCGAGTCGATCAGCGCGTTGGTGGTGGACGAGCCGACCGCGGGGCCGCCGCGCATCAGCGCGGAGAAGCCGGGGCCGTGGCCGTCCACGAAGTCCAGGTAGCGGCCCATCACGCGCAGCAGCCGGGCGCCGAGCGGGCCTTCCCGCGGTTCCACGAAGCGCTCGGCCAGATCGTCGGCCGCCCGCTGCAACGCCGCTTCGTACAGGCTGAGTTTGCCCGGGAAGTAGTGGTAGACCAGCGGTCGCGAGATACCCGCGGCCGCTGCTATCTCGTCGATGGACACGTCGTCGGGCGAGCGGTGGCTGAACAGGTCGAGCGCGACCCCGATCAACTGCTGCCGCCGCTCCTCGACACCCATTCTGCGGCGCACCCCGGTAGTCATGCGAACACCTTACCGAGCAGATCCGGCCGTCCAAGGGTGCGGTCCGCTCCAACCGTTCACATCTGCGGTCGCACGGCTCACATATCGAGCACGATTCGGTCGCCGCTCGCCCTCGACACGCAGATCAGCATCGAGTCGGCGCGCTCGGCGTCCGTGAGCAGTTCGTCCCGGTGGTCGATCTCCCCTTCCAGGACGCGCTGTTGACAGGTCCCGCAGAATCCCTGTTCGCAGGAGTACGCGGTGTTGGGCAGCTCCGCGCGCACCGCGGCGAGGACCGTGCTGTCCGCGGCCACGGAGAGGGTCCGCCCGCTGCGGCGCAGCTCCACGGCGAAAGGGGCGTTGCCTTCCGTGGAGGTGTGCGGCGTGAAGCGCTCCAGGTGCGGCTCGAAGCCGTCGGGCAGCGTCGCCGCCACCGCCTCCATCAGGCCCTCGGGGCCGCAGACGTGGACCGCGGCGGCGGGCGTCAGGTCCGCGAGGAAGGCGGCGAGGTCGGGGCGGCCTCCCTCGTCTTCCGCGACGACCGTGAGCCGGCCCGCCGTCGTGCCCGCCAGTTTCTCCACCTCCTCCAGGAAGGGCATCGAGGCGCGGGAGCGTCCCCCGTACAGCAGCCGCCACTCATGGCCCCCGGCCTCGACCGCCCGCAGCATGGGCAGGATCGGCGTGATGCCGATGCCGCCCGCCACGAAGACGTACGCATCGGCGTCGGCGAGCGGGAAGCGGTTGCGCGGGCCGCGCACCTCGACCTCCGCGCCCTCCTGAAGCTGCTCGTGCACCTCGCGCGAACCGCCGCGGCCACCCTGCTCCTCGCCGATCAAGCGGGTCGCGACGGTGTACGAGGAGGTGTCCTCGGGGTCGCCGCACAGCGAGTACTGGCGGACGAGGCCCGAGGGCAGGACCAGGTCGAGGTGGGCGCCCGGCTCCCAGGCGGGCAAGTGGTCGCCCTCCAGGCGCAGTTGTACGACACCTTCGGCGACCCTCTCGTGCCGGGTGACGACCAGCCGGAGGGCGCGGGAGCGCGGGCGGCCCGAAACCGGTTCCTCCAGGGCGGGCAGCGGCCACAGCGGGGACGCGTCGATGCGGCGCCGCATGGCCCGCTTGGCGAGCAGGGCGGCGCCCGTGACGAGCAGGACGGTGCGCATGCGGGGCATGTCAGCGCGCTCCCTTCGGCGCGGGCAGCGACTCCGTCGCGGTTTCGGCGGCGGTGGCCGCCGGGGACGAGGCGAGGTAGGCGACGGCCTGTGCGGTGCTGCCCTCCTGGGAGGGGTGGTAGGCGCGGCTCAGATAGCGGGGGATGGAGCGGATCATGTCCGGTGTCGTGGGCAGCGTGCCCTTCTTCCCGCCCTGGTAGAAGTCCTTGAACGACGCCTTGGCGCCGATGAGCGTCGGGTCGTTCTCCATGAAGAAGCGCGTGCCGCGCTGCCAGAGGAAGACCAGGGCGGAGAAGGCGGTGGCCCAGGTGCGTGCGCGGCGGCGGTAGCTGCCGTCGACGTGCATGAAGAGGTCGAAGGCGACGGAGCGGTGCTCGACCTCCTCCGCGCCGTGCCAGCGCAGCAGGTCCAGCATGGTCGGGTCGGCGCCCCTGCGGTCGAGCTCGTCCGCGTTCAGGACCCAGTTGCCGAGGAAGGCGGTGTAGTGCTCGATGGCCGCGATCATCGCCACGCGCTCCATCAGCCACCACTTGCGGGCCTTGCCGGGCGGCAGCGTCCGGTCGCCGAGCATCTTCTCGAAGAGCCAGTCGACCTGGGCGGTGTAGGGCGTGGGGTCCAGGCCCTGCTCCTTGAGGTGCGGCAGGACCTCGTCGTGGGCCTGGGCGTGCATGGCCTCCTGGCCGATGAAGCCGATCACGTCCTCGCGGAGCCGGTCGTCACGGATGTACGGCAGGACCTGCTTGTACACGTGGACGAACCAGCGTTCGCCGGCCGGGAGCAGCAGGTGCAGCACGTTGATCGTGTGCGTGGCGAAGGGGTCGTCCGGCACCCAGTGCAGCGGGGTGTCCTCCCAGGAGAAGGAGACCTTGCGTGCCTTGAGCGGTATGTGCTCGGACGCGACGGGCCTCGGCTCCCGGCTCTGCGGATGGGACATGGCCGTATTAGACATGGCGTCAATGTACTGACGGGTAGGGCCGTGGGTACAGGTCCCTGCGGCGGTTTCTTTCAGACCGTCCTGCGCAGCGCGAGCAGCGCGATGTCGTCCTCCCGCTCGTGCCCGAAGCACACGAGGAGCGTGTCGCACAGGTCGGCGACGCCCCGGGGCGCGCCCGCCGCCGCGACACGCAACTGCTCCATCGACACCGCGAGATCCGTGCCGCGCGTCTCGATGAGACCGTCCGTGACCATCAGCAGGCGCTCGCTTCGCGCGAGGACCACCTCGCTCGGCGCCGGTCGGTCCAGGCCCAGGCCCAGCAGCGGCCCCCTCGCGTCGACGTAGGCGGCCGTGCCCTCGTCCCGCACCACGAGCGGCGGGATGTGGCCCGCGTTGGCGATCCGTGTGCGTCCGGTGGCCGGGTCGATCAGGCTCAGGCACATCGTGGCCGTCACGCCCGGGTGGTAGTGCTGAAGCATCCGGTCCAGGCGCAGCGCGAGCACTCCGGGGTCGGGGTCCTCGACGCAGTACGCGCGCAGCGCGTGCCGGATCTCGACCATCACGGTGGCCGCTTCGAGCGAGTGCCCGACGACGTCGCCGATGCCGGTCAGGACGCCGGCGGGGGTGGGCAGCGCCGCGTAGAAGTCCCCGCCGATCTCCGCCTGGCGCGAGGCGGGTTCGTAGCGCACGACGACGTCCGTGCCGGGCAGCTCCGGCAACTGCGCGGGCAGGAAGCTGCGTTGCAGGGTCAGCGCGACATGGCGCTCCTCCTCGTACATCAGCAGCGGCTCCGCGGCCAGCGCGGTGGCGTGGGCGAGGCGCTCGACGAGGTGCCCCGTCTCGCCGGCCATCTCTTCCTGGTACGCGGGCGTCGCGAGGCACACCAGCGTCCGCCCTTCGCGCAGGCGGGCCAGGACGAGACCGGCGTCCTCCGGCGTGCCGTTGCCCCAGTGCCCGGCGGCTCTCGGGCGGAAGAATCCCGCGGGCCAGAGCGGAGTCGGCACGACCGTGTGCCGCACGCCCGAACGCCCCGACATGACGCGCCGCATCAGCCGGGCCACCGACTCGTGCGCTTCGGTGTCCGGCGGTGAGGCGGCGGCTCTGCGCCGGGAGAGGCCCCGGTGGATCTCGCCGCCCTCGCCGAGCACGAACACCGCAGCGGGGCCGTCGGTCAGCCGCGAGGTCCCCACGGCCGCCGCTTCCGCGAGCTCGTTGAGGCAGCGCGACGACTGCACGGCCAGGATCGTCTCGGCGAGCAGGGCGAGCCGCCCGACCCGCAGCTGGGCGTCGCTGCGGCAGCGGCCCCCGCGCGCGGCGGCCCGTACGACCGCCTGGATCTCCTCGGGTTCGGCGGGCACCGTCAGATAGGACTCGCCTCCCGCGTCCAGCCCCCTGCACCGGTCGGCGGGCGGGCGGGCCGCCGCCGAGAAGTGGACGACGGGCAGTGCGGCGATGGGGGGCAACTGCTTCATGCGGCGGCAGAGTTCGTAGCCGCTCATGTCGGGCAGGCCGACGTCGACCAGGGCCACGTCCGGCAGGTCCCCCGCCCGCATCCGCACGTCGAGTTCGATCAGGGCCTCGCTGCCGCTCGCGGCGAGCAGGACGCGGTGTCCGTCCCTGCGCAGGACAGCGCTGAGCGCGTACCGGCTGGCGGGCACGTCGTCGACCACCAGGACCGTGCTGACCGGACTCACTGCCTTGCCCTTGACGCTCACGCGGGACAGCCCTTCACCGCGGGACGGGGCAGGCCGACTGGTGCCTGCCCCATCAAGTTAGCGTCCCGCCGCGCGCCCTGGGACCAGACGGCGACAGCTCGACCCGGAACGGTAGAGCTGGCGTAACTCGCCGCGTGCGTGACCTGCTTGACAGTAGAATCTCCGGCTTCGGCCCACAGGGCGGACGCGACGCCCGGCGCCCGCGTGACCTGCTGCGTTCCCGGGCCTCCGGGGGCGGCGACGAACACGGCGACGGGATCTTCGGGCCGCGGGGCGCGGTCCCCCGCCGTCCCGGCACGTCCCGGGAGCGACCGGCACGGCGTCCGCCCGCACTCGTCCGGCGTACGGAGGCCGGGGGCGGGCCCGGTCGCACGAATCCTCAGCAGATCGCCGTATGCCGCCGACATCCTCGTGACCTTCGCCTTCCGCGGGACGTTCACCGAAGTGCCCGCACATCCATGTACTACTGAGGGACACATGACCCAGTACGTCACCGCCGCCCTTCCCGCCGACGCCTCGTCCGACGACTCCGCGCGCCGCGACCGGCGCCGCGAGTGGTGGCGCGACGCCGTCATCTACCAGATCTATCCGCGCAGCTTCGCGGACGGTGACGGCGACGGCATGGGCGACCTGCCCGGCGCCACGGCCCGCCTCCCCCACCTGAAGCGGCTCGGCGTGGACGCCGTCTGGCTCTCCCCCTTCTACGCGTCCCCGCAGGCCGACGCCGGGTACGACGTGGCCGACTACCGCGCGGTGGACCCCATGTTCGGCACGCTGCCGGACGCCGACGCTCTCGTACGGGAAGCGCACGCGCTGGGACTGCGCGTGATCGTGGACGTCGTGCCCAACCACTGCTCGGACCGGCACGAGTGGTTCGAGCGGGCGCTGCACGAGGGCAAGGGGTCGGCGCCGCGCGAACGGTTCCACTTCAGGGCCGGGAAGGGCGCGGACGGTCAACTGCCGCCCAACGACTGGGAGTCGGTCTTCGGCGGTCCGGCCTGGACGCGGGTGCCCGACGGCGAGTGGTACCTCCACCTCTTCGCGCCGGAGCAGCCGGACTTCAACTGGGACCACCCGGCGGTGCACGACGAGTTCCGCTCCATCCTGCGCTTCTGGCTCGACATGGGCATCGACGGCTTCCGCATCGACGTGGCCCACGGCCTGGTCAAGGCGGCGGGCCTGCCCGACATCGGCCACGAGGAGCAGGTGAGGCTGCTCGGCAAGCAGGCCGTCCCCTACTTCGACCAGGACGGCGTGCACGAGATCTACCGCGACTGGCGGCGGGTCCTCGAGGAGTACGGGGGCGAGCGCATCGCCGTCGCCGAGGCGTGGACGCCGACGGTGGAGCGCAGCGCCCGCTATCTGCGCCACGACGAGCTGCACCAGGCCTTCAACTTCGAGTATCTGACGACCGGTTGGGACGCGGCGGCGCTGCGCGGCGTCATCGACCGCTCCCTCGACGCGATGAACGCCGTGGAGGCGCCCGCCACCTGGGTGCTCTCCAACCACGACGTCGTGCGCCACCGCACCCGCTTCGCCGACGGCGACGCCGCGCGCGGCCTGCGCCGGGCGAAGGCCGCCACGCTGCTGATGCTGGCGCTGCCCGGCTCCGCGTACCTCTACCAGGGTGAGGAGCTCGGCCTGCCCGAGGTGACCGAGCTGCCGGACGAGGTGCGCCAGGACCCGGCGTTCTTCCGCAGCACGGGGCAGGACGGGAGGCGGGACGGCTGCCGGGTGCCGCTGCCGTGGTCGGGCCCGCGGGCGCCGTTCGGCTTCGGACCGGCCGACGGCGGCCCGAGCTGGCTGCCGCAGCCCGAGGAGTGGAAGGACCTCACGGTCGAGGCCCAGGAGAAGGACCCCGCCTCCACCCTGGAGTTCTACCGCCGCGCGCTCGCCGTGCGCCGCGAGCACCCGGCCCTGGGCGCGGGCCGCGAGGTGGAGTGGCTCGACGCGCCGCAGAGCGTGCTGGCCTTTCGCCGTACGAGCCCCGGTGGCTCGCTCGTCTGCACGGTGAACGTCGGCGCGGCCCCCGTCACGATCCCCACCCCCGGCACGGTGCTCCTGGCGAGCGCGGACCTGACGCCCGGCGCCGACGCGACGATCCTCCCGGCGGATTCAACGGTCTGGTGGGCAGCCTGAGATGTGACCGGTACAGTCCAATCCTGTGACCGCGCGACTGGCCGACATCGCAGCGCAGGCGGGGGTCAGCGAGGCGACGGTCAGCCGGGTGCTCAACGGCAAGCCCGGCGTCGCCGGTGCCACCCGTCAGTCCGTGCTTGCCGCACTCGACGTGCTCGGCTACGAACGCCCGGTGCGCCTTCGCCGGCGCAGCGCGGGCCTGGTCGGGCTGATCACGCCGGAGTTGGAGAACCCGATATTCCCCGCGCTCGCCCAGGTCATCGGGCAGGCCCTGACCCGGCAGGGATACACGCCGGTCCTCGCCACGCAGACGCCGGGCGGCTCCACGGAGGACGAGCTGACGGAGATGCTCGTGGACCGGGGTGTCTCCGGGATCATCTTCGTCTCCGGCCTGCACGCGGACACCTCCGCCGACACGCAGCGCTACGAACAGCTGCGCGCGCAAGGCGTGCCGTTCGTGCTGGTCGACGGCTTCTCCCCCAAGGTGCGGGCGCCCTTCATCTCGCCGGACGACCGGGCGGCGATGCGCCTCGCGGTCACCCATCTCGTCTCCCTGGGCCATACGCGCATCGGACTCGCCCTGGGACCCAAGCGGTTCGTGCCCGTACAGCGGAAGATCGAGGGTTTCGTACGCACGGTGCAGGACCTGCTCGCACTGCCGCCCGAGGAGATCGAGGCGGACCTGGTCCAGCATTCGCTGTACACGCTGGAGGGCGGCCAGGCCGCCGCGTCCGCACTCCTGGACCGCGGCTGCACGGCCGTGGTGTGTGCGAGCGACATGATGGCCCTGGGGGCGATCCGGACGGCGCGGGAGCGTGGATTCGAGGTGCCGGACGACATATCGGTGGTGGGATTCGACGACTCCCCGCTGATCGCGTTCACCGATCCGCCCCTGACCACGGTGCGTAAGCCCGTACCGTCGATGGGGCAGGCGGCGGTCCGTACGCTCCTCGAGGAGATCGGCGGCACGCCCGCCCCGCACAGCGAATTCGTCTTCATGCCGGAGCTGGTCGTTCGGGGTTCAACCGCTTCTGCCCCTGGGGGACGCGCTCGTCCGTAGGGCGTAGAGAATGCGACCTGAACCAGACCTTGGGATGATCGGGCGGAGGGTCGGTATCTGGCAGACTCTGTGCCTATGGGTGAGATGACTGTGACGACACTGGAAGGCCAGCAGCGGCCCACCACATCACCCATCGCGGGCGAGCAGGATGACCGCAATGGGAGGACATTCCTGCGCCGTCTTCGCACACCCCGGCGCCCTCGGCTCTGGTTCGAGATCCTGCTGATCGCGGTGAGTTACTGGACGTACTCCCTGATCCGCAACGCGGTGCCGGAACAGAAGTCGCAGGCGCTGACCAACGCCGACTGGATCTGGCGGGTGGAGCAGCACCTCGGGATCGCCGTGGAGCAGAGCGTCAACCACGCGGTGAACTCGGTGACATGGCTCATCGTCGGCATGAACTACTACTACGCGACGCTGCACTTCGTGGTGACGCTCGGTGTCCTGGTCTGGCTCTTCCGCACCCACCCCGGACGCTACGCGGCGACGCGCACGGCACTCTTCGCCACGACACTGGTGGCCCTTCTCGGCTACTACCTGTACCCCCTGGCTCCCCCGCGCCTGATGAACGGCCACGACTTCATCGACACGGTCCTGGTCCACCAGACCTGGGGCTCCATGGCCTCCGGCGACCTCAAGCACATGTCGAACCAGTACGCGGCGATGCCCTCGATGCACATCGGCTGGTCCCTCTGGTGCGGCCTGACGATCTTCGCCCTGGCCTCGGCGCCGTGGGCCAGGATCCTGGGCCTGCTCTACCCCACGGCGACCCTGATCGTGATCGTGGCCACCGCCAACCACTTCTGGCTCGACGCGGTGGGCGGCATGATCTGCCTGGCGTTCGGGTTCGCGGTGGCCTGGGCCTGGTACGGCACGATGCCGCACCGGCTGCCGCGTGAGGTGGCGGTGCGCGAGGACCGGGCTCCGCTGCTGCCGGCCAGGTTCAGGACCAGGACGAAGTCCCGGCCCAAGGCCTGAGCGAAGCCCTGCCCCCGCCCGGTCATGGGTGACGGTGCGTGACGCGTCCCCCGGACACGGTCAGCAGGACGGGCGCCTGCGCCACCTCGTCGGCGGGCGCCTCGACGGGGTCGATGCCGAAGGCCGTGAGATCGGCCCGGAAGCCGGGTGCGACGCGCCCCGCGACGTCCGTGTCACCGGCGGCCACCGCGGCGTGCGAGGTGCACCCCTCCAGCGCCATAAGACCGGTGAGCCCGGCCGCCGCCGATGCCGCTCCCCGGGGCGCACGCGCGGTCGCGAGGACCTGACGGGCGTCGTAGTGCGCGATGGGCCAGTCGGAGCCCAGGGCCACGACCGCCCCCGCGTCCCGCAGATCCCGGGTCCGCCAGGCCCGCGCGGCCCGCTCGTCCCCCAGCCGCCTGGACCATTCGTCGGTGTGGTCGGCGCGGGTGTACGCGGTGTGCGGGGGCTGCATGGACGCGATGACGCCGAGCTCCGCGAAGCGCGGGACCGTGCCGTCAGGGACGGTCTCGATGTGCTCGATCCGGTGCGCGAGACGGCCGCCGGGGCCGAGCGAGGCGACGGTGTCGAGCACGTGCCGCACGGCGGCGTCCCCGATGGCGTGGGTCGCCGTCCGCACTCCGGCCGCGTGCAGGTGCCGTACGGCGTCGGCGTAGGCCCGGGGGTCCGGCCAGAAGGCGTCGGTGCCCTGCCCGTGGCAGTCCGCGTGCTCCAGCCAGGCGGTGCCGCCCTCGACGGTGCCGTCCATGAAGAACTTGGCACCGCCGACGCGCCAGTGCCTGCCGCGCTCGGCCTGCAGCGCGACGAGCTCGTCCAGCCCGTCCTTGTCGACGCCGGGCATGCACCAGGGGGCCAGCCGCAGCCGGAGGGGAAGATGCGTCCGCTCCTCCACCGAGGCGAGCAGTCCGGGTACGTCGTCGCCACCGAGGTCCATGACATGGGCGCCGGTGAGCCCGGTGGCCGCCATCGCGGAGAGCAGCTCGACCAGGCGGGTGCGGCGCTCGGCGTGGGAGGGGCGGGGCAGGACGGGGGTGATGAGGTCCATGGCGGCGTGCTCGACGAGGTGGCCGGTGGGGCTCCCCTCCGCGTCACAGACGACGGTGGCGCGCTGGGCGAACTCCCGGGGCCCTTCGACGCCCGCCGCGCGCAGGGCCGCGGCGCTGACGAGGGCGGAGTGGCCGTCGTAGAGGCGGATGAAGGTGGGGGCGCCGTCGAGCACGTCCTCGATGAGGCTCCGGTGGACCGGCCGCCCGCCGAAGGCGTTGTGGTCGAGCCCCCAGGCGATGACCCATCCGTCGACGCGGGCTGCCGCGCGCAGGGCGGCACGCAGCGCCTCCAGGTCGGCCACGGCCGAGAGATCGACCCCGGTGGCCATCTCCAGGCCCCAGACGGGGTGGCTGTGGGAGTCGACGAGGCCCGGGGTGAGGGTGGCTCCGCCGAGGTCGATCCGTTCGGTGCGGGGTCCGCGCCAGTCGCGGACGTCCTCGGGGGCACCCACCGCCGCGATGTGTCCGTCGCGGACGGCGAGGGCGGTGGCGTGGGGGTTGGTGGGGTCGAGGGTGCGGATGTGGGCTGCGGTGAGGATGAGGTCGGCGGGGGGCACGGGGGAACTCCGTTCAGGGTGGCGGTTGGTGGGTGATTTCCAGCCCGTCCGGCGTTTGAGGACATCTTGTCCGGGGTCTGGGGCGGAGCCCCGGGCAGGCCCGGGGCGCAGGCACGCCACGCGGCGGAGCCGCACATTGATACAGCCGGGAAGGGGCGGGGTCGGGGAAGGTTCAGTTCGGCTCGGAGGCGAAGCCCTCGTACACCTCTGGACGGCGGCGGCGCAGTCGTCGCGCGAGGACCAGGCCCAGGACGAAGACGGCCGGAGCCACGCCCACCAGGATGGTGTTCACGAAGGGGCTCGCCCCGGTGAAGACGTCGATGTGCGTGGCCACCAGCACCAGCGCCACGCTCAGCAGAACCGTGGCCACCACCGGCGCGACCACCGTCCTCAGCACACCCTCCCCGTGGCGTATTCGCCGGAAGTAGAAGGGAACGGCCACCGCCGCGATCAGCTGGAGCGCCAACAGGCCGATCATCCCGGGGGTGTTGACCCACAGCAGAAGCTGCGCGTAAGGTTCCGCGCCCGCCGCCGCGAAGGCGACGACCACCACCGCCCCCAGCACCGTCTGCGCCGCCCCCGCCAGATACGGCGACCGATGCCGCCCGTGCACCCGGCCGAGAGCCTTCGGCAGCACCCCCTCCTCCGCGAGCCCGAGCCCGTACCGGTTGATCGCGTTGTGGAAGGCGAGGAGCGAGGCCAGCACGCTCGTCACGATCAGTACGTGCATCAAGTCGGCGGCCCAGCCGCCCACATACGTCGTGATGGCCGAGAAGAAGAGCCCGGCCGGGTCCGACCCGGCCGCCTCCACCACCGCCTCGTCACCGAAGGCCTGGATCACCGTCCAGACCACGAAGGCGTAGAAGAGCCCGAGGAACGCCACCGCGATGTACGTCGCGCGCGGCACCGTCCGGTCGGGATCGCGCGCCTCACGGCGGTAGATGACGGTCGACTCGAAACCGGTGAACGCGGCGAAGGCGAAGGCGAGTACGGCCGCCGTGCCGGGGACGAAGATGTGGCCCGGGGCGAAGCCGTCCAGGCTCAGCCCCTCCCCCGTACCGCCCTTGATGAGGACGCCGCCGGCGAGCAGCACCAGGATCCCGGTCTCGGCGACGAGCAGCACGCCGAGCAGCTTCGCGCCGAAGTCGATCGAGCGGTATCCGGCGTACCAGATCAGGAGCAGCCCGGCGAGGGACACCGGAAGCCAGGGGATGTCCGCGCCGAACAGGGCGTGGGCGGTGTCCTGCGTGGCGGTGCCCAGGAGTCCGTAGACGCCGATCTCCATGCCGTTGTAGCCGAGCATGGCGAGCAGGGCCGCGGCGATGCCGGCGGGGCGGCCGAGGCCGCGCGTGATGTACGCGTAGAAGGCGCCGCCGCTGCGGACGTGGCGGCTCATCGCGGTGAAGCCGACGGCGAAGACGGCGAGCGTGATCCCGGCGAGCAGATAGCCGACGGGCGCCCCGATGCCGCCCAGCGAGATGGCGATGGGGGCGACGCCCGCCATGACGGTGAGCGGGGCGGCGGCCGAGACGACGAAGAAGGCGATGTCGGCGGTGCCGAGGGAGCCGGTCCTGAGGGTGGGTTCGGCCTCGGCGGCTGGTCTTGGGGCGGTGGTGGACATGCGCAGGAAGCCCTTCTGCGGCAGGCGGGGGCAGGGCAGGCCAGGGCACGCGGCAGGAGGAGTGACTGCCGCGAACCCGCAACCTAAAGGCTTTCGGTTTCCGCAATGTAGCCTCATCGGCAGGCATCCGGGAAGGCTTCACGGGGAGATCGAAAACATGGGACGGCCGCGCACCCCCCTGCTCGACAGGGACCGCATCACGACGACCGCGCTCGCCCTCATCGACGAGAAGGGCGACTTCAGCGTCCCGCAGATCGCCAAGCGCCTGGGCGCGCAGACGGGCTCGGTCTACCACCACGTGGACGGCCGTGACGGCATCGTCGAGCTGCTGCGGGAGCGGGTGAGCGACGCGATCGACACCGAGGCCCTCGACCCGCGAAGCCCCTGGGACGCCGCCCTGTCGGCCTGGGCCCGCTCCTACCGCGCGGCCTTCGCGGCCCACCCCAAGGTCGTCCCGCTCCTCATGACCTCACCGGTGCGTGCCCCACGGGTGCTCCAGCAGTACGAGCAGGCGGTGACGCTGCTGATCGACGCGGGGTTCGCCCTCGCCGACGTCATGCCGGTGATCATCGCCCTGGAGAACCTGGTGCTCGGCTCGGCGCTCGACCTGGCCGCGCCCGAGGCCATGTGGGAGCTGCCGGACGAGACGTCGACGCCCGCCCTGGCGCGGGCCCTGGACGCGGCGCCGCCGGGCCACGCCGACCGTGCCTTCGAGCTGGCGCTCACGGGGTTCCTGGCGCACGCGCGGACCATGCTGTAGCGCCGCGCGTCAGGGGCCTTCGCCCTGGAGTCATGCCCCTGGGGCCATGGGCCTCTACGCCCCGTAGAACCTCTCCTCCATCACGGCGCGCGCCCTGCGCGTGACCCGCCGGTAGTCGTCCAGCATGTCGCCCACGTGCCCGGGGTCGTACCCCAAGTACCGGCCCACCGCCGCCAGTTCGCGCCCGTCCGAGGGGAACGTGTCACCCGCCCTGCCGCGCACCAGCATCACCGCGTTGCGCACCCGCGCGGCAAGGACCCACGCCTCGTCGAGGATCGCCGCGTCCTCCGTCGGGATCAGCTCGGCCGCGCAGGCCGCCGCGAGGGCCTCCCTGGTGCGGGTGGTGCGCAGGCCCGGTTCGACCCAGCCGTGGGTCAACTGCATGAGCTGGACGGTCCATTCGACGTCCGAGAGCCCGCCGCGGCCCAGCTTGGTGTGGAGCGTGGGGTCGGCGCCGCGCGGCATGCGCTCGCCCTCCATGCGGGCCTTCAGGCGGCGGATCTCGCGGACCGCGTCCTCGCCGAGGCCCTCCGCCGGATAGCGCAACGGATCCACCAGGTCGATGAACGCGCTGCCCAACTCGGCGTCGCCCGCGACCGGTTCGGCCCGCAGCAGCGCGTGCGACTCCCAGACCAGTGACCAGCGGCGGTAGTAGGCCTCGTAGGAGGCGAGGGTCCGTACCAGCGGGCCGCTCTTGCCCTCCGGGCGCAGATCCGCGTCGATCAGCAACGGCGGGTCGGAGCTGGGCAGTTGCAGGAGCCTGCGCATCTCCGACACCACCTGGGAGGCCGCCTTCGCCGCCTCGTGGTCGCCGACGCCCTCGCGCGGCTCGTGGACGAAGAGGACGTCCGCGTCCGAGCCGTAGGCCAGTTCGTGGCCGCCGAAGCGGCCCATGCCGATCACCGCGAACCGCACCGGCAGCGTGTCGCCCCAGCCTTCGCGGACCACCGCGCGCAGCGTCCCCGCGATCGTGGCCGCCGTCAGGTCGGAGACCGCGTCACCCACCCGGTCCAGGAGCGCGCCGGGGTCGGCCGCCACGGGGCTCTCCTCCGTGCCGTACGAGCCGATGATGTCCGCCGCCGTCGTGCGGAACAGCTCGCGGCGGCGGACGCCCCGCGCCGCCGTCACCGCCTGTTCGGCGCCGTTCGCGCGGCCCACCGCGGCAAGCACCTCCTGCTCCAGATGGGCGCGGTCGCGCGGTTCGAGGCCGCGCTGGTCGCCGAGCAGGGCCACCGCTTCGGGGGCCCGCAGCAGGAGGTCGGGGGCCAGGCGTCCGGCGGACAGGACGCGGGCCAGGTTCTCCGCCGCGGCGCCCTCGTCGCGCAGGAGCCTCAGATACCACGGGGTCTTGCCCAGGGCGTCGGACACCTTGCGGAAGTTCAGGAGGCCCGCGTCGGGGTCCGCCGAGTCCGCGAACCAGCCCAGGAGCACGGGCAGCAGGGTGCGCTGGATCGCCGCCTTGCGGGTGACGCCCGAGGCGAGCGCCTCCAGGTGGCGCAGGGCGGCCGCGGGGTCGTGGTAGCCGAGGGCCACCAGACGCGCGCGGGCCGCGTCCGTGCTCAAGCGGGTCTCTACGGGGGCGAGTTGGGCCACGGCGTCCAGGAGGGGACGGTAGAAGAGCTTCTCGTGCAGGCGGCGCACGACCGAGGTGTGCCGCTTCCACGCACGGCTCAGCTCGGTGATCGGCTCCATGCGCATGCCCAGGGAGCGGCCGATGCGCCGCAGGTCCGCGTCGTCCTCGGGGATCAGATGGGTGCGCCGCATCTTGAAGAGCTGGATGCGGTGCTCCAGGGAGCGCAGGAAGCGGTAGGCGTCGTCGAGTTGGACGGCGTCCACCCGCCCCACGTAGCCGCCGGCGGCGAGCGCCTCCAGGGCCACCAGGGTCGAGCCGCTGCGGATCGACGTGTCGCCGCGGCCGTGCACCAGCTGGAGCAGCTGTACGGCGAATTCGACGTCCCGCAGGCCGCCGGGGCCCAGCTTCACCTCGCGGTCGACCTCGCCGGCCGGGATGTTCTCCACGACCCGGCGGCGCATCTTCTGCACGTCGGGCACGAAGTTGTCGCGCTCGGCCGCGTGCCAGACGAGGGGCGCGAGCGTGGTGACGTACTCCTCGCCGAGAGCCAGGTCCCCGGCCACCGGTCGGGCCTTGAGCAGCGCCTGGAACTCCCAGGTCTTGGCCCAGCGCTGGTAGTAGGCCAGGTGGCTGCTGAGGGTGCGCACCAGGGGCCCGTTGCGGCCCTCCGGACGGAGGTTGGCGTCGACCGGCCAGATGGTGCCCTCGACCGTGGTCTCCGAGCAGATCCGCATCATGTGCGAGGCGAGCCGCGTCGCGGCCTGGATCGCCTTGCCCTCGTCGGCGCCTTCTGTGCTGTCGACGGCCTCGCCGACGAAGATGACGTCGACGTCCGACACGTAATTCAGCTCGTGGCCACCGCACTTGCCCATCGCGATGACCGCGAGCCTGCACTGCGCGGCGTCCGCGGGGGCCGCCTGCTGGGCCATGGCGAGCGCGGCGCGCAGGGTCGCCGTCGCCAGGTCGGCGAGCTCGGCGGCGGCCTCGGGCAGGTCCGTCGTGCCGCAGACGTCACGGGCCGCTATGGCAAGCAGGCAGCGGCGGTAGGAGACGCGCAGCGAGACCGGGTCGGTGGCGTCGGCGAGGCCGCGCTCGAACTCCTCGACGCCGGGGTGCAGGTCGGCGAGCTCGTAGGTGACCAGGACCCGCCAGTCGCGGGGGTGCCTGGCCAGGTGGTCGGCGAGGGCCTCGGACGCGCCGAGCACCCCGAGCAGCCGGTCACGCAGCGGCTTGGCGCTGACCAGGGTGTCGAGCAGCTCCCGGCGGCTGGTGTCGTCGGGCTGTCCCTCGACCAGTCGTACGAGGCCGAGGAGGGCCAGGTCCGGGTCGGCGGCGGCCCCCAGGGCGTCGAGCAGCACCGGGTCGGTCCGCACCGATGACAGCTCGGGAGCCCCGAGCAGCCGCTCGGCGGTGGACGGATCGGTGAAGCCATGCCGCAGCAGCCGCGTGAACGTACTGCTTCTGCGCCCTTGCGGCACCGTCATCCTCGCGCCTCCGTTCGATCACTCCTGGCCCGAGCCTACGGCCTGACCGATGAGTTCTGCCCGCGTGCGCGGTCCATCCTTGGACGGGAGCATTGGTGTCGACGCCTGGAGGCGGACCATGCCGAGCAAGGAACCGCGTACAGAACTGGATGCCCGGTACAGCAGTGCGGGGGCCGTCGCGACTCCCTGGCCCGACGCCCTGCGCCAGCTCAAGGCGGCCGAGCTCTTCTGGATCTCGACCGTACGGCCCGACGGGCGCCCCCACGTCACACCGCTGCCCGCGGTCTGGCAGGACGGCGCGCTGCACTTCTGCACGGGCCCCCAGGAGCGCAAGGCACGGAACGTGGCGGCCAGCCCGGAGGTCGTGCTGACCACGGGTGTCGCCCTGTGGGACAAGGGCTTCGACCTGGTCGTCGAGGGCCGCGCGGCCCGCATCACCGACGAGGACAGGCTGCGGCGCCTGGCGGCGGCGTGGGAGGAGAAGTACGGCAGCTTCTGGCACTACGAGGTGCGGGACGGCTGCTTCCACCACGGCCCAGGCCACGCGTACGTCTTCGAGGTGGCCCCCCGCACGGCCTTCGGCTTCGGCAAGGGCGAGCCGTTCAGCCAGACGCGGTGGCGCTTCGCCTGAGGGGCCCGCGCGTCACGTCCGGCGCGCCGGAGCGGACGCCGCCGTTCACGCTGACAGGGCCCTCGCCCCCTGATGTACTCGGCCCATGGAATACACACTCGAGGTGATCCCGCTCCCCGTCAGCGACGTCGACCGTGCCAAGGAGTTCTACCGCGACAAGCTCGGCTTCCACGTGGACATCGACCAGGAGGTCATGCCGGGCATGCGTATCGTCCAGCTGACCCCGCCGGGCTCCGGCTGTTCCATCGCCCTCGCCGACACCCTCTGGGACACGATGGACGGCCCCACCCCGGCCGCCGGTTCCTACCAGGGCCTCCAGCTGTGCGTCGCCGACGCGAAGGCGGCCCATGCCGAGCTGACGGCGCGCGGCCTGGAGATCTCGGAGCCGGTGGCCCACGCGCCGCAGGACGGCGGGACGTTCATGTACTTCAAGGACCCGGACGGCAACGGCTGGGCGATCCAGGAGTACCGGGTCCGTGCGGACACGCCTCTGCGGGCGGCGATCGTCAGCGCCCCTTAGCTGCGCCGCTCAGCACGGGAAAAGCCGCAGGCCCATCTGCCGGGTTGCCCGGCACATGCGTCTGCGGCTTTTTTGTGGCTGCTCGCGCAGTTCCCCGCGCCCCTGACGGGGCTTTACAGCACCGGCAGGTTCTTCCGCAGCTCGAAGGCCGTGACCTCGCTGCGGTACTCCTCCCACTCCTGCTTCTTGTTGCGCAAGAAGAAGTCGTACACGTGCTCACCCAGCGTCTCCGCGACCAGCTCGCTGCGCTCCATCAGCGCGATCGCCTCGCCCAGGTTCTGCGGGAGCGGCTCGATGCCCATCGCGCGGCGCTCGGCGTCGCTCAGGGCCCACACGTCGTCGTCGGCGCCCGGCGGGAGTTCGTAGCCCTCCTCGATGCCCTTGAGGCCCGCGGCCAGCAGGACCGCGTACGTCAGGTACGGGTTCGCGCCCGAGTCGATCGAGCGGACCTCCACCCGCGCCGAGCCGGTCTTGCCGGGCTTGTACATGGGGACGCGGATCAGCGCGGAGCGGTTGTTGTGGCCCCAGCAGATGTACGAGGGAGCCTCGCCGCCCGCACCCGCCGTGCGCTCCGAGCCGCCCCAGATGCGCTTGTAGGAGTTCACCCACTGGTTGGTGACCGCGGAGATCTCGGCGGCGTGCTTGAGCAGGCCCGCGATGAAGGAGCGGCCGACCTTGGAGAGCTGGTACTCGGAGCCCGACTCGTAGAAGGCGTTGCGGTCGCCCTCGAAGAGGGAGAGGTGCGTGTGCATGCCCGAGCCGGGGTGCTCGGAGAACGGCTTCGGCATGAAGGTCGCGTTGACCCCCTGCTCAAGGGCGACCTGCTTCATGACCAGGCGGAACGTCATGATGTTGTCGGCGGTGGAGAGCGCGTCCGCGTAACGGAGGTCGATCTCCTGCTGGCCGGGCGCGCCCTCGTGGTGGCTGAACTCGACCGAGATGCCCATGGATTCGAGCATGGTGATGGCCTGGCGGCGGAAGTCCATGCCCACGTTCTGCGGGGTGTGGTCGAAGTAGCCGGAGTTGTCGGCGGGGGTGGGCCGCGAGCCGTCGAGCGGCTTGTCCTTCAGGAGGAAGAACTCGATCTCGGGGTGGGTGTAGAAGGTGAACCCGAGGTCGGAGGTCTTCGCCAGGGCCCGCTTGAGGACGTAGCGCGGGTCGGCGAAGGACGGGGAGCCGTCCGGCATGAGGATGTCGCAGAACATGCGGGCGGTGCCGGGGGCCTCCGCGCGCCAGGGCAGGACCTGGAAGGTGGACGGGTCCGGCTTGGCGATCATGTCCGACTCGTACACCCGGGCGAATCCCTCGATCGCCGAGCCGTCGAAGCCGATGCCTTCGTCGAAGGCCTGCTCCAGCTCGGCCGGGGCCACCGCGACCGATTTCAGGAAGCCGAGGACGTCCGTGAACCACAGGCGTACGAACCGGATGTCGCGCTCCTCCAGTGTCCGGAGCACGAATTCCTGCTGCTTGTCCATCTTCCGCTTCCACCCATCCTTGCTGGTCAGACCGCCTGCTTCCGCGCTGCGTCCACGCTGTGTCCGCGCTCTGTCCACTCCTGAGGACACATCGGGGCACATGAGCATCCCACCACACGGTTTCGAGCAGGTTGCGGGCCATGTGCCGCCCTGTGCCCATAGTGCCTGCTGATCGGCGCGGCCGTAACAGCGGGCGGCCCGGACTGCCTCCGACTGCCCCTACAGACCGCCGGGCCCGCCCATTACGATCAGCGGACCGCTCCACCCCGTTCCGCATGTTCCGCCACGCGCGTCCCGCCCTTTCCGCCGTTTCGCCGAAGGACACATCATGGGTTCCGCCAAGAACACGAGCACCGCATCCCGCAAGGCCCGGATAGACGAGATGCGCAAGGCCGAGCGCGCACGCGACCGCCGAGGCCGGGTCATCACGATCACCCTGAGCGCGGTGGTGGTCGCCGCGCTCGCCGTGGGCGGTGTCGTCCTCTTCCAGAAGGCCGACGACTCCGACACGGCCGCGTCCGACGGGAAGTCCGCGCCGACGTTCAAAACGACGGCGGACGGCGAGAAGGTCTGGGACGCGAAGAAGCTGGGCCGCACGCACGTCACCAAGGACGTCAGCTACGCGATGACCCCGCCGGTGGGCGGCGACCACGACCAGGTGTGGATGAACTGCAACGGCGACGTCTACAAGGACGAGCTCCCCGAGCGCAACGCCGTGCACTCCCTGGAGCACGGCGCGGTCTGGGTGACGTACAACGACAAGGCGAAGGCCGCGGACCTGAAGAAGCTCGAGGCGAAGGTCAAGCAGACGCCGTACTCCCTGATGAGTCCGGTCAAGGACCAGAAGGACCCGATCATGCTGTCGGCCTGGGGCCATCAGCGCACGGTGACCGGCGCGGCCGACCCGAAGGTCGGCTCCTTCTTCTCCACCTACGTACAGGGCAAGCAGACCCCCGAGCCGGGGGCCGCCTGCACCGGAGGCAAGGGCCAGTGAGGCGGCGCACCTGCTGGGCCGTGGGGGCCGCCGCGGCGGTGGCCGTGGCCGCCGGCGGAATCACGGCCGCGGTGGCCTCGTCGGACGGCTCGTCCGCCGCGTCCGCCCCGTCCACGGAGTCGGCCGACGCGGGCTTCGCCCGGGACATGGCGACCCACCACCAGCAGGCCGTGGAGATGTCGTACATCGTGCGCGACCGCACGAAGGACGAGGAGATCAGGCGCCTCGCGTACGACATCGCGCAGACCCAGGCGAACCAGCGCGGCATGCTGCTCGGCTGGCTCGACCTGTGGGAGCTGCCGAAGGTGCCCCAGGGGGCTCCGATGGAGTGGATGGGGATGGGCGACATGCCGCCGGGCAAGGACGGCGCCCTGATGCCGGGGATGGCGACCAACACGGAGCTCGAAAAGCTGGGGAAGCTGAGCGGACGGGCCGCCGAGGTGCGCTATCTCCAGCTGATGACCAAGCACCACAAGGGCGGGATCCATATGGCCACGGGGTGTACGGACCGGTGCGAGGTCGGGGTCGAACGCCGCCTCGCGCAGGGGATGGTGGACTCCCAGCAGTCGGAGATCGAGCTCATGGCGGATCTGCTGAGGGCGCGGGGCGCGAAGCCGTGATCTTCGGCGGTCGCCGCCGGGCGGGCCGGACGTACGGCCCGCCCGGCCCACTCTGCCCGCCCTGCCCGTCCTGCCCGTCCTGCCCGTCCTGCCCGCCCGGCGCTTGAGGACGGACTCCGCGGCGGTGCAGGTGACGACGGCACGCGAGGACCACCCCCGCGAGCCGGCCAGGGCAACTCCTCACGCCAGCCTGGGCAGTTCCTCCCTCAGCAACCGCCCCCGCAGCTCCTCCCCCCGCGCGAACCGCTCGACCTCCCCCACGGCGTACTCCCCGAGCCTGCGCACCTCGCTCCCCTGAGCGCCCGCGACATGCGGGGTGACCAGCACGTTCGGGAGTACCAGCAAGGGGTGACCGGCAGGCAGCGGCTCGGGGTCCGTCACGTCCAGGAACGCGTCGAGGCGACCCGCCGCGCACTCCCTGGCCAGCGCCTGCGTGTCGACCAGTGAGCCGCGCGCGGTGTTGATGACGGTGCCGCCGTCCGGGATCAGCTTCAGCATCTCCTCGCTCACCATGCCCCGCGTCTCCGGGAGTTGGGGCGCGTGGACGCTGACGATGGAGCTGCGCCGGCACAGCTCCGGCAGGTCGACGAGTTCCACGCCGAGTCCGGCCGCCTGCTCCCCCGTGACGTAGGGATCGGTCAGCAGCACGCGCCATCCCGCGTCCGAACCCCGCAGCGCCGCGATCACCCCGCGCCCGATCCGTGACGCCCCGATGATGCCGATGGTGCGGGCGTCCCCGCCCGCCCGCTCGGTGAAGGGCGGCCATCCGGTGGAGTAGCCCGCGGCGGCCGGAAGGGCGCCCTTCGCGGCGAAGGTGATCGCGGCGAGGGTGTACGCCACGACGGGCCCCGCGTTGGCGTCGGCCGCGGAGGAGACCACCACGCCCCGGTCCCACAGCGCGTCCGTCACCACGGGTTTCACCGATCCGGCGGCGTGCACGAGGGCCCGCAGCCGAGGGGCGTGCGCGAGGACATCGGCCGTGATCGGCGGGCAGTTCCAGCCGGTCACGAGGATCTCCGCGTCGGCGAGCACCGCCCGCGCATCGCCCCCGGTGAGCGGGCCTGTGAGCAGGGCGGGCGCCAGTTCCACGCAGCGGGCGAGCCGTTCGCGGATGTCGGGGGCGAACACCCGCTCGGCCACATCCGCGCTCATGGCAAGCGCTGCGACCGGCGGACCGCTCGGTGGAGCCTTCAACTCTGCCTGGTCTGCCACGCGTGACCATCCCTCGTAGTAACCGGTTACCCAACAGCGCCTGGAGGCTAGGCCGAAGTCGGGACAGTGGTCAAGAGATCGCGGGGCCAAGGGGGTTGACCGGGCTTAGTAACCGCTTTAGATTCCGGTCACCTTGTTCCGACAACGGAGGGGCTGCCGTGTCAGCGGTGACGAAGGAACGGACGGAAACCGAGGCGGTGAAGCCGCCCGGCAAGAGCAGTAACCGGCCAAATGGCAACAAAACCAAGCGTGATGAGCGATGGAAACGGTTTCGCTCCTCGCGGGTCCTGCTGCTGCTCATGGCGCCGGGGGTCGCGTACTTCCTGGTGTTCCACTACGGCGCGTTCATCGGGAACGCCGTCGCTTTCAAGGAGTACGTCCCCTTCGACGGCCTCTGGGCCAGCCCCTGGGTCGGCTTCGAGAACTTCGACCGGATGTTCGGCGACCCGGACTTCTGGCACGCGACCTGGAACACGCTCTTCCTCGCCGTGCTCCAACTGGTCTTCTTCTTCCCGGTCCCGCTCGGTCTCGCCCTGCTCCTGCACAGCCTGACCTCGGACCTGACCCGGCGCTTCGTGCAGTCGGTGGTCTACCTGCCGCACTTCCTGTCGTGGGTCATCGTCGTGGCCCTGTTCCAGCAGGTGCTCGCCGACACCGGCCTGCTCAACTCCGTTCTCGGGCAGGCGGGTCTGCACTCCGTCGACATCATCGGCAACCCGGACGCGTACCCGGCGCTCGTCGTCGCGCAGGTCGTCTGGAAGGACGCGGGCTGGGGCACGATCATCTTCCTCGCCGCGCTGATGCAGGTGGACGAGCAGCAGTACGAGGCCGCCGCCATCGACGGCGCGGGCCCCTGGCGCCGCTTCTGGCACGTGACGCTGCCGTCCATCCGGCCGGTCGTCATCCTGCTCCTGATCATGCGGCTCGGCGACATCCTCTCCGTCGGCTTCGAACAGATGCTGCTGCAACGGCAGTCGGTCGGACCCGAGGCCGGTGAGGTGCTCGACACCTTCGTCTTCTGGCAGGGCATCGTCGGCGGCGACACCGGATACGCCGCGGCGGCGGGCCTGTTCAAGGGCGTGGTCGGCGCGATTCTCGTCTTCGCGGCCAACAAGGTCGCCCATCGCCTCGGCGAGCAGGGGGTCTACAAGTGAGCACGAGCACAAAAGCCGCCGCGATACGCACGGCGCGCCCGGGGCGCCCGGCACGTGCCGCTCGCCCCGGACGCCCGGCACGTCCCGTACGCCCCTCCTGGATGGAGAAGCCGAAGCCGGTCACCCAGGTGGCCAAGGCGCTGGCGATCGTCACCATCCTGGTCATGGTCTTCGTGCCGTTCCTGGTCATCATCTCGACGTCGTTCGCATCGAACCGCGAGGTCATCGCCAACGGCGGCTGGGTCCTGTGGCCGACCCACCCGACCCTGCGCGCCTACGAGCAGGTCTTCGAGGGCGGCATCGTCACCAAGGCGCTCGGCGTCAGCGCGGGCGTCACGATCATCGGCACCCTCGCCTCGCTGGCGTGCACGACGTTCCTCGCGTACGCGCTGAGCCGTCCCAAGGTCTACGGCGGAAAGCCGATCCTCCTGGTCGTCCTGTTCACGTTTCTCTTCCCGCCCGGCATGATCCCCGCGTTCCTGCTGGTCAAGGGCATGGGAATGCTGGAGAGCTACAGCTCCCTGATCGTCCCCGTCCTCATCAACGTCTTCAATCTGGTCGTCCTGCGGGGCTTCTTCCAGGGCGTTCCGGAGGAGCTGTACGAGGCGGCGCGGCTCGACGGGGCGAACGACTGGCAGATCCTGTGGCGGGTCGTGCTCCCGCTCTCCAAGGCGGCCCTCGCGGTGGTCGGCCTCTTCTACGCGGTGAGCTACTGGAACGCCTGGTTCCATGCCTCGATCTACCTGGAGTCCGACCACTGGCCGCTCCAGCAGGTCCTGCGTACGTACGTCATGGGCGGCTCGCAGATCGCGGACACCGGACTGAGCGACGCCTCGAACGTCTCGGCCCCGCAGACGATGCAGATGGCCGTCCTGGTGATCGCCACCGTGCCGATCCTGATCGTCTACCCCTTCCTCCAGAAGTACTTCACCAAGGGCGTGCTCACGGGCGCCATCAAGAGCTGAGCCACCTCTCCCGCACTCCGAAAGGTCGACACTGTGTCCGGTTCCTCGATGTCGCGTCGTACGCTGCTGCGCTCCATAGCCGTCGGCGGGGCCGCGGTCGCGGCCCCCTCCCTGCTCACCGCCTGCTCCACGGATTCCAGCGGCGGCGGTTCGGTCAGCAACGCCAACAAGAAGGCGGCGCCCTGGCCGACGTACACACCCGCCAAGGGCCCCAAGCCCGACCTCGCGCCCACGGCCGACGGCGTACAGCCCGGGTTCACCAAGTACCCGGAGAAGCTGGTCGCGGCGACGGCCGAGAAGCCGGGCAACGGCAAGCAGAAGATCAAGGTCATGACCATCACCTACGGCACCCCGCCGAAGCCGGTCGGATCGAACAAGTACTGGCAGGCGATGAACGAGGCCCTCGGTGTCGAGGTCGAGTTCTCGGTCGTGCCGGACGCGGACTTCCGCTCCAAGATGTCGACGCTGATGTCCGGCGACGACCTGCCCGACATGATCAACTTCGGTGGTGGGTACGTCCTGCCGCGCGAGTCGCAGTTCGTGAAGTCGCGGTGCGAGGACCTCTCGGACTTCCTCTCCGGGGACGCCGTCAAGGACTACCCGAACCTCGCCAACATCCCCACGTACGCGTGGGAGGGCATGGGCCGCGTCTCCGGTGGCATCTACGGCCTGCCGATCGAGCGCGCCAAGGTGCAGGGCGCGATGTTCATCAACAAGGAGGCCTTCGACAAGGCGGGCTACAAGCCGGGCATGTCGGCGGCCGACTTCCAGACGATGGCGCAGGAGGCCTCGCCGAACAGGAAGTCCGCGCTGGGCGCCTCGTCGGTCGGCTTCTTCGGCTACCTCTACCACGCGATGTGGCACGGGGCGCCGAACCAGTGGCAGATCAAGAACGGCAAGGTCACCGACATGTACGGGACCGACGAGTTCAAGGCCGCCCTGGAGTACATGTCCAAGCTGCGCAAGGCGGGCGCGTACAACTCCGACGCCACCTCGATCTCCCAGGTCGACCTCAAGACGCAGTTCCAGAACGGCACGGTCCGCTCGATGACGGACGGCTGGGGCGCGGTCATCTCCAACGCGCAGGGCATCAAGGACGAGTTCACGCTGGACGCCGCCGTGCCGTACGCGGTCGGGGGCACGACGCCCGTCTACCAGCAGAACCGCGGCTGTTTCGGCTACACCGTCGTCAAGAAGGCCTCCAAGGACCGCGTCAAGCTGATGCTGCGGGTCCTGGACTGGCTGGCGTCGCCCTTCGGCTCCAAGGAGTACGAGCTGATGCACTCGGGCGTCGAGGGCACACACTTCGAGTACGACAAGAACGGCGACCCGATCGCCAACTCCCTCGGCCTGGTCGAGAACAAGACGAACCTGCCCTTCGCCTACCTCATGGACGCGCCGCAGCCCCTGTACTTCCCGGGGTACGCGGATCTCACCAAGCGGCTGCACACGTGGGAGAAGGCGGTCGTGCCGAACCTCGTCCGCGACGACCACTGGGGGCTGATGTCGGACACGTACAACCGGCAGGGTGCTTCCATGCAGCAGGTGATCGAGGACGGTGTGACCTCGATCGTCTCGGGCCGCAAGAGGCTGTCCGACTGGGACGCCGTCTACAAGAAGTGGCAGACGCAGGGCGGCGACAAGGCGCACGCGGAGTTCGCAAAGGAGTACGAGGCCGCGCACTGATCCGGGGGCGGGCGCGGGATGATGGTCCGGGGTGGGGGTGGAGGCTGCCGCCGCGGGGGCAACCCCGGGCAACCCCGCCCCGGGCACGGCTACTTGACCCGGATACTGACTGCTACTTGGCCCAGGTACTGCTACATGAGGAGACACAGTGGGTGAGCGGGTCACCATCCGCGATGTGGCGGCACGGGCGGGCGTCTCGGTCGCGACGGTCTCGCGGGTCCTCGCGGGCAACTACCCGACGTCGACCGCGTCGCGCGCGAAGGTGCTGCGGGCCGTCAAGGACCTCGACTACGTCGCCAACGCGCACGCGCGCGCCTTGGCGGGCGCGGGCCGCAAGACGATCGCGGTGCTCATGTTCGAGTTGGTGAGCCCCTTCTACGCGCATGTCGCGCAGGGCGTGGAGATGGAGGCCGCCCAGCGGGGCAGGCTCACGCTGGTCGCCTCGACGAACAGCGATCCGGCCCGTGAGCTCGCCCTGGTGCAGATGATGCGCGAGCAGGCGGCCGAGGCGGTGGTCCTGGTGGGCGGTGTCATCGAGGACGACGAGTACCGCGAGCGGATGGCGCGGTACGCGGAGGCGCTCGCGGCGGCGGGCTCCCGGCTGATCCTGTGCGGGCGTCCCGCGCCGGCGCCGGACGTTCCCGCGCTGGTCGTCGAGTACGACAACGAGGCGGGCGCGTACGCGATCACGAGCCACCTGCTGGGGGCGGGCCACCGCAAGATCGCCCTGATCGGCTACCAGCCGGGCCACACCACCGGCGAGGACCGCGTCGCGGGATATCTGCGGGCCCTGGCCGACCACGGGGTGCCGCGCGAGGAGGCGATCCTGCACGGCATCGGGTTCGGACAGAACCACGGGTACGAGGCGATCATGGACCTCCTCAAGAAGGCGGACGGCAAGCCGGACTTCACGGCGGTGTTCGCGGGCGACGACAGGGTGGCGGCGGCCACGATGATCGCGCTGCGGGAGTACGGGCTCCGAGTGCCGGAGGACATCTCGGTGGTCGGCTACAACGATGACCCGGTGGCGTCGGACATCTCCCCCGGCCTCACGACCGTGCACATCCCCGCGGAAGAAATGGGCCGCACAGCGGTCCGCCTGGCCCTGGCGGGAGCACCCCGAGCAGGCCAGGAGCGGCACCTGCTGGGCACGCACATCGTGATCCGGGAGAGCGTGCGGGGGACCCGGGGGGTCGGGGGGCGCGGTTAGTGGTTCCGGGGGCGTGGGGGCCGCCGCTTCTTGGCGACCCGGCGGCATCCCCTGAACCGCCGCTGTCCCCAGGCCCGGGAGGCCGCCGGTTTTTCGTGACCCGGCGGTATGCCCTGAACCGCCGCTGTCCCCAGGCCCGGGAGGCCGCCGGTTTTTCGTGACCCGGCGGTATGCCCTGAACCGCCGCTTCGCGGCGGGTGTCTCCCGCCCACCCGCCCGATTGCCCGGCAGCTCGTCGGGGGTACAGCCCCCCGCCACCCGTTCTCCCCTGGAAGAAGGCACTGCCGGGTAAACGGGTGGGTGGGCGGGAAAGATTCGCCGCGAAGCGGCGGTCCAAGGGCCCCAACCTCAGGACGTGGCCAGGACCGCCTCTGCCACGCCCCCCGCGGCGTCCCGCATCACCAAGTGGCCCGATGGCTCCGCCACGCGGAACGTCGCGTCGAGCGAGGCGGCGAGGGCCCTCTGCCGGGTGAGCCATCTCCCCGATCCCCCCGCGTACGCGGCAAGCACCGTCACCGGGAGCCGCCCCCGGAAGGGGAACTCCCGCCGCAGGGAGGCGAGTTCGACCGCCGCGTCGCCGTACGTCACGTACTCGAGAAGAGAACCCCGCAGCACCCTGCTCGCCCCGTAGACCCGCCTCACCTCACCCACCGACGCCCCGTCCCCCCGCACCGCCACCCTCCGCAGAGCGGGCCCCACCGCCCACGGCACCCCCACCCCGCCGAGCACCGCCCCGCACACCCGGGCCGCCCCCACCCGCACCCCGCGCGGAACCCGCACCCTCGGCCGCTCCTCGACGCTGGAGTCGAGCAGGACGAGGCCCGCCGTGCGCGCCGGGAAGAGGCGGGCGAACGCCTCGCAGTGGAAGCCCGCGAGCGAGTGCCCCACCACCGTGGCGGGCCGGCCGCCGAAGCCCGACGCGTCCAGGATGCGGGCGATCCGCTCGGCCTCACCCACCAGCGTGGGCGCCACGCGCGCGTGCCCGCTCAGCCCCGCCCCCGGCCGGTCGAAGCGGACGACCGTCCGCCACGGGGCGAGGAGTTCCACCACGGCGTCCCAGTCGAACCAGGCGAGCCCGAGCCCCGCGCTCAGCACGCACACCGGCCCGCTCCCCGCCACCTCCACGTGGTGCGGCACGCCCCCGATCCGTACGAAACTCATCCGCGCCGCACACCCGCCCGCACCGCATGCGCGAGCAGCCCGAGCCAGACCGCGATCAGCAACACCTGGAGCCGCTGGCCCACCCCCATCGCCCACGCGCCGTACCCCGCGTCGAAGGCGGCGATGGCGGCCAGGGTCCACGTGGTGGCGGCCAGTTCGAGGAGCAGGAGGAGGGCGCCCAGGGGGCCCGCGAGGGAGGGCAGAATGCCGTACCTGCGCGCCGCGAGCGTCAGCGCCACCATCCCCACCAGCGCCCCCGTCACCGCGACACTGCTGCTCACCACGTGCGCGGCATGCGTCGCGGGCACGAGCCCCGCCCGCTCCCTCGCCCCGCACGCCGCGTCGGCGGTCGGCGCACAGCTCATCGGCAGCCGGGAGTCGACCGCGGTGGCCGCCCCGAACAGTGCGAGCCCCGCCCATCCCACGACGGTGGCCCGCCCTCGCGGCAGCCACCGCAGCGCGCCCGCAGCGCCCGCGAGGATCAGCAGCCCGGCGGTGAGATCGGTCGTGCGGAACAGCGTGCCGAACGGCTGGTCCTGGGCGGCGAGTTCACTGACGTACGAACTCACCGGCGAGAGCCCCGCCCCGAGGAGGGCTTCTAGGAGCCACGTGCTGTAGGCGACCGCGCCGAGCGCCAGGAGGGCCGAGACGGTGACGGCGACGGTTCGGGCGGGGTCGGGGCGGGACTCCGCGGGCGCGGTCGGCGCGGCGGGGCGGACGGCGCTAGTCGGCGGCACGCGTGCCTCCCTGACGGCTCCCGTGGCCGACCGCGGAGGCAGCGCCCGGCAGGGTGAACGCCGCCGCGCAGCTGAACGGCCGCCGCCACCTCCCACCACCACCAGCGGGTGCGTTATGCCCCAAATCATCCGGATTCATCATGGGCTCATGATCAGCGGAGTACCGGGGGCCCGCATGTTGCCGGATACCCGCCGGGGGTAGGGTTCCGCCCATGGCGGTCACGAAGAGGTCAGCGAACGGCAGGCAGCTCCTGCTGCTGGCCGCGCTGCTCTTCGGCATCGTGACGATGCATACGCTGGGCCACCCGACGGGCCACTCGACGAACCACTCCGCGAGCCCCGCAGCCGCTCACTCGACGAGCCACGGAAGCGGACCCGAACGGACCGTCGACCGGCATGAGATGAGCATGGGCGACGCCCCGGCATCCGCGGGCATGCCCGAAGGCCCCAGCCCCGACACCGGCCCCGGCGCCGACACCGCACGCGCGCGCGTGGCCGCCTCCGCGCCCACCGGGATGGGCGGGATGGACCCGATGTCCGTGTGCCTGGCCGTCCTCGCCGCGCTCACCCTCGTACTGCTGCTGAAGGCAGGACTCCTGCGCCCCGGCGGCTTCGCCGTCCCCGTGCGTCCGCTCGCGCGGCTCCTGGACGGGCTGCGGCCCAATCCGCCGCCGCCCCGCATACTCCTCTCCCGCCTCTCGGTGCTGCGCATTTAGGCCGACGCACCGGCTGCTTCGCGCTGCCCGCGTCCTGGTGGGGTCCTCGATGGGAACCTCAGGGCGTCGAGCGGTGTACCAGAAGCAGCAGATGCGCCCATCTGCACGCACCACCACGACGAGGTGTACTCAGCCATGCGCGACCAACCCCTGCGCTCCCCTTCGAACCGCACCCCTTCGCGCCGCGCCCTGCTCGGCGCCGCGACGGCGGTCGCCGGTTCCGGAATCCTGACGGCCTGCTCCGACTCCGACGCCGGCTCCGGCCACGCGGGCCACGGCAGCGGCTCCGGGCCCGAAGACCGTCCCAAGAGCAGCCCCGAGAGCAGCCCCAAGGGCTATGTCGACCCCTCCGGCGAGGAAGTCGCCGCCGCGGAGAAGAAGCGAGCGGGAAACGGCACGGTCCGCGAGGTGAAGCTCATGGCCATGACGGCCAAGCTCGACCTCGGTGGCCGCACGGTCAGGACCTGGGCGTACGGCGACCAGCTGCCCGGCAAGGAAGTCCGCGTCACCGCGGGCGACACCCTCGCCCTGACGCTCGCCAACCACCTCCCCGAGGCCACGTCCCTGCACTGGCACGGCCTGGCCCTGCGCAACGACATGGACGGCGTCCCCGGCCTGACCCAGAAGGCCGTCAAGCCCGGCGCCGACTTCACCTACCGCTTCGCGGTGCCGCACCCGGGGACGTACTGGTTCCATCCCCACTCCGGCACCCAGCAGGACCGCGGTCTGTACGCACCACTGATCGTCGAGGACCCCAAGGAGCCCTTGAAGTACGACAAGGAGTGGGTCGTCGTCCTGGACGACTGGGTCGACGGGGTGGACGGCTCGACCCCGGACGCCGTGCTCGCGGAACTCAGCAAGGGCATGAGCGGCCATGACACGGGCGGTCACGACATGGGCGGTCACGACATGTCCAACATGTCACTGCGGACCGACGCGACACCCACGCCCGAAGCCGAACCCTCAGGCCCATCCCGCATGATGATGGGCGCCAAGAGCGACCTCCTAGGCGGCGACGCGGGCGACGTGGCGTACCCGCACTACTTGATCAACGGCCGCACACCGGACGCCCCGTCCGCCTTCAAGGCCCGCCCCGGCGACCGCATCCGCCTGCGCATCATCAACGCGGGCGGTGACACGGCCTTCCGGGTGGCGCTCGGCGGCCACGAGATGACGGTGACGCACACGGACGGCTTCCCGGTGGAGCACGCGAAGACGGACGCGCTGCTGCTCGGCATGGGCGAGCGCTATGACGTCCTGGTCACCGCCAAGGACGGCGTGTTCCCGCTGACCGCGGCGGCCGAGGGCAAGAAGGCGACGGCCCTCGCGGTCCTGCGCACGGGCGGCGGCACACCCCCCTCCCCCTCGACCCGCCCCAAGGAGCTCAAGGGCCGTCTCCTGACGGCGGACAAACTGCGGGCGGCGGGGCCGGTGGCACTCCCGCCCCGCAAGCCGGACCGCACGATCAGGATCCAACTGACGGGCACGATGGCCAAGTACGACTGGGCCTTCGACAAGAAGCCCTACTCCCCCGCCCAACGCCACGCGGTCCGCGCGGGCGAACGGGTCCGCCTGGTCTTCGCCAACTCGACGACGATGTGGCACCCGGTCCACCTGCACGGCCACACGTTCACCCTGGCGAACGTGGCAGCCGGCCCCCGCAAGGACACCGCGATCATCCTGCCGAACGCCACCCTGACGGTGGACTTCGACGCGGACAACCCGGGCCTGTGGATGATCCACTGCCACAACGTGTACCACGCGGAGGCAGGAATGATGACGGTCCTCGGCTACCGAAGCTGATCGCTCGCCCTTAGCTCGGGCTGAACGAGGTGGGGGCCGGGCACCACCGCCCTGACCCCCGCCTCCTTGGCATTGCTGGTCCGGGACCGATCAGCAATGCCCCTTTTCCCCAGATAGAGGGATAATGGCCACAGCAGAGTCTCGGGTTCTCTCCCACCGGAGGGGGCTACAGCATGGCCACGCCCGGCAATACTCCGCCTCGATGGGGCCCACAGCCGCCCCAGGCCCCGTTGCCCCAGTCCCCGTTGCCCCAGGCCCGGAACGGGCTCGGCATCGCAGCACTGGTCCTCGGCATCATCGGCGTACTGTGCGGCTTGATCCCGATCCTGTTCTGGGCCGCCGGCATTCTGGCCGTGCTGGCCCTCGTTTTCGGCTTCGTGGGGATCGGGCGGGCACGCAAGGGCCAGGCCACGAACAAGAAGACGGCGATCTGGGGCACGTCGCTGGGTGGCGTGGCCGCAGTGCTCGCGATCGTCGGACTCGTCATCACGTTCACCGTCGTCAACGACACGGTGAACGAACTGGACGGAACGGGCGGCAAGAAGGAAACATCCGTCGGATCCACCGACGTGCCCAGCAAGGAGGCGAAGGCCTCGGACGAGCTAGGTTTCGGCGACACGTTCGCCTACGACGACGGTGTGAAAGTGACGGTCGCCAGGCCCACCTCGTACCAGCCGGGCGAGGTAGCCGCCGGCCACGAACCGGGCAACAAAGCCTTCGAGGTGAAGGTCACTGTCGTGAACGACTCGGACCAGAAGATCGACCTCGACCTGTCGACAGTCCACTTCAAGGACGCCGACGGCGCGGAGGCCGACCAGGTCTACGACGGCGACCTGCCGAAGCAGCTCAGCGGCACCCTGCTGCCGGGCAAGCAGGCCTTGGCCACCTACGCGGTGAGTCTCCCGGCCGGTGCCGCCCGGGCCCTTGAGGTACAGATCGAGCCCGGCTTCCTCGACTATGACGAAGCCATTTGGTCCGGCTCGACCAGGTAGCGGCCACTCGCGCGTGAAACCCCGGCGGGGCGCCCCACACCCCGCTCCGTCCCCCGCCCCACCCCCGCCCCACAGGACATCGCGTCGCATTGACGATTACACTGAGCCCCGTGCCTCAACTACGCCTCGCACTGAATCAGATCGACTCGACCGTCGGCGATCTCGCCGGGAACGTCGAGGCCATCGTCCGTTGGACCCGGCACTCCGCCGAGCAGGGGGCGCACCTCGTCGCGTTTCCCGAGATGGCTCTCACCGGTTATCCCGTCGAGGATCTGGCCCTGCGGTCGTCCTTCGTCGATGCCTCGCGGGCGGCGCTGAAGGCGCTCGCCGTGCGGTTGGACGGTGAGGGGTACGGGGAGTTGCCGGTCGTCGTCGGGTATCTCGACCGCACCGAGGAGGCCAAGCCCAAGTACGGGCAGCCCGCGGGCGCCCCGCGTGATGCCGCCGCCGTGCTGCACCGCGGCGAGGCGGTGCTGACGTACTCCAAGCACCATCTGCCGAACTACGGCGTCTTCGACGAGTTCCGCTACTTCGTGCCGGGCGAGACCCTGCCGATCGTGCGCGTGCACGGCGTCGACGTCGCGCTCGCCATCTGCGAGGACCTCTGGCAGGACGGCGGCCGTGTCCCGGCCACGCGCACCGCGGGGGCGGGGCTGCTGCTCTCCATCAACGCGTCGCCGTACGAGCAGAACAAGGACGACGTACGCCTGGAGCTGGTGCGCAAGCGTGCGCAGGAGGCCGGCTGCACCACCGCCTACCTGGCCATGATCGGCGGCCAGGACGACATCGTCTTCGACGGCGACTCGGTCGTCGTGGACCGGGACGGCGAAGTCATCGCGCGGGCCCCCCAGTTCGCCGAGGGATGTGTGGTCCTCGATCTGGAGCTGCCCGCCGCCGCCCCCGAGCCGCCGTCGGGCGTCGTGGACGACGGGCTGCGCATCGAGCACGTCACCCTCTCGCCGGAGCCCCTCGCCGCCTACGCGCCGGAACTCACCGGTGGGTACGCCGAGCGGCTCGACGACGACGAAGAGGTGTACTCGGCGCTGGTCGTCGGGCTGCGTGCGTACGCGGCGAAGAACGGATTCAGCAGTGTCCTGATCGGCCTCTCCGGAGGCATCGACTCCGCGATCACCGCCGCGCTCGCCTGCGACGCGCTCGGCGCACAGAACGTGTACGGCGTCGCGATGCCGTCCCGGTACTCATCGGACCACTCCATCAGCGACGCGCAGGACCTGGCCCGGCGTACGGGGCTGAACTTCCGTACCGTACCGATCGCCCCGATGTTCGACGCGTACATGGGGTCGCTCGGTCTGTCCGGGGTCGCCGAGGAGAACCTCCAGTCGCGGCTGCGCGGCACGACGCTGATGGCCCTCTCCAACCAGGAGGGCCACATCGTCCTCGCCCCGGGCAACAAGTCCGAGCTCGCGGTGGGCTATTCGACGCTCTACGGCGACTCCGTCGGGGCGTACGGGCCGATCAAGGACGTCTACAAGTCCTTGATCTTCCGGCTCGCCGAGTGGCGCAACCGCGCTGCGGTCGAGCGTGGCCAGACGCCGCCGATCCCGGAGAACTCCATCACCAAGCCGCCGAGCGCGGAGCTGCGCCCCGACCAGGTGGACACGGACTCGCTGCCGGACTATCCCGTCCTGGACGCGATCCTGGAGATGTACGTCGACCGGGACCTGGGCGCGGACTCGATCGTGGCCGCCGGGTACGACCGGGAGCTCGTCGGCAAGACGCTGCGGATGGTGGACACCGCCGAGTACAAGCGGCGGCAGTATCCACCGGGCACGAAGATCTCCGCGAAGGGGTTCGGCAAGGACCGCCGGCTGCCGATCACCAATCGCTGGCGGGAGTCCGGCTGACCCGTGGGGGGGATGGGCGGGCTGGTCCTGCGCCGCCCAATCACCGGGTCAGCGGCGCCCGCTCACCCGGTCACCGGCGCCCACTCACCCGGTCACCGGCACCCGGTCACCCGGCGTGCGACGTCTCCCGAAGCGGCTCGCCCGAAGCCACGAGCCGCTCGCTGCCCACCGCGGGCGACCGCAGGTCCACCAGGTAGGCCACCGCGGCCACCCCGAGGCCGAGCACGGCAAGACCCGCGCCCACCACCGCAGGTGAGGTCACCCCGAAGCCCGCCGCCAGGGCGAGGCCGCCGACCCACGCGCCGCCCGCGTTGGCGAGGTTGAACGCGGCCTGGTTGGCGGACGAGGCCAGGGACGGGGCCGCCGACGCCTTCTCCATGACCATCAGCTGGAGGGGCGACCCCGTCGTGAACGCCGCCATGCCGAGCAGCGTCACGGCGATCGCCGCGCTCCACGCCGCCCCCATCAGGAGCGGGAACAGGGCGAGGACCACGACGAGGGCGGTGAGCCCGCCGAAGAGCGTGCCCCGCAGGGAGTGGTCGGCGAGCCGGCCGCCGAGCAGGTTGCCCGCCGTGGCGCCGACACCGAACAGCGCGAGGAGCAACGTAACGCTGGATTCGGCGTAGCCCGCCGCGTCCGTGAGCATCGGCGTGACATAGCTGTACGCGGAGAAGAGCGCCCCGAAGCCCGCGACGGTCGTACCGAGCGCGAGCCACACCGGAACGCTGCCGAGCGCCCGCAGCTCCCCGCGCAGGCCGCCGCTCTCGCCGTGACCGTGGTCGGCGGGGACGAGGAGGGCCAGCGCGGCGATCGCCGCCAGGCCGATCGCGCTGACCGCGAGGAACGTCGCGCGCCAGCCGAGCTGCTGCCCCATGGCCGTGGCCACGGGCACGCCCACGATGTTGGCGACGGTCAGGCCGAGGAACATCAGCGAGACCGAGCGCGCCTTGCGCTCGGGAGCCACCAGACCGGTGGCGACGACCGCGCCGACGCCGAAGAACGCGCCGTGCGGAAGGCCGCTCAGGAAGCGGGCGGCCATCAGCCAGTGGTAATCGGGGGCCGCCGCCGACAGCGCGTTGCCCGCGACGAAGAGCACCATCAGGCCGATGAGGACCCGGCGGCGCGGCATGCGCGCGGTGACCGCGGCGAGCAGCGGGGCGCCGATGACGACGCCCAGGGCGTAGGCCGAGACGAGGTGCCCGGCGCTGGGGATGGATATGTCCAGGTCGTCCGCGACATTGGGCAGCAGGCCCATCATCACGAACTCGGTCGTACCGATGCCGAAGGCGCCCACGGCTAGGGCGAGCAGGGCCAGGGGCATGAAGAACCTTCCGGGGGAGCGCATGAGGGAGTGGTGTTCCGTAAGTTTACGTACGGAACAAAGTGTCTCGGGCTCAGTATTCCGTCAGGTGTCCCACGAGGTTACGAGCGGATGTGGCGCACACCAAAAATCGGCGGCCCCACCGGCGGACCCGCCCAACAGGGCACGCGCTACAGCTCGACCCGCGCCGCGATCGGCAGGTGGTCGCTGCCCGTCTCCGGCAGCGTCCACGACGACAGCGGCTCGACGCCCTTCACCATGATCTGGTCGATCCGCGCCATCGGGAACGACGCGGGCCAGCTGAAGCCGAAGCCGTCGCCCGCCGCTCCCTGCGTGGAGCGCAGCTGCGAGGTGACCGCGTTCAGGGCGCGGTCGTTCATCGTGCCGTTCAGGTCGCCGAGCAGCACGACCTTGGAGATCGGCTCGTCGGCGATCGCCTCGCCCAGCGCGTCCGCGCTCGCGTCACGCTGGTTGGCGGTGAAGCCCGCGTCCAGCTTGACCCGCACCGAGGGCAGGTGGGCGACGTACACGGCGACCTCGCCCTTGGGGCTGGCGACCGTCGTCCGCATCGCGCGCGTCCAGCCCAGCTTGATGTCGACGGGCTTGGTGCCGGTCAGCGGATACTTGCTCCACAGGCCGACCGTGCCCTGCACCGAGTGGTACTTGTACGTGCCGGCCAGCGCCTTCTCGTACGTCGGGACGGCGTCGCCCGTGAGCTCCTCCAGGGCCACGACGTCGGCGCCGGACGCGGCCACGTCACGGGCGGTGCCCGAGGGGTCGGCGTTCTCCGCGTTCACGTTGTGGGTGGCGACCGTCAGATCGCCGCCGGCGCCGGACTTGTCGGAGATCAGGCCGCCGAAGGAGCTGACCCAGATGACCGCTGGCAGCAGCACCGCGATCAGCGCGGTGGCGGACTTGCGGACGAAGCCGATGACCAGCAGCACCGGGACGAGAAGGCCCAGCCAGGGCAGGAACGTCTCGATGAGGCTGCCGAGGTTGCCGACGCCGTTCGGGATCTGCGCGTGGAAGAGCATCACCAGAGCGAGCAGCACCGCGACCCCGGCCGTGACGAGCCCGCGCCGCCAGATGCCCCGGTCGCCGCGCCATCCGTCGACCAGGCGCCGGAACCGAGACCCCTGGCGACCGGGTTCCGAGCCGCCGCTGCCTGTCTCCGTCACATACGCCTGCGCCATACGCTCGTCGCCTCACTGGTGCCGTGCAACCGTCCTCGCCCCTGAAACCCTAGGCGATGATCGGGTGTCCTCCCTGCCGTCCACGACGGCCGTACGGGACGAGGACGAGCGGGGCGACACGGCGGGTTCCGCATCTCCGCGCACAACGGGCCGCTGTGACGAAACGCGCACATTCACCCCGTGGGCCGCAGCCCCACGAGCACGGCGTCCACGATCCGCTCGGCGAGGTCCTCGTCGAGCGGCGCGTCGGAGCGCAGAACGGTGCGTGCCAGCATGGGTCCGACGAAGAGGTCGTTGGCGAGCATGATGTCGAGGTCCGCCCGCAGTTCGCCGTTCTCGACACCACGCCGCAGCACCCCGAGCAGGACGCGGCGCTGCGGTTCGACGACGGTCGCGTGGTACGCCTCCCACAGCTTGGGCAGGCTCTTCATCTGCGCGAAGACGTTGTGCAGGAGCGCGGACGAGCGCATGTTCACGCCGCGTCTGCGCAGGTGGTCGAGGCAGGTGATGAGATCGCCGCGCATCGATTCCCCGGCCAGCTCCGGCTGCGGATCGTCCACGCCGCGCAGGATCTCGACGAAGAGTTCCTCCTTGCCGCTCCAGCGACGGTAGATGGTGGCCTTGCCGACACCCGCCGTGCGGGCGATCCGCTCGATGGAGAGGTCGGTCAGGGGCACACCGTCCTCGATCATCTTCAGTACGCCCTCGACGATCGACCGCTCCACGGCCTCGCTGCGGGGGCGCCCCCGGACGCCTTTGGCGATGTGGCCCACGTCAACTCCGTCTCTCGTCGTCGGCGCTCCGCAAGGCCGATGGGCCGATTGTCCCTGGTCGGCCACGGGCATCGCGTCAGCGCCCGGCGCCCACCGGGTCGGCCCCCTGCTGCTGCGCCTCCGGCTCCTGCGGCGTGCGGCCCGGCAGGAAGAGGGCGACGACCACGACGCCGATCAGGGCGACGCCCGCGCCGCAGAGCGCCGTGACGTGCATGGCGTGCAGGAAGGAGTCGTGGGCCGCGGTCACCAGGGGTTCGCCGCGCGGGCCGAGCTTGGCGGCGACGCCGAGGGTGGCCTCGATGGACTCGCCCGCGGTGTGCCGTACGTCGGCGGGCAGCACGGTGAGCTTGTCCTCGATGCCGCTGCGGTAGGCCGCGGAGAGCACGGAACCGAGCACCGCGATGCCCAGGGCGCCGCCGACCTGCCGGAAGGTGTTGCTCAGGGCGGAGGCGGAGCCCGCCTTCTCGCGGGGCAGCGCCTGCATGATGACGACGCTGGCGGGCGTCATGATGTGCGCCATTCCGGTGCCCATCAGGAAGAACATGATCTCCAGGATCCAGATCGGCGTGTCGGCCTCCAGGATCGTGAAGGCGGCGAGCATCGCGGAAAGCAGCAGCAGCCCGCCCGCGCACACGGCACGGACGCCGAAGCGGTCGACGACGAGGCGGGCGCGCGGCGCGAAGATGAGCTGCGCGGCGGCGAGCGGCAGCATCAGCAGGCCGGTCTGCAGCGGCGAGTAGCCGCGCACGCTCTGCGTGTAGAAGACCGCGAAGAACGTCACGCCCATCAGCGCGAAGAAGACGAGCGCGAGGGAGCTGATCGCCGCCGAGAAGACGCGGTTCTTGAAGTAGGTGACGTCGATGGACGGGTGGTCGCTGCGCTTCTCGTACAGCACGAAGCCGACGAGTACGGCGATGCCCGCGAGGATGGTCGCGAGGACCGCGGGGTCGGTGAAGTCGGCGAGCTGGCCGCCCTTGATGATGCCGTAGACGAGCAGGACGAGGCCGACGACGGACAGGCCCACGCCCACCAGGTCGATCCGGCCCGGCTTGGGGTCGCGCGATTCGGGGACGAGCCAGATCATCAGGCCGATCGCGACGATCACGATCGGCACGTTCACCAGGAAGACCGAGCCCCACCAGAAGTGGTCGAGGAGTACGCCGCCGGTGATGGGTCCGATGGCGATGGCGAGGCCGACGCCACCCGCCCAGATGCCGATGGCCTTGGGCTGCTCGTCGCGCTCGAAGACGTTCATCAGGACGGCGAGGGTGGCGGGCATCACGAAGGCGGCGCCCAGGCCCATCACCGCGCGGAACAGGATGAGCTGGACGGGCGAGCCCGACTCGGCGGCGAGCGCGGAGCCGATGCCGAAGACGGCGAGGCCCACGAGCAGCATCCGCTTGCGGCCGAGCCGGTCGCCGAGCAGGCCCGCGGTGAACAGGAGCCCGGCGAAGACCAGGGTGTAGGAGTTGATGGCCCACTCCAGGTCGCCCTGGGTGGCGCCGAGGCCCGTGGGCTCCGGGGTCGAGATCGTCTTGATGGCGACGTTCAGGATCGAGTTGTCGAGCACCACGATCAGCAGGCTCAGCATCAGGACGCCGAGGATCGCCCACCGGCGCCGGTGGACGGCTTCCGGTATGCGGGGAGTGGTGACGGCGGGAGTAGTCATGGCTCTCAGCCTAGGACCATTTCGATACGAGACCGTCTCGTATTGTAAAGACTTTACCGAAGGGTCCACTAGCCGACGGGCGGCACGCGATGCCACCATGGAGGGGATCCGGGGACGCCGTCAGGGCGCCTCGAGATAAGAGAAGGAGCCGTTGCGATGACGCAACTTTCGGCTGCCCAGAACGAGCCTGCGGGCGCCGCGCCCGCGGCGGGCCGGTCCACCGACAGCAGCAAGGCGCTGTACGGAGGCAAGAGCACCCGCCGCATCACCGTTCGGGACATCACCGCCGCCAAGGAGCGGGGCGAGAAGTGGCCCATGCTCACCGCGTACGACGCGATGACCGCGTCCGTCTTCGACGAGTCCGGCATCCCCGTGATGCTGGTCGGCGACTCGGCGGGCAACTGTCACCTCGGGTACGAGACGACCGTGCCCGTCACCCTCGACGAGATGACCATGCTGTCCGCGGCCGTCGTACGGGGCACGTCGCGTGCCCTGATCGTCGGCGATCTGCCCTTCGGGTCGTACCAGGAAGGCCCCGTCCAGGCCCTTCGCTCGGCGACCCGCCTGGTGAAGGAGGCCGGGGTCGGCGCGGTGAAGCTGGAGGGCGGCGAACGCTCGCTCCCCCAGACCGAGCTGATCGTCTCCTCCGGCATCCCCGTCATGTCCCACCTCGGCCTCACGCCGCAGTCCGTGAACACCATGGGCTACCGCGTCCAGGGCCGCGGCGACGAGGCGGCGCACCGCCTCCTGAGCGACGCGAAGGCCGCGCAGGACGCGGGGGCGTTCGCGGTGGTCCTCGAACTGGTCCCCGCGGAGCTCGCGGCCGAGGTCACCCGCTCCCTGCACATCCCGACCGTCGGGATCGGCGCGGGCGCGGGCTGCGACGCGCAGGTCCTGGTCTGGACGGACATGCTGGGTCTGACCGGCGGCAAGATGCCGCGCTTCGTGAAGCAGTACGCGGATCTGCGGGCCGTGATGGGCGGCGCGGCCAAGGCGTTCGCACAGGACGTCGTGGGCGGCTCGTTCCCCGCGGCGGAACACTCGGTCCACTAGAGCAACCAGAGCCACAGCGGCACCACCGGCAGCCCGTCGACTCCCCCATCGACGGGCTGCCTTCTTGCCCCACCGCCCAGGTGTAGGCGCTCTGTCGGTGCTTTGTCGGTGGCTGCTGGCACTCTTCTGGGCATGACGCGAATCGACAACACCCCCGACAGCGCCGGAAGCGCCGTCACCGTGAGGGGACTGGTCAAGCACTACGGCGAGACCAAAGCACTGGACGGCGTGGACCTCGACGTACGCGAGGGCACGGTCCTCGGCGTGCTCGGTCCCAACGGCGCCGGCAAGACCACCCTCGTACGCTGCCTCTCCACCCTCGTCACCCCGGACTCGGGCTCGGCCTTCGTCGCCGGTTACGACGTCGTGAAGCAGCCCCGCCAGCTCCGCCGGGTCATAGGCCTCACCGGTCAGTACGCCGCGGTCGACGAGAAGCTCTCCGGCCGCGAGAACCTGTACATGATCGGACGCCTCCTCGACCTCTCCCGCAAGGATTCCCGGTCGAAGGCCGACGCCCTCCTGGAGAGGTTCTCCCTCACCGAAGCGGCGAGCCGCCCCGCCAAGACGTACTCCGGCGGCATGCGCCGACGCCTCGACCTCGCGGCGTCGATGATCGGCAACCCGTCCGTCCTCTACCTGGACGAGCCGACCACCGGCCTCGACCCCCGCACCCGCAACGAGGTGTGGGCCGAGGTCAAGCGCATGGTCGGCGACGGCGTCACCGTGCTGCTCACCACCCAGTACATGGAGGAGGCCGAGCAGCTCGCCTCCGAGCTGACCGTCATCGACCGCGGCAAGGTCATCGCCAACGGCGGCATCGACGAGCTGAAGGCGAAGGTCGGCGGACGCACCCTGCGCATCCGCCCGGCCGACGCGCTGGAGCTCGGCCCGCTGGCGAGCGCGCTCGACGACATGGGCCTCACCGGCCTGGCCACCTCGACGGTGGACGCCGAGTCGGGCACGGTCCTGGTGCCGATCCTCAGCGACGAGCAGCTCACCGCCGTGGTCGGCGCGGTCACCGCGCGCGGCATCACGATCGGCTCGATCACCACCGAACTGCCCAGCCTGGACGAGGTGTTCCTCTCCATCACCGGCCACAAGGCCAGCGCCCCGCAGGACGCCCGCCCCGAACTCGAGGAGGTTGCCGTATGAGCAGCACCACTCTCGCGCCGCCCCTCCACAAGGGAGAGGCCGACGCCCGCATAGGTCTTCGCGACCACGTGCGCCACACCAGCGCGCTGGTCCGCCGCAATCTGCTGTGGATCCGTCAGGACCCGGAGTCGATGTTCGACGCGGTCCTGATGCCGATCGTCTTCACGCTCCTGTTCGTGTACGTGTTCGGTGGCTCCATCGGCCAGGCCCTCGGCGGCGGTCAGGACCAGTACGTGCAGTACGTGGTCCCGGGCATGATGGCGATGATGAGCATGAACATCGCCATGGCCGTCGGCACCGGCTTCAACCAGGACTTCCAGAACGGCATCATGGACCGTTTCCGCACCCTGCCGATCGGCCAGGGCTCGGTCCTCTTCGCCAAGATCGTGGTCGAGCTGATGCGTCTGCTCATCGCGACGACGATCATGATGATCGTCGGTGTCCTGGTGGGCTTCGACATCACCAACTGGGGCGGCCTGTTCGGCGCCTTGGGCCTCTCCGCGCTCTTCGGCACGTCCATCATGTGGATCTTCCTGGTCCTCGGCGTCACGATGAAGAGCGCCCAGTCGGTGCAGGCGATGGGCTTCCTGGTCCTGATGCCGCTCCAGTTCGGTTCGTCGATCTTCGCGCCGACGCAGTCGATGCCGGGCTGGCTGCAGGGCTTCACCGACTACAACCCGCTGTCCGCGCTCGCGGACTCCGCGCGCGGCCTGATGGTGGGCGGCCCGGTCGCGCACGACATCTGGGTGACGGTCGGCTGGTCGGCGCTGCTCACCCTGACGATGGCACCGATCGCGATCCACAAGTTCCGTACGAAGAACTGAGTGCGGGCGCGCTAACCGATGTACCTGTCGCAGAGGGCGGCGGCCTCCTCCACGGAGAGCCCGCCGCCTTCCGCGTACGCCGCTTCGTACGCGATGTCACCCAGTGCCCCGCGCGCCGTCTCCACGGCGGCCGTGCGGATCTCGCGCTCGGCGGCGGGCGCGAAGTGGCCGGGCGGCAGCTCACGGTCCGCGACCGCGATCAGCCGCGCCGCGTCGTGGGCGTACCGGCCGCCGTCGAGCGCGGCCAGGGCGCGGGCGGCGACGGTGAGGTGCACGGCGGTCATCTGCGGCGCCATCATCTTGGTCAGCGGGTCGAGGGACTTGTCGAGAGCGGCGCGCGCCGCGACCAGGCCCTCGGCATGACGGCCGTCCACGGTGTCGAGCCAGGCCTGCGCGCCCAGCATGAAGCCGTCGAAGATGACGAACTCGACGGCCTTGAACTCGGCCCGCAGCAGCTGGAGTTGCTCGCGTGCCTCGGCGGTGCGGCCGGTGCGGCCGAGCAGATCGACGAGGAAGAACCGGGCGGCGGGCATCGACTCGCCGGTGCTGGACCCCATGCCGTCGCGCTCCATGACCGACCAGAGCAGCTCCTCGCCCCTGGCCTCCTCGCCCCCCTCGGCGAGGACCGCCCCGAGCCGGGCGGTGAGCACGCTCACCTGCGCGGGTGCGCCGAGCCGCTCCGCGTGCCCGATGGCGGCGGCGAAGTCATCGGCGGCCAGGTCGAAACGGCCGCGCCGCTCGTGGGCCTCGCCGCGCGAGGAGAGCGCCTCCGCCATGCCCCACACGTCGCCCAGCCTGCGGAAGATTTCCAAAGACTCGTCCGCGTCACGGAGGGCGTCGCCGGCCCACTCGGCGCGGTTGGCGAGGATGTTGGCGCGCTGCTGCAAGGACGCGGCGAGCTCCCAGTCGTACCCGCGCTCGCGGCAGGTCACGATGGTCGCGTCCACGATGACGTGCAGCTGGTCGATGTCCCCGTCGAGCAGCACCGCGAAGAACCACAGGCTCCCCGGCGACCAGCAGGTCTGCGGCAGACCGGGCCGGTAGGCCTCCCGGATGCCCGCGAGTTTCTCCACGGCCTCGGGCGTCTGCCAGGCCTCCAGGTTCATGTCCATGCAGGACAGCTGGATGAGGTGGACGCCGCGCCGCGCCTCCTGGAGCACCTCGGGACGCATCGGCGGCGGGTTGTCCGTGCAGCGTTCGTAGAGCGGTTCCACCGGGGTGACGGGACGCGCGAACGGGTCGGGTCCAAGGGCCACGACGTCGCGGGACCAGTTGCGGATCTCGATGCGCAGGTCGCGGATCGTCCAGAACCAGGAGAGCGAGAGGACCAGGCAGAGCGCGTCCTGCTCCTGGCGGGCGGCGACCGCGTGCCGCAGGGCGGTGCGCAGATTCTCGTACTCGACTTCGAGCAGGCCGACGGCCTCGCGCTGGCCGCCGCCCCGCAGCCGGGGTTCGGTGAGCCGGGCCAGCTCCCGGAAGTACACCAGGTGGGCCCGTTCGGCGGCCTCGCGGTCACCGGCCTCCTCCAGCCGCTCCCCCGCGTACTCGCCCACGGTCTCCAGGAGCCGGTAGCGCATGCCGCCCTGCGCGGAAGGGGCCGCGACGACGAGGGACTTGTCGACGAGCGAGCCGAGCACGTCGGCGACGTCCAGCGGCTGAGGCTCCCCGCACACCGCTTCGGCGGCGGCCAGGTCGCAGCCGCCCGCGAAGACGGAGAGGCGGCGCAGGACGGTGCGCTCGGCGGTGTCCAGGAGGTCCCAGGACCAGTCGACGACCGCGCGCAGGGTCTGCTGGCGCGGCAGGACCGTGCGGGCGCCGTTCGTCAGGAGGCGGAAGCGGTCGTCGAGGCGGTCGGCGATCTGCCGGGGGGTGAGCATGCGCAGGCGGGCCGCGGCCAGTTCGATGCCCAGCGGCAGGCCGTCCAGCCGGCGGCAGATCTCGGCCGCCGCCGACGGGTCGTCCTCGATGCGGAAGTCCGGCCTGGCCGCCGCCCCGCGGTCCGCGAGCAGCCGCAGCGCGATCGGCTCCGGCAGCGGCTCCACGGGACGCAGCAACTCCCCCGGTACGCCCAGGGGTTCACGGCTCGTGGCCAGGACGGTGAGGCCGGGGCAGTGCGCGAGCAGCCGGTCCGCGAGGTGGGCGGCGGCGTCTATGACGTGCTCGCAGTTGTCGAGGATCAGCAGCATGCGGCGCGAAGCGCAGTGCTCGGTGAGGCGTACGACGGGGTCGTCGCCGTGCCACTCCGACACCGCGCGCAGCTCTTCGGCGCCCGCGCCGCGCAGCACCGTCTCGCGGGCGCCGAGCGCGGTGAGGACCGCTTCAGGAACCGCGTCCGGGTCCTCGACCGGCGCCAGTTCGGCCAGCCACACGCCGTCGGGCACGCCGTCCGCGTACGCCTCGGCGGCCTCCTGCGAGAGCCGCGTCTTGCCCGCGCCGCCGGGCCCGAGCAGCGTGACGAGGCGGGCCCGTGTCAGGTCGTCCCTGATGGCCTCGATGTCGTCCTCGCGGCCGACGAAGGAGGTGAGCCTGGCGCGCAGGTTGCCCTGCGGCCCGCGCGGCGGGCCGGCCGCGGCCCGGGGCGGCTGCGGGGTGTCGTCATGCAGCAACTCCTCGTGCAGGGCGCGGAGTTCGGGTCCCGGGTCAGCGCCGATGCGGTCCGCGATGAGGCGGCGTACTCCGTCGTACTCGGCCAGTGCCTGCGCCGGGCGGCCCGCGCCGCGCAGCGCCCGCAACCGCAGGGCCTGGAGCGGCTCGTCGAGGGGGTGGGCGTCGCACAGGGCGGCGAGTTCGGGCAGCACCTGTTCGGCCCTGCCAAGAGCGAGGGCCGCCGCGAGCCGTGCGCGGCGGGCTTCGAGGCGGCGGGCCTCCCAGCGGGCGGCCTCCGCCGTGCGGTCCGGGAGGTCGGCGAGCGCGGGCCCCTGCCAGAGGGCGAGGGCGTCGTCCAGGATCGCCGCCGCCTTGGCCGCGTCGCCGTCCGCGAGGGCGTGCGCCCCTTCGCCCGCGAGGCGGTCGAAGCGGTACAGGTCGATGTCGTCCGGTGCGGCGCACAGCCGGTAGCCGCCGTCGGTCGAGGTGATCGCCTCGGCGCCGATGGCCCGGCGCAGGCGGCCCACCAGGGCCTGGAGGGCGCCGGTCGCGTCCGCGGGCGGTTCGCCGCCCCACACCTCGTCGACGAGGGCGGCGGCGGGGACGGGCCGGGGCGCGCGCAGCGCGAGGACCGTCAGGAGGGCGCGCAGCCGTGAGCCGCCGACGGCGATGGCCGTGCCGTCGGCGTGGAATGCCTGGGTGGTGCCGAGAATGCGGTAGCGCACGGGTCCATTGTCTCTGGTGGCGGAAAGGGCGGTGACAGGTCGGGCGCGGGACGGGCCGGGAGTCCGGCGCGCCGGGGCATGGCGCAGCCCGGCGCCATGCCCCCACCCTCCCTGGAACTCCCCACCGAGTGCGAGACGTTTTCGACGTACGCCGGGGTACGGTCCCGTACGACAACCGGCCCGCCACCTCCAGGAGCCCCGCCCCATGACCATCGCTCCCACCCGACGCAGCGACCGGCGGATCAGTCCCGTCTTCCTCGGGATCGTCGCCGTGACCGCGGTCTCCGGCTGGGCCACCTGGACCGGATTCGCCGACAATCCGGGGATCGCCGTCTTCCTCTTCGTGACGGCGGCCTGGATCGTCTCGCTCTGCCTGCACGAGTACGCGCACGCGCGCACCGCCCTGCACAGCGGCGACATCTCCATCGGCGCGAAGGGCTATCTGACCCTCAACCCGCTCAAGTACACGCACGCGCTGCTCAGCATCGTGCTCCCGGTGCTCTTCGTGATCATGGGCGGCATCGGTCTGCCGGGTGGCGCCGTCTTCATCGAGCGCGGGCGGATCCAGGGCAAGTGGAAGCACAGTCTGATCTCGGCCGCCGGGCCGCTCACGAACGTGCTGTTCGCGATCGTGTGCACCGCGCCCTTCTGGCTCGACGCGCTCTCCGGCGTCCCGGACACCTTCCGGTTCGCGCTCGCGTTCCTGGCCATGCTCCAGCTGACGGCGGCGATCCTGAACTCGCTGCCCATCCCGGGTCTGGACGGCTACGGCGTCGTCGAGCCCTGGCTCTCGCACAAGATCCGCCGCCAGGTGGAGCCGTTCGCGCCGTTCGGCCTGATCGCCGTCTTCGGCATCCTGTGGATCCCCGAGGTCAACGGCGCCTTCTTCGACGCGATCGACGCGATCCTGCGCGGCCTTGGCGTGTACGACCTGGAGACGTACTGCGGCCAGGACTTCTACCGCTTCTGGGACGGCGACCCGAGCCAGTACTGCACGCTCAGCCGGTAGCGGCGCGCCCGGCGTCGCGCTGGGCCTTCGCCCGGCGCAGGTAGTACCACGCCATGTTCGAGGAGAGCCCGGCGAGGAGCACCCAGACGACGCCGATCCAGTAGCCCTGGACGAAGGAGACCACGGCCGCGGTGACGGCGAGGGCGCAGACCACGAGGGCGTAGAGAGCGAGGCGGGGCATGGGGGTCGGCTCCTGTCGGGGGTCGGTTCGAGGCGGCGGGACACCGTACGGACGGCGAACGCGGCGACAAGCGCGGCGCCGTACGGACCGGCGTCCGGATCCAGTGTCCCCCATGCCCGCTACGTCCTAGACGTCGGTCACGCGCAGCCCCGCGTGCGCCTTGTAGCGCCTGTTCACGGAGATCAGGTTGGCCACCAGGGACTCGACCTGGTGCGCGTTGCGAAGCCGCCCGGCGAAGACGCCCCGCATGCCGGGGATGCGCGCGGCGAGCGCCTGGACGAGGTCCGTGTCGGCGCGGACCTCGCCCAGGACCATCACGTCGGTGTCGATCTCCTCGACGGCCGGGTCCTGGAGCAGGACCGCCGACAGGTGGTGGAAGGCGGCCGTGACCCGGGAGTCCGGAAGCAGGGCGGCGGCCTGCTCGGCGGCGCTGCCCTCCTCGGGCTTCAGGGCGTAGGCACCCTTCTTGTCGAAGCCGAGCGGGTTCACGCAGTCGACGACGAGCTTGCCGCTCAGCTCCTCGCGCAGCCCCTCCAGGGTCTTGCCGTGCCCGTCCCACGGCACGGCGACGATCACGATGTCGCTGCGCCGCGCGCACTCCGCGTTCTCGGCGCCCTCGACACCCAGGCCGAGCTCGTCGGCGGCGCTCTGCGCCCGCTCGGCCGCGCGCGAGCCGATGATCACCTTCTGGCCCGCGCGGGCCAGGCGGTAGGCGAGGCCGCGGCCCTGGTCACCGGTGCCGCCGAGTACGCCGACGACGAGCCCGGAGACGTCGGGCAGCTCCCAGGGATCCTTGGCCGGAGCCTTCTGCACACTGTCGTTAGAGGTCATGCGGCCGACCTTACTCACCGCCCGGCCGCCACTTCCGTCAGGCCAGCGCCTCCACCGGAATCCGCCGGAACGTGATCGTCTCGTACGCGCCGAAGTCTCCCGTCTCGTAGAGGAGTCCGACGGTCTCGTCGTCGACGCGTACGAGATCGGAGTACGCGGCGGGCAGTCCGTCCACCGTGTACGCGTGCTGCCACGTGGTGCCGCCGTCGTGGCTGCGGCGCACGGTCATCAGGGCGCGGAAGGCGGGGTCGGCGGGCCCGGAGAACAGCAGCACGTCCGGCGTGCGCAGCTGGAGCACGCTGCATTCGACGACCGGGCCGACGAGCCCGGCCTGCGGCCGGAAGGGCTTGAGCAGGCTCTGGCCGCCGTCGCCGGAGTGGGCGTCGGCGCGGGTGCCGGGGGACGGGGAGTCGTTGCGGGTGTTGAAGTAGAGCCGCCCGTCGGGGAGTTCGGCCGCGGTGGTCTCGTTCACGTTCACATAGCCGTCGGTGTTGTCGTCGACGTAGCCGATCCGCCAGGTCTGGCCGAGGTCGTCGCTGAGCAGGCAGTGGCCGCCGTTGTACTTGCCCTCGGTGCCGTTGTCCGTGCCGGTGGGCGGCAGGGAGTGGTTGGCGGGCACGACGACGCGGCCGGTGCCCGTCTGCAGGGCGTGGCCGGGTGTGGTGGCGTACCACCGCCAGTTCGCCTTCTTCACCTGCCCGGTGATCTCGCGGGGCGCCGACCACGTCAGGCCGTCGTCGTCGCTGTGCTGGACCCAGATCCGGCGCCCGTTCGCCGCGGAGACCTTGCCGCGGCGGATGGCGTCCTCGGTCGCCGCGGCGGCGTTGCGGACCTGGACGAGGAGGATGCGGCCGGTGTGGAGGACGACGGGGGCGGGGTTGCCCGCGAGGTTGGCGCCGTTCTGGGCGACTACCTGGAGCGGCCCCCAGGTGCGGCCGCCGTCGCTGGACCGCTTCAGGACCACGTCGATGTTGCCGAAGTCCTCCTGCGAGCCGACCCGCCCCTCGCAGAAGGCCAGCAGGGAGCCGGAGTCGGTGCGCACGGCGGCGGGGATCCGGAAGCTCGCGTAGCCCTCGCGTCCGGCGCGGAAGGGAACAGTTGTCTCATCAGCCATCCCCGGTCCGTCCCCACCCCGGGCGAATTCCCGGTGAACTCCGCCTGACGACTCACTTGTTGAGGCAGGATGCGACCCCATGGACGCCGTACGGGTCGCGCTCCTTCGCGAAGTGCTCGCCGGAACCCAGTGGGTGGGCGCCACGCGCCGCTTCGCGGGGACGCTGCGGTCCTCCGTCGTGCCCCACGGCGGCGGGCTCCTCCTGGTGGGCACGGAGGAGTACGAGCCGTGGCATCTGGCCGCGCACCTCGTGGACGAGGCCGCGTGGTCCGGGACCCCCGAACTGACGCCGACACTCGTACGCCACCGGGTGCGGGAGGGAGACCCCGCGCATCTGTCGACCGGGCTCGGCAGGATCGAGGCGGCGCGGCGCGGCGAGACGCTGCTCGTGGTGGCCCCGGACACGCCCGCGGCGGCGCCGGGGGCGGGTCTGCTGGAGCGGGTGCGGGACGCTCGCGCGGCGGGGGCGACGGTGCTTGCCCTGGGTTCGGGGCACGGTGATCTGCGGGCCATGGCGCACGAGGCGCTGGCCGTGCCGGAGTCTCCCGAGCTCGACCTGGACATGGTCCAGCACCTGGTGAGCGCGGCGGCGGGCGAGAACTCACTCCCGGCGGCACGGGGCCGCGCCCGCCTGCGCGACCGCCTCTCCCGCCTGGCCGACCACCTGACCTCACCGCCACCGGCCCGGTGGTGAGGTACCGCTCCGCCGGGGGGTGACCGGCACTTGATCCCCTCCCCGCCGCAACACGCGTCCTGAGCCGCCGCCTCCGGGGGGGGGCCGGCCTGTACCGCGGCTGCGGGGGCACGCGCGGCCAGCGGCGCCTAGGTGGGCACCCGCGCCCTGAGCCGCCGCTTCGCGGCGGATCTTTCCCGCCCACCCACCCGATTGCCCCGTAGCGTCGGTCCCTTCGCCCACCCTGCACCGCCGGGCAAACGGGTGGGCGGG
>NZ_JBHUZJ010000054.1:0-61900 GCF_042667685.1 Streptomyces sp. NPDC057302 | reverse complement strand
GGCCCCTCCCACACGTGTGGGAGGGGCCGTCGCGCTGTCGGACCCTGATCGGACCCTGATCGGGCTCTGATCGGGCTCTGATCGGACGCTGGCCGGAAAACCCGTGTCGGTTACGATCCCGGGAGTCCCGCCGGAGGCTGGGGCGAATTTCAGTAGGCAGACCACGGGAGGGGGGAGAGCTGTGTCCGACAGCGATCTCACGGTCGACTATGAGTTCTTGAGCACCTGCGAAAGCCAACTCGGCAGTTTGCAGACGACGTTCAAGGACATCGAGAACCGTCGTGACGACATGGACAAGCACTGGGGCGCCGGGAAGATAGCGGACGCCATGGGTGATTTCGTCGACAACTGGGACGACTACCGCACCAAGCTCATCGAGGGCCTGGAAGCGACGGGCAAGCTCGTCGCGGAGACGAAGAAGTCGTTCGAGAAACTGGACGAGGACCTCGCCAAGGCGGGCAAGGGCAAGGACGGCAAGGGGAAGGGCCAGTGAGCACCCCGGCGTCGAAGCACCGCCCCGTCGACTGGCAGCCGCTGTGCGAGAGCGACCCCGTCCCCGGCGACCCGGAGGAGGTCCGGTCAGAGGTCCGGCACATGGTGGCGGTCGCCGAGAAGCTGCGCAAGCAGGCACGCAACCTCAAGGCCATCTCGGACGAGGACAAGCTCAAGGGAAAGTACGTCAAGCGGCTGCGTGAAGACTCCGGCACGCTGGAGAAGCACATGCGGGAGGTGGCCTCCCGGTACGAGCGGGTCCACGGGCACCTCACCAAGTGGGCGAACAAACTGGAGGACCACCAGGGCGACGCCGACAAGATTCTCCGCGAGGCCAAGGAGAAGCAGGCAGAGGCCGAGCGGGAGAAGGCCAAGGACGCCGAGAAGGCGGACGGGGACAAGAAGTCGAAGCCGTCGTCGGACGGAAGCGACGACGACCCGCTGAAGACGTACAGGACTCGGCTGGGCACCGTCACCGGGAACCGCGACAGCGACGCCTCCCACTACGCCGGCAAGATCAACGATGAGATCGACGACGTCATCGAGGACTCGTGGTGGGACAACGTCAAGGGCTGGGCCCATGACAACGCGGATCTGATCAAGGCCTTCATCGATGTTCTGGGCTGGATCGCGACGGCAGCCGGCTTCCTGGCCCTGCTCATCCCTGGCCTGAACCTGCTCATCCTGGGCATCGCGCTGCTCACGATCGGGCTCAGACTCCTGCTGGTGGCGTCGGGCGATGCCACCTGGACGGATGTCATCTTCGACGTCGTGGGCGGCCTGCTCGTGGTGGGCGGCCTCGGGGCCGCCGCGAAGCTCGCCAGCGGCGCCAAGGCCACCGTGGGGGCCGCTCAGGGCGCCAGGACCGCCGGCCTGAGCAGAGGGCTCAGGGGCGTCAAGGGCGTCATGGACGACATGGGCCGGTTGATGACCAAGCTGCCGGAGGGGCAGGGAAAGCAGGCCATCGGCGGGGCCCGTAACGCCATGCGCAAGTCCATCTCCCAGAACGTCGGCCTGGTGGCGAAGAACCCGCTGAGGGTCAGCCCGCTGTCGACGCTGGCGCACCTCGGCGACAAGGAGATGGCCGGCATGGCGAAGATGTTGCAGGCGAACAAGGCCAACTTCCCGGCGGCCGCGGGGGCCGCCGCGGACAAGGCGTACAGGTCCTACCAGGCGGGCCTCGGCATCGCCTGGACCGGTATGGGGATGGACGTCACGGACAAGGCGCTGGGCAAGAGCGACCTGACGAGCGTGACCGATGAGAAGTTCGGAAGCGGCGAGAAGCCCTACAACGAGGCGTACTCGGACTGGAAGGACAACACGCTGAAGCCCGCCCCCGACACCCACTGGTAGCGATACGGATTCCCGGAAGGGACGACGATGGACCTGCGCTCGGCGCAACGCATTGCCGAGGCCGAAGCGGCACGCACCGGACTCGGCACCGGCCCCAACCGACGGCTCCGGCTGACCTTGCTGATCGGAATGCCCCTGTTCCTGCCGGTGCTGGGGGTGATGATCCTGGTGCCGAAGTCACTGATGAACGAAGTCCTCTACGTCTACGAGGCCGCGATCATCGGGTGTCTCCTGCACTACGTCTGGGTCTTCGCGAAGTACCCCCGGTACGCGGACCGTCCGCCCTACCTCACCCGGGATCTCGCCATGGGCGGCGGCTTCTTCCTGCCCTCGCTGTTCTTCGGCTTCTGGCCCGCCATGATCGCGGCCCCGGCCTGGGCACTCTTCGTCGGCGTCACCTACGCCGTGGAAACGATGCGGGAGAACCGTGGCAACCACTGAGCACCGCACGGCCCCGACCGGCTTCAACCTGGTGCCGCCGCCCGGCTGGGACGTGATTCCGCTGCACTCGGGTACCAAGGAGGCGATGAACCACATCGTCCGCAAGGCGGTCGCGCAGCTGCCCGCCGGCTTCCCCAAGGACGACATCCCCAAGGCCCGGATGAAGCTCATCCAGGAGATGAAGAGGGTCGTACGCCAGGCCAGCGCCAAGGGAGGGATGACCCTCTATCTCCCCACCGAACGCCTCCACGGCGTCGCGCTGCCCGTCTCGATCGTCGCCTCCGAACCGATCGAGATTCCGCGGGTCAGGCCGGACAAGGGCCCAGAGGCGGTCCTGCTCGCGCTCGCCTCCGAAACCCCCGGAGCCGAGATGCGGGAGCTCGACGACACCGCGGCCCTGCGCTCGGAGCGCGACGTGCCCGCCGACCCCGCCCAGGGCGTCGACGCCGCGCACCGCCAGGTCGAGTACTTCGTGCCGATCCCGGACAGCACGCCCGACCAATACCTCACCTTCTCCTTCAGCGCCCTGATCGCGCCCGGCTCGGATCCCGCTTTCTACGACACCCTCGCGGAGCTCTTCGACGCTGTAATGGGCACCTTCCGCTGGAGTTATGCCTGAAGGCTCCCCCCTTCCCGCGCCCCCGACGAAAGAGATACTCATGTCCGAAGGCCCCCTGTGGAGCGCCGACCTCGGCCCTCTCCACATCGACACGGACGCCAACCAAGGCCTCTGGGGCTATCTCCACCTCCAGATTGACAAGAAGACCTTCAAGGAATGGCTGAACGAGTTCCTGACCGGCCTCGCCGCCATTCACAACATCGAACTCACCCGCAAGCTCCGCGGCTTCCACAAAAGCTTCTACGAGCAGACGATCGTGACGCTCCGGGACAAGCTCCAGGCCGACGAGGCGTTCATCTACCACCCCGTCCCGCTGACCTACATGCCGCTGGTGGTGCACGCCACCCGCATCCACTGCGACGCCCCTGACGCGGCCTCCTGCGAGGGAAGCGCCGCCTTCACGGTGCCGAACCCGGAGATCCCCGAGTGGCAGCAGCGCACCGGCAGCGTTCCCTTCGCCTCACCGCATTTGGGCGCGGACGGGATCCGGGTCACCCGCTCCTATCCCGCGGACGCCTCCATCCTGATGACCTCGGTGTCGTACCACTGGCACACCCCGCCCGGCCTCCCCGACGTCTGCCTGCGCGGGCACCACGACGACCCCGAAGTAATGGCCGCGGCCATCGAGCCCTTGGACGAGTTCGCACGGACGCTCCGGCTCCCCCAGACACCCCAGTAGTCGGCGACCGGCCTCCGTGCCTCCTCAGCGGATCCCGACGGCGGCCAGCGCATCCCGCTGCGCCGCGGAGAGCTTCGTCGGGAAGTACAGGTAGCAGACGCCTCCCGTCCCGGAGACGACCTTCCCCGTGGCGTTCTTCCGCTTCGTGCGCAGCCAGATGTTCTCCCACTCGCGGCGCTTGTAGACCCGGCGGACCGCCTCGTTGCTGGGGGACGCCGGGTCGTTGGCGATCACGTCGCCCTTCGACGTGAAGCCGATCACCGTCATCAGGTGGCCCGCCGTGCCGTAACCGGCGCCCGTCAGCTCCTCCTTGAGGAACGACTGGGACGTTATGGCCGGGATGCCCACGGCGATCAGCGACTCCAGCTCCGTGAGCGAGGTGAGGCGGGTGACGACGCCCTGGAGGTTCTTGTACGTCGACGCGTAGGCCGCGTTGAAGGGCCAGTTGCCGCAGCCCTCGTACTGGTAGTCGAAGACGTAGCGCGCCGCGTGGCACACCTGGGGGTCGGCGTAGGACGGGTCGACCCAGGCGAGGTCGTCGGCGGTCGGTTTGCGGCCCCAGAACTCGATGATCATCTGCGAGGAGGTGGGGCTGCACCAGGCCTCGCCGCCGTTGTCGTACTCCGGATACTGGCCGGCGTGCGTCTCCTGCGAGTAGCGCGGGACCTTCAGTTCCTTGGTGAGCCCCGGCTTGGACGCGGGGACGGTGAAGCGGTCGGGGACGGCGGACGCCATCGCGCCGAGCCGCCACACCGTGGGCGTCGCCGTGGCGCCCGGCTTGCGGTAGAGGGTCAGTCGCAGGCGGTACGAGACGAGGCGAAGACTGGTCGTCGTGTCGTTGATGGAGAAAGTGTCCGTCCAGATGCTGGACTTGCCGTCGGTCTGGTCGTCCACCGACGTACGGCGGATGTCCTTCTCCTTGTCGTCGCCCGAGGTCCAGCGGCCAAGGACGTACCAAGGAGTCTTCTTCTTGTCCGAGTACGTGCCCTGGAGCTCCACCTGGAGCCACGTCCCGGCGGGCGTGCGGGCGTTCCAGGAGGCGACGACCTCCGTCGCGGGGACGGCGGGGCGGTGCACGGGCGAGGTCCACCGGGCGTACTCCCAGGTGGCGGTCTTGCCGGTGTGCGGATCCGCGTAGTCGGTGCGGCCCGCGGCCTCGGCGATCTCCACGGCGGGGCGGGCCCCGGAGACGGCACGGATGCCGCTCGCGGTGCCGGCGCTCCAGTCGGCGTGCGAGGTCCAGAAGCGGTTGCTCACCGGACGCTTCGCGCGCGCGGCTTCGCTCAGTCCGCCCGACGCGAGCGCCGGAGCCGCGGTGGCGGCCACCGCGGCCACGGCGGCTGCCGCGGCGAGGACGGTTCTGCGGGACATGTCATCAGCTCGGTCCATGGCGGGACCCCCAGTCGACGTGGGTTCCGGACGGATCCGGAAGGGGCAGGTCAGATGCACGGCGGTAGCCCAACTATGGCTGCTCCACGCCGACTTCTGCCAGCGCTTCGACCACCACCGCCTGCGCCAATATTGGCCTCGACCACTGGCGTGAGCTGCGAAGGCGCGCGGAGTGGGGCATTTGGCACCCGTACGCTTGCCGGTGATGACCGCACACGCCACTCCCCTGTCCCGCGTCGCCGGAGAACTGCTGCGCCTGCCGCCCTCCTGCGGCCCCGTACGCCTCGTGGCCGTCGACGGGCACGCGGGCTCCGGCAAGTCGACCTTCGCCGACCGTCTCGCGCAAGCCCTGGGCGGTGCGCCCGTCCTGCGCCTTGACGACATCGCGAGCCATGACGCGCTCTTCGGCTGGACGGAGCGGCTGCGGCGCGAGGTCGTCGTGCCGCTCTCGCACGGCGAGAGCGCGCGCTACGAGACGTACGACTGGCACGCGCGCCGCTTCGGCCCGCAGACCCGCACCCTGCCGCCCGCGCCCGTGGTGATCGTCGAGGGGGTCGGCGCGGGCCGCCGCGCGCTGCGTCCGTTCCTGGCGCGGCTGCTGTGGATGGAGTTGCCCCGCAAAGAGGCCTGGGGCAGGGGGCGCCATCGGGACGGGGCGGTGCAGAGCGACTTCTGGGACGGGTGGGAGCCCGCGGAGCGCCGGCACTTCGCGGAAGACCCTTCACGCCCCTTCGCTCAGTCTTTGGTGCGACAGTGGCGCGAGGGATATGAGGTGCTGCAGGGCCCGAATGAGACGTCTGCGGCGAGCCAAATCGTCACTCAGAGTGAGGGACCAGAGGCAGTGCGCTGACCCCGCGGAAAGTGCCTTCCGGAACTTCTCACGAGTTTCCATGAGTGCCTCAACTCGGCTTGACCGAGGGCCCTTACAGGACTTACGTTCTGAATGTGCGGCCTTTCGAGGCCGCCCGCAGACGCGAAGCCCCCGGTTGTTCCCCCGTGATCGGGGGCTTCGTTCTGCCTTCCGACGTCGCATTCCGGACGCTCCGAGCCGCCTTTCGCTCACCCTCGGTGACGACGGGGTTCCCCTTCACCTGCCTGATCCCGCGCTGCGGCACCCTACGGCCGAGCACTCCTGCGCAGGTACGATGCCTTTCGGTGCGACTTACGGACGGCTGCTCTGCACGCCGGTTCAACGTCCGTCCGCAGCACGGCGGTTCAGCGAAGTTGCCGACGGGCACCGGTCCGGCGGTACACAAACGGGGGCACGGTTTGTGGGGGACGTGATGGACTTCGACGCGGTGGGCTCACCCGCCCCGGCCGACCTCGCCTGGCTGAGGGGCGTCGACGCCTACACGATGGGCGCCTATCCGCAGGCGGAGGAGGAGTTCCGGGCGGCGGTGCGGATGGATCCGGGAATGGCCGACGGCTGGCTCGGACTGCACGCGCTGCGCATCGACACGACGACGGCGCTCCTTCGGATGTTCCAGCACCGGGACAGGTTCGGGGAGCAGCGCACCCGGCACGGCCGCACGCTCAACTCCTGGTACTGGCTGGGCTGGTGGGTGCAGCCCGTCCTGGAGAGCACGCGCGATCTGCTGCTCGCGCACGCGTCGCACTGGCTCGACGGGCGCCATGTCCCCGAGCTCGACCGGGCGTTGGCGGGGCTGCCGCCGGTCGACGCGGATCCGCAGGTGCGCTTCCTGCACGCCTGCCGGTCCTATCTGGTCAAGGACTGGGAGCAGTTGGTCCGGCACACGGACTCGCTGATCGACGACGCGATGCTGGGCATCGAAGCCGGCCTCTTCGGAGGCATGGCCCGCGTACGCCTGGAGATGTTCGGCCAGGCCGAGCCGCTCCTGTCCTGTGCCCTGATGCGCTGCCGCAGCGAGCAGCCGCAGCGCAAGGAGCTGCGCTACTGGCTGGCGCGGGCGCACGAGGGCACGGGCCGCTCGGCGGCGGCCCTGCCGCTCTACCGCGCGGTGCACCGGGTGGACCCCTCCTTCATGGACACCTCCGCGCGGCTGGCGGCGATCTCGGAGGGGGACGGGTACGACGAGGTGACCGACCTGGCGGCGATCACCCTGACCGGCTTCGGGCAGGACGTGATGGAGGGACCGGACGGGATCGACCCGCTCTTCGGCACCGAGGGCCGCGATCTGAAGGTCACCGGGCCCGACCTGCCCGCGGGCGGCGCCCCCACCGAGACCGACGCGGTGCGCGAGAAGGCCGTGATCCCCGTCCAGCCCCAGCTGCCGCCGGGGCCCACCGATCCCGCGCTCCTGGAGGCCGCCCTCGCCGAACTGGAGGGCATGGTCGGCCTCGAACCGGTCAAGCGGCAGGTGAAGGCGCTCTCGGCGCAGCTGAACATGGCGCGCCTGCGCACCGCGCAGGGACTGCCCGTGCAGCCGCCGAAACGACACTTCGTCTTCTCGGGCCCCTCGGGCACCGGCAAGACCACGGTGGCCCGCATCCTGGGAAGGGCGTTCTACGCGCTCGGTCTGCTCGGCGGCGACCACCTGGTGGAGGCGCAGCGCGCGGACCTGGTCGGCGAGTATCTGGGCCAGACCGCGGTGAAGGCCAACGAGCTGATCGACTCGGCGATCGGCGGCGTCCTGTTCGTGGACGAGGCCTACTCCCTCTCCAATTCGGGGTACGGCAAGGGCGACGCGTACGGCGACGAGGCCCTCCAGGTCCTGCTCAAGCGCGCCGAGGACAACCGCGACCACCTGGTCGTGATCCTCGCCGGCTACCCCGAGGGCATGGACCGCCTGCTTGCCGCCAACCCCGGGCTCTCGTCCCGCTTCACCACCCGCGTGGACTTCCCCTCGTACCGCCCCCTGGAGCTGACCTCCATCGGCGAGGTGCTTGCCGCCGAGAACGGCGACGTGTGGGACGAGGAGGCGCTCGACGAGCTGCGCTCCATCAGCGGGCACGTGGTCGACCAGGCGTGGATCGACGAGCTGGGCAACGGCCGCTTCCTGCGCACGCTCTACGAGAAGAGCTGTGCCTACCGCGACCTGAGGCTCTCCGGCTACCCCGGCGAGCCGAGCCGTGACGACTTGTCGACCCTGCGGCTCCCGGACCTGATGCAGGCGTACGGCGAGGTGCTCTCGGGACGGGGGCCGCAGGACCCGCCGAGAGTCTGAGACCCCCGCGGTTCCCGGGCCCCCGCCCCGGCCGGTCACACCAGGGCGCCCGCCCCGTCCCTGGACTCCTGGGGCCTGCGCGGCACGGAGACCCGGTGCGCCGGATCACGGACCTCGCCGACCAGGAGCTGCAGTACGTCCTCCAGGGCGACCAGGCCGAGCACCTTGCCCGACGCGTCGGCGACCTGCGCCAGATGCGTCGCGGCCCGGCGCATCACCGTCAGGGCGTCGTCCAGCGGGAGTTCGGCGCGCAGCGTCGTCATCGGACGCCAGACCTGCTGCGGGACCGCGCGATCCGTGTCCGCGCCCTCGGTGAGATCGAGTACGTCCTTCACGTGGAGGTAGCCCATGAAGGCGCCGTTCTCCGCGCAGACCGGAAAGCGGGAGAAGCCCGTGCGCCCGGTGAGTTCGATGACCTGCGACGGGGTGACCCCCGCGCCCACGGTCACCAGTGAGGCCCGGTCGAGCAGGACGTCCGTCACCGGGCGCGAGCCCAGTTCGAGGGCGTCCTCCAAGCGCTCCTGCTCCTCGGGGTCGAGCAGTCCCGCCTGGCCCGAGTCGCCGACGAGCCGGTTGAGCTGCTCGCTGGTGAAGACGGCCTCCACCTCGTCCTTGGGCTCCACCCCGAAGAGCTTCAGCACGAGCCGGGCGCACGCCCCGAGCGCCACCGTGACCGGGCGGCAGAGGCGGGCGAAGGCGACGAGGCCGGGGCTGAACCAGAGCGCGGTCTTCTCCGGGGCGGCCATCGCGAGGTTCTTCGGGACCATCTCGCCCACGACGAGGTGCAGGAAGACGACCACGGCGAGCGCGATGGCGTACCCGAGCGGGTGGATCGCCCCCTCGGGGATGTGCGCCGCTTCGAAGACGGGCTCCAGGAGGTGCGCGACGGTGGGCTCGGCGACCGCGCCGAGCGTCAGCGAGCACATGGTGATGCCGAACTGGGCGGCCGCCATCATCTGCGGCAGATGTTCCAGGCCGTAGAGGACCTGGCGGGACCGCTTGGTGCCCAGGGGCTCGATCTGGCTGCGGCGTACGGAGACGAGCGCGAACTCGGCCCCCACGAAGAAGCCGTTGGCGAGGACGAGGAGGAGGGCGAACAGGAGTTGGAACACGCTCATCGGGCGGCCTCCGCCACGCTCATGGCCTCGTGGACACCGGCATCGGTGCCTTCCTTGGCCTCTGTGGCTTCCGGGGCCCGCACGAGCCGTACCCGCTCGGCGCGGTAGTGGTCCACCTGTCGTACCGCGAGCCGCCAGCCCGGAAGCTCGGCCCGGTCGCCGGGGGCGGGAATGCGGCCCAGGAGATCGGCGACGAGTCCGGCCACGGTCTCGTACGGCCCCTCGGGGACGTCGAGTCCTATCCGCTGGAGCGTGTCGACGCGGCAGCTGCCGTCGGCGTCCCACGCGGGACGGCCGTCCTCGGCCGGTGCCACGGCGATCTCCGGCAGGTCGAGCAGGTCGTGCTCGTCGCGGACCTCGCCGACGAGTTCCTCGACGATGTCCTCCAGGGTGACCACGCCGGCCGTGCCGCCGTACTCGTCGACGACGACGGCTATCGGCTGCTCGCTGCGCAGCTGCTCCAGGAGCTGCTGCACGGGCAGCGTCTCCGGGACCAGGAGCGGCGCCTGCGCGATGCGGCTCACGGGCGCCCTGAGGCGCTCGTGGGCCGGGACCGCGAGGGCGTCCTTGAGGTGCACCATGCCGACGATCTCGTCGATGCGCTCGCGGTACACGGGAAAGCGCGAGAGCCCGGTGGCGCGGGTCAGGTTGACCACGTCCTCGGCGGTCGCCGACGTCTGCAGCGCGCTGACCTTCACGCGCGGGGTCATGACGTGCTGCGCGGTCAGCTCGCCCAGGGAGAGCGTGCGGACGAACAGGTCCGCGGTGTCCTGTTCGAGGGTGCCCGCCTGCGCCGAGTGCCGGGCGAGGGAGACCAGCTCGCCGGGCGTGCGGGCCGAGGCCAGTTCGTCGGCGGGCTCGACGCCGAGCAGGCGCACGAGCCGGTTGGCGGTGGTGTTCAGGAGGGAGATCACGGGCCTGAAGAGGCGCGAGAACACGTGCTGGGGGCCCGCGACGAAGCGCGCGACCTGGAGCGGCTTGGACACCGCCCAGTTCTTCGGGACCAGCTCGCCGATCACCATCTGCACGGCGGACGCGAGGAGCATCCCGACGACCACGGAGACGCCCGGTACGGCGCCTTCCGGAAGGCCGGTCGCCGTGAAGGGTCCCGCGAGCAGATGCGCGAGGGCCGGTTCGGCGAGCATGCCGACCACGAGTGAGGTGATGGTGATGCCGAGCTGGGTGCCGGAGAGCTGGAAGGACAGCTCCTTGAGGGCGTCGACGACCGTACGGGCCCGTCGGTCGCCGTCGGCGGCGGCCTTCTCGGCGTCCGGGCGCTCGACGGTGACGAGCCCGAACTCGGCGGCCACGAAGAAGCCGTTGGCCAGAATCAGCAGGAATGCCGCCCCGAGAAGCAGCAGGGAAGTCGTCATGCCGCCGCCTCCCTGGTGAGTCCAGTCCCGGTATGTCGGGAGGGGGCGGCGCATGTACTACAGGACGAACCGTCCATCGCCGGAGGGAGTCACTCCTCGGTTAGCAGGAGCCCCTGTGGACCGGGCGGGCCCGACAGGGGCGGGGCGGCACACCATGCGTGCCCCGCCACCAGATTAATCAAGACCCGGCCCGATGCGTCAGCCCTGCGGGGTGCGGGCCTCGGCGAGGGCACGGAGAGAGCGCGCGTCGCTGATGGCCCGCTGCTTGGCGATGCCCGGCTGGATGCCCATGGCCGGGAGGCTGGTGCCGTCGCTGAGGTTGAGGAACACCCACGGGTCGCCGGGGCGCAGATTGACCTGGACGATCTCGGCCCAGGCCAGGCGCCTGCTGGTGGCGATGTTGACGACGGTCACGCCGGCCTCGTCGGCGACGACCTTGGGCCTGCTCAGCAGCATGAGCACGCCGAAGAGCAGCGCACCGGTGAAGATGAAGCTGATCCGCTCCCCCGCGCTGAGGCCCGGGATGAGCAGGGAGATCACCGTGAGGACCACGAAGATGGCGGCGCCCGCGGTGAGCAGGACGACGCGGGTGCGGCCGGGCCGGAAGGTGACGGGCAGGGCGGGAAGCGCGGGAAGCTCAGACATGAGGCGGGATCTCCTGCCGGTTCAGAGGCGGCAGGCGTGGATGGCCGTGGTCAGGATGGCCCGCGCCCCGATGGCGTACAGGTCGTCCATGATCTGCTGGGCCTCCTTGGCCGGGACCATGGAGCGGACGGCGACCCAGCCCTCGTTGTGCAGGGGTGAGATCGTCGGCGATTCGAGGCCGGGCGTCAGGGCGACGGCCTGCTCCAGGTGCTCGGCACGGCAGTCGTAGTCCATCATCACGTACGCCCTGGCGACCAGGACGCCCTGGAGGCGGCGCAGGAACTGCTGGACCTTGGGCTCGTCGGTGTCGGCGCCGGTGCGCCGGATGACGACCGCCTCGGACTTCATGATCGGCTCGCCGAACACTTCGAGGCCCGCGTTGCGCAGCGAGGTGCCGGTCTGCACGACGTCCGCGATGACCTGGGCGACGCCCAGTTCGATGGCGGTCTCGACGGCGCCGTCCAGGTGGACGACGGAGGCGTCGATGCCGCTGTCGGCGAGGTGCTTGGCGACGATTCCCTCGTACGAGGTCGCGACGGTCTTGCCCGCGAGGTCCGCGATGGTGCTTGCCGTGCCCGGCTTGGCGGCGAAGCGGAAGGTGGAGCGTGCGAAGCCGAGCGGCAGGATCGTCTCGGCGTTCGCGCCGGAGTCGATCAGGAGGTCCTGCCCGGTGATGCCGATGTCGAGCTTGCCGGCCGAGACATAGATCGCGATGTCCTTGGGCCGGAGGTAGAAGAACTCGACTTCGTTGTCCGGGTCGACGAGGACGAGCTCCTTGGACTCCTTGCGCTGTTGGTATCCGGCCTCATGGAGCATCGCCGACGCAGGTCCGGACAGTGAACCCTTGTTGGGGACGGCGATGCGCAGCATGAGGACGGATTCCTTTGCGTTCAGGGGGAGTTGGGTGGCGGGGCGGGCGTACGGCTCAGAGGTGCGCGTACACGTCGTCGAGGGAGATGCCGCGGGCGACCATCATCACCTGCACGTGGTAGAGGAGCTGGGAGATCTCCTCGGCCGCGGCTTCCTTGCCCTCGTGCTCGGCGGCCATCCAGACTTCGGCGGCCTCCTCGACGACCTTCTTGCCGATGGCATGGACGCCCTTGCCCACCAGCTCGGCGGTGCGTGACGTGGCGGGGTCGCCGGTGGCGGCCTTGTGCTGGAGCTCGGTGAAGAGCTCCTCGAAAGTCTTCTTGGACATGATGTCGCTTACTTTACGCGGCTCCCCGGCCCCGCTCACCGCCAGGGTTCGGAGATCGTACGCAGCGTGGTCGCGGTGGCGACGGCCGCGGTGACCGCTTCGTGCCCCTTGTCCTCGTGGGAGCCCTCGATGCCCGCCCTGTCCAGGGCCTGCTCCTCGGTGTCGCAGGTCAGGACGCCGAAGCCGATGGGCACCCCGGTGTCCACCGTGACCTGGGTCAGACCGTTGGTGACGCCCTGGCACACGTACTCGAAGTGCGGGGTTCCGCCGCGGATGACGACGCCCAGCGCCACGATCGCGTCATAGCCGCGGCCCGCGAGGACCTTGGCGACGACCGGCAGCTCGAAGCTGCCGGGCACGCGCAGGACGGTCGGCTCGTCGATGCCGAGCTCGTGCAGGGCGCGCAGCGCGCCGTCGACGAGGCCGTCCATGACCTTCTCGTGCCACTGGGCGGCGATCACCGCGACCCGCAGGTCTCCGCAGTTCTTCACGCTCAGTACGGGTGCACCCTTGCCGCTCACGCGCTTCTCCTGGTCGCTCGAAATTTCTCGTACGTCGCTTGTGTCGTACGTTGCTTACTGGTTGCCGCAGGCCGACACCTCAGGGGTGTCGAGCCAGGGCAGGTCGTGCCCCATCCGGTCCCGCTTGGTGCGCAGGTACCGCAGGTTGTGCTCGCCCGCCTGGACCGCCATCGGCTCGCGTCCGGTGACCTTCAGGCCGTGCCGGATCACCGCTTCGGTCTTGTCGGGGTTGTTCGTCATCAGGCGCACGCTGCGGACGCCGAGGTCGTCCAGGATCCGCGCGCCCGCTCCGTAGTCCCGGGCGTCGGCGGGCAGGCCGAGTTCCAGGTTGGCGTCCAGAGTGTCGCTGCCGCGCTCCTGGAGCTCGTAGGCGCGCAGCTTGGAAAGCAGTCCGATGCCGCGCCCCTCGTGGCCGCGGAGGTAGACCACGATGCCGCGCCCCTCGTCGGTGATGCGCCGCATGGACGCCTCCAGCTGCGGGCCGCAGTCGCAGCGCAGGGAGTGGAAGACATCGCCGGTCAGGCACTCGGAGTGGATGCGGACCAGGACGTCGTCGCCCTCGCCGATCTCGCCGTGGACGAGGGCGACGTGCTCGACGCCGTCGACGGTGGAGCGGTAGCCGTACGCCGTGAAGTCGCCGAAGGCGGTGGGCAGGTGGACCTCGGCCTCGCGGCGGACCGTCGGCTCGCTGCCGCTGCGGTAGGCGATCAGGTCCTCGATGGAGATGATCGTCAGGCCGTGCTTGCGGGCGAAGGGGATCAGCTCGGGCAGGCGGAGCATCGTGCCGTCCTCGCCCGCGATCTCCACGATGGCCCCGGCCGGGCGCAGTCCCGCGAGCCGGGCCAGGTCGACCGCGGCCTCGGTGTGGCCGCCCCGGACCAGGACGCCGCCGGACTTGGCGCGCAGCGGGAAGATGTGGCCCGGACGCACGAAGTCGGTGGGCTCGAAGCTGCCCGCCGCGAGCATCTGGAGCGTGGTGGCGCGGTCGGCGGCCGAGATGCCGGTGGTGACGCCGTGCGCGCCGCTCGCGTCGACGGAGACCGTGAAGGCGGTCCGCATCGACTCGGTGTTGTTCTCGACCATCTGCGGGAGCTGGAGGCGGTCCAGCTCGTCGCCCTCCATGGGTGCGCAGATCAGGCCGCGGCACTCGCTCATCATGAAGGCGATGATCTCGGGCGTCGCCTTCTCGGCCGCGATGACGAGGTCGCCCTCGTTCTCGCGGTCCTCGTCGTCGACGACCACGACGGGCCGCCCGGCGGCGATGTCGCGGATGGCCGCCTCGACGGGGTCGAGAGCGAGGTCCGACGCGTCTTCTTCGTGACCCGTGCTGTACCAAACCGGTGCCGCGCTCATGCCGGGGCTCCTTCCATGACGGGCTGCGAGGGCTGCGAGTCCTGCGAGGACACAGAGCGCGACCGCAGCCACCAGTCGCGCATGCCCCACAGGACGAGCGCGAGGTAGATGACGTACACGAGGCCCGAGAAGGCCAGACCACTGCTGAACGCGAGCGGAACGCCGACCACGTCGACGAGGAGCCACGCGAACCAGAACTCGACGAGACCGCGGGCCTGGGCGACCATCGCGGCGAGCGTGCCGACGAAGATGTAGGCGTCGGGCCAGGGGTTCCAGGACAGGTCGGGGACGGCGGCGAACAGGGCGCCGACCGCGAGGGTGCCGACGGCCGTGCCGCCGAGCAGCACCCCGCGCTCCTTCCAGGTCGCGAACCGGACGGCGATGGAGCCGTCCTGCGCCTGCTGCTTGCCGTTGGTCCACAGGCGCCAGCCCCACAGGGCCACGCCGATGACGAGCAGTTGCTTGCCGACACCGCCGGTGAGGTGGGCGGACGCGTAGGCGCCGACGAGGATGACGCCCGAGAGGAACTGGGCGGGCCAGGTCCATATGGAGCGCCGCCAGCCGAGGGCGAGGGCGATCAGGCCGACGGTGTTGCCCACCATGTCGGACCAGATCACGTGCTGCCCGAAGGCCGTGAAGGCTTCGGAGTTGAGCCAGTTCACTTCGTGGCCTCCTGAGCGGGAGCGGCAGCCTGAGCGGCAGTGGGAACAGCGGGGGCGCGGTCGCCGAGCATCCGCTCGACGTACTTCGCGATGATGTCCACCTCGAGGTTGACCGGGTCGCCGGGCTGCTTGATGCCGAGCGTGGTCAGGGCGAGGGTGGTGGGGATGAGGCTGATGGTGAAGTAGTCGGGCCCGGCGTCGACCACCGTCAGGCTGACGCCGTCGACGGTGATGGAGCCCTTCTCCACCACGTAGCGGGAGAGGTCCGCGGGGAGCGAGACCTTGACGATCTCCCAGTGCTCGGAGGGCTTGCGGTCGACGATCTCGCCGGTGCCGTCCACGTGCCCCTGCACGATGTGGCCGCCCAGGCGGTCACCCACGGCGGTGGGGCGCTCCAGGTTGACCCGCGATCCGGCCGCGAGCGCGCCGAGGCTGGAGCGGTTCAGGGTCTCGGCCATCACGTCGGCGGTGAACTCCGCGCCCTCGTGCTCCACGACCGTCAGACAGACGCCGTTGACCGCGATGGAGTCGCCGTGCTTCGCGCCGTCGGTGACGACGGGGCCACGGACGCGGAAGCGCGACGCGTCGTCCAGGTTCTCGACGGCGGTGATCTCGCCCAGCTCTTCGACGATTCCGGTGAACACTTCAGTGCTCCTTCGCTACGAGGGTCGCGGTGACGCGCAGATCGGGGCCGATGCGGACGGTCTCGCTCACGTCGAGCCGCAACGCTTCGGTGATGGTCGTGATTCCGCCGCCGGTCAGGGCGGCGGGGCCCGCGCCGAGCAGGACGGGGGCCAGGTAGGCGACGACGCGGTCGACGGCGCCGGCGGCGACGAAGGCGCCGGCGAGCGTCGGGCCGCCTTCGAGGAGTACGGAGCGGACGCCGCGCGCGTGGAGTTCGGCCAGGAGGGCCTCGATGTCCAGCCCGCCGTCCGCGCGCGGGAGCCGCACCGTTTCGGCTGCTCCCTCGGGGGTGACGTTCTCGGCGACGGCGATGAGTGTGGGCGCCGCGTCGTCCAGGACGCGGGCGCCGGGCCGCACCGCCGTGCCGTTCGTGTCGACGACGACGCGCAGCGGCTGGACGGCGCCTTCGACGCCCCGCACGGCGAGGTGCGGGTCGTCGGCGCGCTGGGTTCCGGAGCCGACGACGACCGCGTCGCACGCGGCGCGCAGACGGTGGACGTCGGCGCGTGCCTCGGCCGACGTGATCCAGCGGCTGCTGCCGTCGGCGGCGGCGATGCGGCCGTCGAGCGAAGCGGCGTACTTCCAGGTGACGTGCGGACGGCCGAGCCGCACGGAGGTCAGCCAAGCGGCGTTCCCCGCGGCGGCCTCGTCCTCCAGGAGGCCCGACTCCACGTCGACCCCGGCGGTGCGCAGTCGCTGCGCGCCCCCGGTCGCGGCGGGGTTCGGGTCGCCGACCGCGTAGACGACACGGGCGATGCCGGCGTCGATGAGCGCCTGGGCGCAGGGGCCGGTGCGGCCGGTGTGGTTGCAGGGTTCGAGGGTGACCAGGGCGGTGGCGCCGCGGGCCTGTTCGCCGGCCGCGCGCAGGGCGTGGACCTCGGCGTGCGGGCCGCCCGCGCGCTGGTGGTGACCCTCGCCGACGGTCTGCCCGGAGGCGTCGATGATGACGCAGCCGACGACCGGGTTGGGGCTTGTGGAGCCGAGTCCGAGGGCGGCGAGCGCGATGGCGCGGCGCATGGCGGCACGCTCGTGCTCATTCGCTGTGACTGCGGCTGCGGTGGCCACCGGGTCCTCCTGCCTCATAGGGCACGGACTCCGGGGCCTGTCGATGACGACAGAATGTACGGACTGCGACACCGGGAGCGACGCCGGAAACGAGACCTCTCCCTGGGGAACCCGAAAAAGCCGGGTATCCCAAAAACAAGCCACTCGGCGACGTGCACGAATGCCCGCCCGCCGCGCACTGCCTCCCATCCGGACTTTCACCGTCGGTCCAGGAGTTTCACCTGGTCAACCGACCGCTGGAGGCGGCCGGGTCGCGGACTATAACCGCCGGTTCGGAATTACACCGACCCCGGAGTGCGCTGCTTTTGGTACGAAGCCAGTGTGCCACGCCTGATCGGCCCCCATACGGGCGAGCCTCTGTGGCCTGGCTCACAGCTGCCGGGGCGGCGGCGCGGTCAGTGGCCCGGTCAGTGGCGTGGCCCGAAAAGCTCGTCCTGCGCCGTGTCCCTGGCGGCGAGCAGCGCGCCCCGCAGCACCGCCGCGCCGCCGAACGCGCTCGCGCGCACCTCGGTGCGCAGCGGGGACATCGCGGCGACGCGTGCCTCCACGCGCGCGGCGAGCGCGGCGCCGCCCGCACGGCCCACCTCTCCGCCCAGGACCACGCAGCCGGGGTCGAGGATCGCGGCCATGGCGGCGGCGCCGACGGCGATCCGGTCGGCGGCGGCGTCGAGGAAGGCGCCGTGGCCCGTCTCGACGGCGCGCCGCACCACGTCCGCGCCGTCTCCCCCGGTCGCGAGGCCATGCCCGGCGCCCAGGTCACGGAGCGCGGCGGCGCAGGCCAGCGAGTGGAAGCCGCCCTCGCAGCCGGTGGCGGAGGGCAGCACGTCCGTGCCGGGAACCGGCAGGAAGCCGATCTCCCCGGTGCCGCCCGACGCCCCGCGGCGCAGGCTGCCGTCGAGCACGACGGCGGCGCCGACGCCTTCGCCGAGCCACAGGAGCACGAAGGTGTCGCGGTCGTGGGCGGCGCCGTCACGCTGTTCGGCGCGGGCGGCGAGGTTGGTCTCGTTCTCCACGAGCACGCGCGCCGGGAACCGCTCCTGGAGAGCCCCGGCGAGGCGCCGGTGCCAGGCGGGGAGCGCGGTGGTGTCGCGCAGTTCACCGGTGGCCGGGTCGATGAGGCCGGGGGCGCCGATCGCCACGGTGTGCAGCCGCTGGACGCCGCCGTCCCGCGCGGTGGCTTCCACGAGGGTGACGGCGCGCTCCACGGCGGGCCCGGTGCCGGTGTCGCCGCCGATGGGCGCGGAGGCCTCGGCGAGCACCGCGCCGAGCAGATCGGTGACGACCACGGAGACGCCGCCGGTGCGCACGTCGAGGGCGGCGAGATGCGCCCGGTCCGCGACGATCCCGTACAAGCGGGCATTGGGTCCCCTGCGCTGGGCACCCGCCTCCCCCACGACGGCGATCAGGCCGGAGCCCTGGAGGCGCTCGACCAGATCGGCGACCGAGGGCCGGGAGAGACCGGTCAACTGCTTCAACTGGTTGGCCGTCAGCGGCCCTTCGCGCTGCAGGAGCCCCAGGGCGAGCCGGTCGTTGATGGCCCGGGCGGTGCTCGGTGATGCGGGCATGCCGGGGATCCTTCCATAAAGCTGCTATTTATCAGGCAGGGTTCCTGATAGTTTACGTCGCCGTACCGGGGAGGCACCTTGGGAGGGACGGGGCAACGATGAGTGAAGTGGTCCACGACGTACGTCAGTTGAAGCGCGCGCGGTATGCCGTGGCCGCTGTCTTCTGCGTACACGGCGCCGTCACCGGCTCCTTCGCGACACGCGTGCCCTGGATCCAGGAGCACGCCGACCTCAGCGCCGGGCTTCTCGGCCTCGCCCTCGCCTTCCCGGCGATCGGCGCCTCCGTGGCGATGCCGCTCGCGGGCTGGGTCAGCCACCGCTTCGGTGCCAGGACGGCGCTGCGCGGCCTGCTCGCCCTGTGGACGATGGCGCTGATCCTGCCCTCGCTCGCGCCGAACCTGCTCACGCTCTGCGTCGCCCTGTTCGTGTACGGCGCGACGGCGGGCATGTCGGACGTGGCGATGAACGCCCTGGGCGTCGAGATCGAGGCCCGCATGAAGAAGTCGATCATGTCGGGCCTGCACGGCATGTGGAGCGTCGGCGCCCTGATCGGCTCCGCGGCCGGCACGGTCGCCGCCCACCTGGGCGCCGACGCCAGGCTGCACCACGCGCTCGCCGCGGTGGCGCTCACCGCGATCGGCCTGATCGCCTGCCAGGGAGTGCTCGACCTCCAGGCGGAACCCGAGGACGAGGCGCCGCCGCGCTTCTCGCTGCCGCCGAAGTCGGCGCTGCTCATCGGCGCCGTCGGCTTCTGCGCGGTCTTCGCCGAGGGCGCGAGCCTGGACTGGTCGGCGGTCTATCTGCGGGACGTCCTGGACTCCTCCGCCGGTGTCGCCGCCGCGTCCACCACCGGCTTCACGCTCACCATGGCGATCGCGCGGCTCGCGGGCGACGCGGTGGTGGACCGCTTCGGGGCGGTGCGCACGGTGCGGGTGGGCGGCGTGGTCGCGGCGCTAGGCGGCCTCCTCGTGGTGGTGGCGCCGCACCCGGCGCTCGCCATGTGCGGGTTCGCGCTGCTCGGGCTCGGCATCGCGGTCGTGGTGCCCCTCGCGTTCGCCGCGGCAGGGCGCAGCGGCCCGAACCCGAGTCAGGCCATCGCGGGCGTCGCAACGATCACGTACACGTCGGGCCTGATCGCCCCGTCCGCGATCGGCACGCTCGCCGATGCCACGAGCCTGGTCGTCTCCTTCGGCCTGGTGACGGTGCTCGCCTGCGGGCTCGCGGTCTTCGCGGGGGTCCTGCGCACGGACGGCCGCGAGGCCACGACGACCGCTCCCGCGAAGGCGACGACACCCGGCCCGTGAGGAACCAGGGCACTTATGCCGGATTAACATTGCGCTGACTCATTCAGGTCTTGACAAAGTCGGGCGCACAGAAGGCGGAACAGAACATGGATCTCGGCGTGCGCTGGAGACTGCATGGCGACGGGCGCACCCCCGCGCCCGGAGCCGTCGTCCGTCCCGACGAGCGGCTCTCGTGGCCGCGCACCATCGGGCTCGGCGCCCAGCACGTGGTCGCCATGTTCGGCGCGTCCTTCGTGGCGCCCGTCCTGATGGGCCTCGACCCGAACCTCGCGATCATGATGTCGGGCGTCGCGACGGTCATCTTCCTGCTCGCCACGCGCGGCCGGGTGCCCAGCTATCTGGGCTGTTCGCTCTCGTTCGTGGGCGTGGCCGCGGTCATCCGCGCGCAGGGCGGCTCGTCGGCGACGGTGACGGGCGCGGTCTTCGTGGTCGGCGCGGCGCTGTTCCTGGTGGGCCTCGCCGTCCAGAAGTTCGGGGCGCGGATCATCCATGCCGCGATGCCGCCGATCGTCACCGGCGCCGTCGTCATGCTGATCGGCTTCAATCTGGCGCCGGTCACCGCCTCCACGTACTGGCCGCAGGACCAGTGGACGGCGCTCCTGGTGATGCTGTTCACCGGTCTGGCCGTGGTGTGCCTGCGCGGATTCTGGTCGCGCGTCGCGATCTTCCTGGGGCTGATCTTCGGGTACGCCCTGTCCTGGGCGCTCGACCTGGTCTTCGGCAAGATCCACTCGGCGGACGGCTCGGGCAAGGTCGTCGACCACTGGCGCCTGGACCTCTCCGCCGTCGGCAACGCCGACTGGATCGGCCTGCCGTCCTTCCACGCGCCGAGCTTCGAGTGGTCGGCGATCCTCGTCGCGCTGCCCGTCGTGATCGCGCTGGTCGCCGAGAACGCCGGGCACGTCAAGGCGGTCGGCGAGATGACCGGCGACAACCTGGACGGCAAGCTGGGCACGGCGATCTCCGCCGACGGCGCCGCCTCCATGCTCTCCACGGCGGTCGGCGGCCCGCCCAACACGACGTACTCCGAGAACATCGGCGTGATGGCCGCGACCCGCGTCTACTCCACGGCCGCCTACTGGGCCGCCGCGGGCTTCGCCCTCCTCTTCGGCCTCTGCCCCAAGTTCGGCGCGGTCGTCGCGGCGATCCCCGGTGGCGTGCTCGGCGGCATCACCGTCATCCTCTACGGCATGATCGGCCTGCTCGGCGCCCAGATCTGGATCAGCGCCGGGGTCGATCTGCGCAATCCGCTGAACCTCGTCCCGGCCGCCGCCGGCATCATCATCGGCGTCGGCGGGGTCTCGCTGAAGATCAGCGACAACTTCGAGCTGAGCGGCATCGCGCTCGGCACGATCGTCGTCATCACCGGCTATCACGTCCTGCGCGCCTTCGCCCCGCCGCACCTCAAGTCGCAGGAGCCGCTGCTCGATTCGGGCACGTCCACGTACGGCGAGAACGACGAGACCCCTGAGCCGGGCGCCGACGGCTCTCAGCCGCGCGCCAAGTCGTAGGCGTAGCCGGGCGAGAACGTCCCCGGCGCGCCCTGGCAGCCGTCGGACTCGCCCGGCAGTTTGATCCACAGGTAGGCGTCGATGCGGGCCTCGCCGGTACGGAGCGTGGGGCTCTGCCCGAGCCCTCGCCCCGCCGGGTCGCACCACTTCCCGCCCGCCGGGGCGCCGTTGCCGTTGCGGCTGGTGTCGATGACGGCGCCCAGCCCAGGCGGGCCGCCGAGCGCGGACAGGACCTTGCGGGCGTAGGCGGCCTCGTCGGCGGTGCGGTGGAAGTTCGACACGTTCGTGAAGATGCCGTCGGAGGCCGCGGGGGACGCCGCGCCCGCGGCACGCAGCCGCCCCGCCTGCTCGGCCGCCGCGTTCCAGCCGGAGTGCCCGGCGTCGAAGTAGACCCTCGCCCTGGGGTTGGCGGCCTTGAGGGTGCGGCCCGCGCGGGCGAGCGAGGCGTAACGGGCGGTGCGCTGCTTCGCCGAGAGGCACTCGGACTGCGCGATCGCGTCCGGTTCGAGGATGACGACGACCTCGCCGGAGCCGAGGCCCGCGGCGAACTTCCCGATCCACCTGTCGTACGCGGCCAGGTCCGGCGCCCCGCCCTGCGACGCGCCCCCGCAGTCGCGGTCCGGTATCGCGTACGGCACGACGACGGGCACCCGGCTGCCCGCGGCCGACGTCACCGCGCGCACCCGGGAGGTGACGGTCCGCGGCGCGTACTCGGCGAACCACACGGCCGCGGGCCGGTCGGCGATCCGTGACTCGATGAGCGGGCGGCGCGGGTCGTCCCGGTTCGCCCTGACCCAGTCCAGCACCTGGGAATCACCGTGCCGGTAGAGGGAGTTGGCCTTCTCGTCCTTGTCCGCGGCGGTGTTCGGCCTCTTCGGGCGCTGCACCGAAGGCTTCGGCCGCGGTTTCGGAGCGGCGGAGGACCTGGCGGGCGACGGCTTCGCCGAAGGCTTCGACGCGGACGGCGTCGGCACCGCGGGCAGCGGTTCGAGCGTCGGCGACTTCGTCACCTTCGGGCGCGCCCGGTCCTTGCCGCCGCCCTCATCCAGGGCGGACACCATTGCGGCGACGGCTCCGACGGCGGCCACGACCGAAGCCGCCGCGGACATGATCCCGTGCCGGGCGGCGCTCCTTCGCCCGGCACGTGGTGCGACGCGATGTCGTGCGCGGTCTGCTGACACTGTGCGGCCTCCCCCTCCCCCGCACCCCGGCTCCCCTTCCCAGGGGCACACACGGTCTCCGTTCCCTCGTTCTGGGGAAGCGGCCGGTGCGGCGGCATTCCGGCCAGCCTAGGACTGGGACCCTGCCACCATGGCGCAGTTGGAGCGGTTCGCGGAGTTCACAGGCCCGGCAGACGGGGTTGACGGCGTGGCGACGCGGATGCGCGCCCTGGACGCCGGCTTCCCTTCGGGCGACGGGGTGGGGGTATTCAACCGGGTCTATCTCTCGGTCACCGAAGAGGTCGCCCGGCACGTCGGCAGCGGCCTGTTCCCGGACACCGGAGCGGCCATCACGCTGGACGTCCTGTTCGCCGAGCGCTATCTGAGGGCGGTCGACACGGTGGCCGCCGACCGCAGACCGCCCGCCTGCTGGCGGCCGCTGTTCCAGCTCCGGCGCCACCCCGGCGTACGCCCGTTGCAGTTCGCACTCGCGGGCATCAACGCGCACATCGGGCACGACCTTCCGCTGGCCGTCATGGACACCTGTCGTACGCTCGGCTGCGAACCGGCCGACCTGGAGGACGAGTTCGACCGCGTGGGCGACATCCTCGTCTCGCTGGAGGAGCGCATCCGCGAAGAGCTGATGCCGGGCCCCGACCTCTTCCAGATCGCCGACCCGCTCACCCACCTCCTCGGCTCCTGGAGTCTGGAGCGGGCCAGGGACAGCGCCTGGGCGACGGCGCTCGCGCTGCGGGCCCTGCGTGAACTGCCGCGCGTCGCCGAGGAGTTCCGGGACCGCCTGGACGGAGCGGTCGGCCTGGTGGGCCGGATGCTGCTCACGCCCCTGCCCGACTGATCCGGCCACCTCGCGCCGCCCCCCACCCAACTCCCCGACGATCGTTGTACGTTGAAGGAAGTTACCCCGGATGCGAAGGAGCACCAGCATGGCCACACGACTCGGGCTCGGCCTTCCGCAGGGCAAGCAGTACAGCATCGGACGTGACGTCCCGGCCGTGGCCCGCGCGGCGGAGGAGATCGGCTACGAGAGCCTGTGGGTCTATGAACGCATCCTGTTCCCCGAGCCCGCGACCCAGGGTCTGTACGGCGTCGAGGGCCTGCCCTGGCCCGATTCGTACCGCTCGGTGGCCGACCCGCTCATCACGCTGACCCTGGCCGCCGCCGCCACCGAGCGGGCACGCCTGGGCACCAGCGTCCTGATCGCCCCGCTGCACGTGCCGTTCCAACTGGCGCGTTCGCTGGCCACGTTGGACGCGGCGAGCGGCGGCCGGGTCGTCGCGGGCCTCGGCACGGGCTGGTCCCACGACGAGTACGCGGCCGCGGGAGTGGCCCCCTTCAACCGGCGCGGCAAGGTCCTGGACGAACTTCTCGACGTCTGCCGCGCGGTGTGGGGCCCGGACCCGGTGTCGTACGAAGGGGAGCTGACGACGATCGCGCCCTCGGTCGTCGGCCCCAAGCCCGCACGCCCCATCCCGGTCCTGCTGCCCGCGGGCAGCCCGCGCGCCCTGCGCAGGCTCGTCGACCGCGCCGACGGCTGGATGCCGATCGGCATGGGCGCCGACAAGCTGGCCGAGCAGGCCCAGGCCCTGAAGGAACTGGCCGCCGAGCGGGGCCGCACCGAGCCGGTCCAGAGCGTCCTGCGGGTCAACGCGCGCTACACGCCGACCGCGTACGAGGGCGCGAAGCGCTCCCCCTTCCAGGGCAACGTCGCACAGATCGTCGAAGACCTGGAGGCACACGCCTCGACGGGCGCGGTCGAGGAGATCCTCGTCGAGCTCGCGGGCAGCACGAGGGATGCCGAGGAGCTGAAGGATCTGGCGGCGGAGGTGTACGAGGCGGCACGGGCAGCCGGGGTGTGAGACCCGGGCCGGGGGAAGCGCCCGAAGGGGCGCGGGGAATTGCGCGACCGGCCACAACGGACCAGCGGATTCCCTCGCGCCCCGGCGGAATCGGCGCTCAGTCCTCCGGCAGCTCGACGGGCGCGATCTCGTCGTACACATCGCCGGGCCCGGGGTTCGTCCCGTCCGTGGCCCCGCCGAGGTGGTGCATGACGCCCCACACGGCGTTCAGCGCGGTCGTCACGGCCCCCTCGGCCCACCCCGCCGTCCACGAGATGTCGTCACCGGCGAGGAAGATCCCCCGCTTGTCCTCGGGCAACGAGCCCTGCATGAAGTGCGTGAACAGGCGCCGCTGGTAGCGGTAGTGGCCCGGCAGGTTCGCCTTGAACGCGCCCATGAAGTACGGCTCGTTCTCCCACGACACGGTCACCGGGTTGCCGATGATGTGCTTGCGGATGTCGACCTTGGGATAGATCTCGCCGAGCGACTTGAGCATGACCTCCATGCGCTCGTTCGCCGAGAGCGGCAGCCACTTCAGGCTGTCGTCGCACCAGGTGTAGGAGAGGCAGATGACGGCGGGCTTGTCCGGTCCGTCATCGAGGAGGTAGGTCCCGCGCGTCATACGGTCGGTGAGCGTCATGGACATCACGTCACGACCGGTCTCCTCGTCCTTGTCCAGCCAGAACGGCCGGTCGACCGGGACGAAGAGCTTGGAGGACTCCATGTAGTGGGTCCGCTCCATCGCCGTCCAGTGGTCGATGGGGAAGAGCGTGTCGTCGCACGCGATCTTGGAGAGCAGCATCCAGGACTGGGCGGTGAAGATCGCCGCCTGGTAGGTGCGGATGTCGCCCGAGGCGTCGGTGACGGTGACGCGGTTGCCCGCGGTGCGGTCCAGACGGGTCACGGCGGGCTTGGGCACACCGCCCTCGTGCAGCGAGCTCAGGGACGTGCCGGGCGCCCAGTGCACGATCTTCTGCGGCTCGCGGTCCCACATCCGCAGCGGCAGCTGCTGGCTGCCGCCGACGATGCCGCGGTGGTGGTCGTCGGCCTCGGTGTAGACGACGCGCAGGATCTCCAGGATGGAGTTCGGGAAGTCGGTGTCCCAGCCGCCCGTGCCGAAGCCGACCTGGCCGAAGATCTCGCGGTGCCGGAAGGACTTGAAGGCCTCGGAGTCGCAGAGGAAGCCGTAGAAGGTCTGGTTGTCGAGCTTCTCGACGAGCTTGGACCAGATCTCGCGGATCTTGGGTACGTCGCGCTCGCGCAGGGCGCGGTTCATGTCGGAGAAGTCGGCGCCCTCCTCCAGGCAGGAGTTCCAGGCGTTCATCACGTCGCGGTAGACCTGCGGAAGGTCGTCGACGGACGTCGCGTAGTGGGACTCGCCCTTGAGGTCGACGACCGTCGAGGGGGTCGACTCCGCGAGGGGGTTGGGGAAGGGCTGGGTCTTGAGGCCCACCAGGTCGATGTAGTGCTGCAGCGCCGTCGAGGACGGCGGGAAGCGCATCGCGCCCATCTCGGCGGTGAGCCCCGGGTCGCAGCCGTCGAAGCCGACGGTGCGCAGGCGCCCGCCGATCTGGTCGGCCTCGTAGACGACGGGCTTGAGGCCCATCTTCATCAGTTCGTACGCCGCCACGATGCCGGACAGGCCGCCGCCGATGACCGCGACCTCCGTGCCGTGCTCGGTCGCGGGTATCTGGCCCAGGCCCGCCGGGTGCGCGAGGAAATCGTCGTACGCGTACGGGAAGTCCGGACCGAACATGGTGATCGGCGGTTGCGCGTCGGTGTGCTGGACGGCGTTGGGCACCGTGGACGTCATGAGGTACGGACTCCTTGCGGGAACGGCAGAACAGAAGAAGAAGGGGGAGGCTCGGGAGGGGTCAGATCAGGGACGAGTACAGACCCGGGCGGCGGTCGCGCAGATACGGGTTGGCCTCGCGCGACGCGGCGAGGAAGGCCGGGTCGGCGTCGGCGAACACCAGCTGCTCCTCGCGTCCGGCGCGGGTGCGCGCGACGCCGTCGGGTCCGGCGAGCGTGGAGAGCCCGACGAACTCGAACTCCCCTTCCTTGCCGACCCGGTTGACGTACGCGACGTACATCTGGTTCTCGAAGGCCCGCACCGGCACGACGGACTCGGCGACGAACTGGAAGGGGTGCATCTGGGCCGTGGGCACGAGCAGCAGGTCGGTGCCCGCGAGGGCGTGCGCGCGGACGTTCTCCGGGAACTCCACGTCGTAGCAGATCATCAGGCCGATCCGCAGACCTCCCAACTCGGCCTGTACGACGGCCTGTTCACCGGAGGTGAAGGAGTCGCGCTCGAAGCAGCCGAAGAGGTGGGTCTTGCGGTAGTTCGCCAGGCTCACGCCGTCGGGGCCGATCAGCTGGACGGAGTTGAAGACCGCTTCGCCCTCCCGCTCCGGGTAGCCGTAGGCGACCGCGACGCCGTGGCGTGCGGCGGTCTCGGCGATCGCGGCGGCGGACGCCCCGTCGGCGGGCTCGGCGAGGCGGGCCACGTCGTCGCCGATCGCGTACCCGGTGAGGTACATCTCGGGCGCCACCAGGAGACCCGCGCCGGCGGCCGACGCACGTGCGGCGGCCTCGTCGAGCGCCTTCAGATTGGCGGCGACGGAGCCGGGGCGGCCCGAGCTCTGGAGCAGGGCGGTGCGCAGCGGGAGCATGGCGGGACCTCGGGGCGTGCGAAGGGGCTGAGGGACTGGTGGGGACCGTTAGACCGTACGGTCGGCGGGGTAGCCCGGACAAGGCGCGAGCGTTGCGGGCAGATGCTCGATCCGTTGCGCGTACGGGGCCGGTGGCGGCGATTCGTTGCGCGGCGCCATGGGACCGGGGTCGTAGCGGTGTCCACCGCCGGGCGCAGGGTGTGCGCGGGCGTTCCCCGCCGCGCGGCGGAGGCGGATTGCCGCCCGTGGCCGGACGTGCCCCGACCCCTTGCCGCGAGACCGTGATCTCGCCCGGAAGGACCGGGTGAACGGCACCTCGGACGGAGGCTCCCCGTGAGCCGCAACGCAAGCAATCAGATCGCCGACAGCCGCCCGACCGGCACCCGCGGCGGCACCCGCGCCCGCAGCCGCAGCCACAGGCGTGCGATCGCCGTCGCAACCGCCCTCCTGATCTGCGCCGGAGCCGCGGGAGCGGCCGTCGCGGCGGACGGTGGCGGTTCGCGCGAGAACACAGCGCAGAGCGAGAGCACCCCGAAGGGCGAGGGCACTCCGAAGGGCGGGGGCACGCCACAGAGCCAGGGCACGAGCGAGGGCACGGCGCACACGAAGCCCCGCGAGGCCGCCGCGCTCACCGGCAGCGCGAAGCTGTACCGCAAGACCACCGAGGACGTGACGTTCACGTTCGACGCCCACCTCGCCCAGCGCCACCACATGCGTCCGGACAAGGCGACCGGCACCTTCCGCTTCGTCCACCTCGACAAGCCGGGCGGCAAGGGCGGCTGGGCGAAGGGCCGCATCGACTGCCTGATGAGCGGCGGCAAGGTCGCCACGGCCACCGGCATCATCACCGACACCAACCTCAAGGACATCAAGGGCGGACGCGTCGGCTTCAGCGTCCACGACCAGGGCGCGCACGACCGCGTGGGCTACAGCTGGGCCGCGGTGGGCGGCCCCGACGGGACCAAGAAGCTCCCCAAGTGCACGAGCTCGGCCCCCTTCGAGAAGGTCAAGAAGGGCACCGGCGACTTCGACGTCAAGCCCTGGCACCTCACGTACCCGACCGGCTGACGCGCCTGGGCTCGCCCGTACGGGGGTCGGGCGGGCCCGGCAGCTCCACCTCACGGACCAGCTGTCCCCCGCCGCACGGCGGAGCCGGTCACCACCTTGCGCGCGATGCACCGCGCACCGGTCCACGGAAGTGTGGATCACGCCCGGAAGGACCGGGCCGACCGCAGTCAGACGGGGGCTCCCCATGCACCGCCGCTCCACCCTCATCCGAGTCGTCGCCGTAGGCGCCACGCTCCTCACGCTCGCCGGAGTCGCAGGCTCCGCGACCGCGTCGGACGCGACCGCTTCGGACGCGACCGCTTCGGACGCCCCGAGCGCCGCCCGCGAGGCCGCCGCCCTGACCGGAACCGCCAAGCTGGACCGGCCACCCGGCGACGACGCCACCGTCACCATCGACGCCCATCTGGACGCGGCGGACAAGAACGATCCGCGCAAGGCGCACGGCACCATCAAGCTCAGCCACTACATGACGAACCCCAAGTTCGGCGGCTCCGCCGAGGCCCGCGTGGACTGCCTGCTGACCGGCGGCAAGGTCGCCACCGTGTCGGCGGTCGTCACGAAGGCGGACGGCGGCCTCAAGGGGGCGATCGGCAAGCGCCTGGGCCTGACAATCCACGACCAGGGCAAGCAGGACCGCTTCGGCTACAGCTGGGCCATGGTCGGCATCCCGAACGACCTGCCGGACGACATGCCCAAGTGCGTGAGCGCGGCGCCGTTCGACAAAACCAAGCCGGGCAGCGGCGACCTGCACGTACTGCCGATGAAGTAGCGCCCCGTAAGGGGCGAGGGGAGCTGCGCGCTCAGCCACGACGCACTCGCGCCCGAGGCACTACGCAGGCGCCCCCGAAGAGAATCTCCGCATCAAAGGCGAAAGCACCAGCACGGACTTCGTCCGCTCCACGAAGTGCTCACCGGCGATCCGCTCGAGCACCCGCTCGAAGTGCCGCATGTCGGCGGCGAAGACCTGGACGACCGCGTCCGCGTCACCGGTGACGGTGGACGCGGACGCGATCTCCGGATACCGCTCGAGGCCACGGCGGATGGCCTCGGGCGAGGTGTTGCGACGGCAGTAGATCTCGATGAACCCCTCGGTCTCCCAGCCGAGAGCGGCCGGGTCGACCCGCACGGTGAATCCCGTGATCGCCCCGGTCTCCCGGAGCCGGTCCACGCGCCGCTTGACGGCGGGCGCGGAGAGCCCGACCAGCTGGCCGATGTCGGCGTAGGAACGGCGGGCGTCCTCGGCGAGGGCGTGCACGATGCGTTCGTCGAGATCGTTCAGTCGCACTGGGGGTGGATCACTTCTCTGCGGAGGCCAATCGGGAGCGGCTCATGCCGTACAGGAAGTAGAACACGAGGCCGACGGCCATCCAGACACCGAAGACGACCCAGGTGACGGTGTCGAGGCTGAACATGTTGTACGCGCAGAAGCCGAAGCCGAGCACCGGGAAGAGCCAGCCCAGCGGCACCCGGAAGGTGCGCGGCATGTCCGGGCGGGTCCGGCGCAGCACGATCACCGCGATGTTGACCAGGCCGAAGGCGAAGAGCGTGCCGATGCTGGTGGCGTCGACGAGCTTGCCGAGCGGGATGACGGAGGCGAGGGCGGCGCAGAACAGCGACACGATGACCGTGTTCACGCGGGGCGTGCCCGTCTTCTTGCTGACCTTGCCGAACACCTTGGGGACCAGGCCGTCGCGGGACATGGCGAACAGGACGCGGGTCTGGCCGTAGAGGACGGTCAGGACGACGGACGCGATGGAGATGACCGCGCCGGCGGCGAGCAGCGTGCCCCAGAAGCTCTGGCCGCTGACGTCGTTCATGATCGCGGCGAGCGTGGCCTCGGAGCCCTCGAAGTCCTTCCAGTTCCAGGCGCCGACGGCGACGGCCGCGACCAGGACGTAGAGCGCCGTGACGATGATCAGCGACAGCATGATCGCGCGGGGCAGGTCGCGCTGCGGGTTCTTCGCTTCCTCACCGGCGGTGGAGGCGGCGTCGAAGCCGATGTACGAGAAGAAGAGGCTCGCGGCGGCGGCGCTGACGCCGGCCGTGCCGAGCGGCATGAAGTCCGAGTAGTTGCCGGACTTGAAGCCCATGAAGCCGATGGTGCAGAAGAGCACGAGCGCGGCGATCTTCACGATGACCATGATCGTGTTGGCGCGCGCCGACTCCTTGGCGCCGCCGAGCAGGAAGACCATCGCGAGCAGCACGACGATCAGGCCCGGCAGGTTGATGATGCCGCCCTCGCCCGGAGCCGAGGAGAGCACATCGGGGATGGTGACCCCGATGGTGCCGTCGAGCAGCTCGTTGAGGTACTCGCCCCAGCCGACGGCGACCGCCGCGACCGAGACGCCGTACTCCAGGACCAGGCACCAGCCGCAGACCCAGGCGACGAGTTCACCCATCGTTGCGTACGCGTATGAGTACGAGGATCCGGCGACCGGAATGGAGCCCGCGAGCTCCGCGTAGGAGAGCGCGGAGAAGAGTGCGGTGAGTCCGGCGAGCACGAAGGACAGGGTCACGGCGGGCCCGGCCTTGGGGACGCTCTCGCCGAGGACCACGAAGATGCCGGTGCCGAGCGTGGCACCGATGCTGATCATGGTCAGCTGCCACATGCCGAGGGAGCGCCGCAGCGAGCCGCCCTCGCCCTGGCCGCCCTCCGCGACCAGGAGTTCCACCGGCTTGCGCCACATCAAGCGGCGTCCAAACCCCGATATCCCCGGGGGGCTTGGGCGGTTCTGCGGGGGTGCGCCTTGGTCGAGCACGCATGGCTCCTTCATCGCTGCCGGTCAGGGCGGCGGGACCGGCGGCAGCACCCACGCATGGATGGGGACCGCCGAGCAGGCGGTCCCCGCCACACCACGTACAGCGGATGACTCTATGAGACGCGCTTCACATACGTAATGCAGCAACCTTGCGCAACCCCGCATGATCGTTGCGCACTTCTCCCTCTCGCGGGTCTTCGTTGCGCGGTCCGTTTCGTCCGTTGCGTGCCGGGGCGTCCGGGAGGTCATTGACACTTCGTCAGATCTCCCCCATCGTGCACTCCGGCCGAGCCGGTCGCGCACCCCGGTCGAGAGGGAGGCAGCAGGCCATGGACCTCGATGTGCTGTACGAGATCGACGTACCCAAGCCCTGGAACGGACCCCATCCGCACGGCCAGCGCATCGCCGAGCAGCGCGCCTACCGCGAGGCCGTGGAGCAGATCCGGCTCGCGGACCGGGTCGGCTTCCGCACGGTGTGGGCCGTGGAGCACCACTTCCGCGAGGGCCGCTCGCACTGCCCGGCGCCCGAGGTGCTCCTCGGCCATCTCGCGGCGCTCACCGAGCGGATACGCCTCGGCTTCGGCGTCACCCTCACCCCCTTCGGCTTCACTCCCCCGCAGCGGATCGCCGAGAAGGTCGCGGCGGTCGACGTGCTCTCGGAGGGCCGCGTCGAGTGGGGCACGGGACGCTCGACTCCCATGGAGCAGACGGCATTTGGTGTCGACAGGGAGCAGTCGCGGTCCGACTGGCGCGAGGCGATCGAGATCGTGACGGGCATGTGGCGCGAGGAGTACTTCGCCTACGAGTCCGAGCGCTTCACCTTCCCCCGCCGGATGGTCACGCCGAAGCCGGTCCAGGACCCGCATCCGCCGTGCTGGATGGCGGCGACGTCACCCGGTTCCGCGGAGGTGGCGGGCGCGGCGGGGCTCGGTCTGCTCTCCTTCTCGATCATGCAGCCGCTCGACGCGATGGCCCGCCAGGTCGCCGCCTACCGCGCGGCGGCGCGCACTGCCTCGCCCATCACGGACGTCACCACGGACCGCGTCAGCGCGTACACGCTGGTGCACGTGGCAGACCGGCCTTCGCGGCGGGTCTGGGACTCGGTGGCCTGGTGGTACCGCAACCTGGCCCAGTTCACGCTCGACTGGGAGCTGCCGCACCTGACCCCCGACGAGCGCGAGCGGACCTTCCCCCTGCTCACCCCGATCATCGAAGGCAGCGTGCCCGTCGAGGAGTTCAACGACGGCGACATGATCCTCATCGGCGACGCGGAGACGATCGTCCGCAAGGCCAAGCGGTACGCGGATCTCGGCATCGACCAGCTCATCTGCTACGTCCAGTGGGGCTTTCTGGAGCACCAGGAGATCCTGCGCACGATCGAGATCCTGGGCAAGGAAGTCATCCCGGAGCTGGCCGCCTACCGGCCCCGGCGGGCGCAGCCGTGAACGAGCCCCTCGACACCTCCCCCGTCCCCGACTACGCGGCCCTGCACCGCCTGGACGGCCGCGTCTTCGTCCTGCTCGGCGCGGGCAACGGCATCGGCCGCCAGACCGCCCACGCGCTCACCGCGGCGGGCGCGCGCGTGCTCTGCGTGGATCTCGACAAGGGGCGGGCGGAAGCCGTCGCCGCCGAGACGGGCGGCATCGCGTACGTCGCCGACGTGACGCGGCGCGACGAGATGCGGGAGCTGTTCGCTTACGCACAGCGGGAGTTGGGGTCGATCGGCGGTGTCGTCGACATCGTGGGCATGGCTCGCTACACCCCCCTGGCCGACCTCGACGACGCGTCCTGGGACTGGCACTTCTCCCTCGTCCTGCGGCAGGCATGGTTCGCGGTCCAGTACGGCGGCGAGGCGCTCGCCGACGCGGGCGGCGGCCCCCTGGTCTTCGTGGCGTCGGTGTCGGGCCTGACGGCGGCTCCCCTGCACGCCGCGTACGGCGCGGCCAAGGCGGGCCTGATCTCCCTGGTCCGCTCGGCGGCGGTGGAGTACGGCCCGCGCGGTGTACGGGTGAACGCGGTGGCGCCCGGCGTCGTCTGGACGCCACGCGTGGCGGGCCTGATCGGCGAGGAGGGCCGCGCGCGCAACGCCCGCAACGCCCCGCTCGACCGCGTGGCCGAGACGTCCGACATCGCGTCCGCCCTGCTGTTCTTCGCCTCGCCGCTCTCCTCGTACGTCACCGGGCAGACGCTCGTCGTGGACGGCGGGGTCGGCGTGAAGTTCCCCTATCCGACCATCGGGGGTGCGCGGTGAGGGAGTTCGTGCGGGGCGCGCCCTGGTGGGCCGAGGACGGCGGGGTGCTGCGCGCTGACCCGGCCGACCGGGCGCGGCTGCCGGGGGACACGTGGGAGCGGGCGGGCCTGCCGGCCGGGGTGCGCCTTGAGTTCACCGCGCGGGGAGTGAGCGCCGTGGAGGTCGCGTACACCGCGTCGCCTCCGTCGGCCGCGGACTCCTACCGCGATGCGCCCGCGGTGTTCACGCTGCTCGCGCTGCTCACGGGCGAGGCCGCCGCCATCGACACACCGGCATCCCCCGGCGAGCACCTGACGCTGATTCATCTCCCGCAGCCTGACGGCGACTTCGTTCTCCACCTGCCGGAGACGCTGCGGCCCGTCCTGCACGCGGTGCGCCCGGTGGACGGCACCCTGACGCCCGCCGCGCGCCGGCCGCGCTGGCTCGTCCACGGCGACTCGATCGCGGAGGGCTGGTCGGCCTCGCGTCCGCATCTGGCGTGGCCCGCGCTGGCGGGGCGGGCCCTCGGCCTGGAGACGGTGAACCTCGGCTACGCGGGCGCGGCACGCGGAGAGCCGGCGAGCGCCGAGCAACTGGCCTCGCTGGACGCGGACTTGCTCACCGTGGCCTTCGGCACGAACTGCTGGTCGCGTACGCCGCATTCGGCGGGGCTGCTGTACGAGACGACGCGGGCGTTCCTGGCCCTGGTGCGCCGGGGCCACCCGGACGTCCCTCTCCTGGTGGTCTCCCCGGTGATCCGCCCGGACGCCGAGACGACACCGAACGCCCTCGGGGCGACGCTCCAGGACCTGCGGAACGCGGTGGAGAGGGCGGCCCTGGACGCGAAGGCCGATCTGCTCCCGGGCGGCGGCCTGCTGCACGCAGGTCACCTGGTGGACGGCGTACATCCGGGCGACGAGGGCCACGCGCTGCTGGCGAAGGCAGTGATGTCAGCGCCCGGGAGGGGCGCGGGGAACTGCGCGACCAGCCACGGTAAACCCGCGGACGCATGGCACAGCTCCCCGCGAAGCGGCTAACTCCAGGAGGCGTGGAGGGGCTTGCCCTCCGCGTAACCCGCGGCGCTCTGCACACCCACGGTGGCCCGCTCGGCAAACTCGGCCAGGGACCCCGCGCCCGCATACGTGCAGGAGGAACGGACACCCGCGATGATCGAGTCGATCAGGTCCTCGACGCCGGGCCGCTCGGGGTCCAGGAACATCCGCGAAGTCGAGATGCCCTCCTCGAACAGCGCCTTGCGGGCGCGGTCGTAGGCCGACTCCTCGCTGGTGCGGTTCTTCACCGCACGCGCGGACGCCATGCCGAACGACTCCTTGTACAGGCGGCCGTTGGCGTCCTGCTGGAGGTCGCCCGGGGACTCGTACGTCCCGGCGAACCACGAGCCGATCATGACGTTCGAAGCACCGGCGGCCAGCGCCATGGCGACGTCACGGGGGTGGCGGACTCCGCCGTCGGCCCACACGTGCTTGCCGAACTTCGCGGCCTCGGCGGCGCACTCGAGCACCGCGGAGAACTGCGGGCGGCCGACACCGGTCATCATGCGCGTGGTGCACATGGCGCCGGGGCCCACACCGACCTTGATGATGTCCGCGCCGGCCTCGATCAGGTCCCGCACACCCTCGGCGGCCACGATGTTGCCCGCGACGATCGGCACCTGCGGGTCGAGCGCGCGCACGGCCTTGACCGCGGCGATCATCGACTCCTGGTGGCCGTGCGCGGTGTCCACGACGAGCGTGTCAGCGCCCGCGTCGAGGAGCTGCTTGGCCTTGGCCGCGACATCGCCGTTGATGCCGACGGCGGCGGCGATGCGCAGCTTGCCCTTGGCGTCCAGGGCGGGCGAGTAGAGCGTCGCGCGCAGGGCGCCGGTGCGGGTCAGGATGCCGGCCAGGCGGCCGTCCTTGCCCACCGCGGGCGCGTACCTGCGGTTGGCGGCGTCCAGCTTGTTGAAGGCGTCGCGCGGGTCGATGTCCGCGTCCAGGAGCACGAGGTCCTTGGACATGACCTCGGAGATCTGGGTGAAGCGGTCGACGCCGTTCAGGTCCGTGTCGGTGACGACGCCGATCGGCTTCTGGTCCGCGTCCACGACGACGCCCGCGTTGTGCGCGCGCTTGGACAGCAGCGCGAGCGCGTCGGCGACGGTCTGCGTGGGGGCCAGGACGATCGGGGTGTCCAGGACGTGGTGGCGCGTCTTGACCCAGGAGATGACCTCGGTGACGACCTCGATCGGAATGTCCTGCGGGATCACGACGAGGCCGCCGCGGCGGGCGACGGTCTCGGCCATCCGGCGTCCCGCGATCGCGGTCATGTTCGCGACGACCAGCGGGATCGTGGTGCCGGTGCCGTCCGGCGACGAGAGGTCCACGCCCTGACGCGATCCGACGGCGGAGCGCCGCGGCACCATGAAGACGTCGTCGTACGTCAGGTCGTACGCAGGCTGGATGTCATTGAGGAAGCGCACGTGCTGCTCATCCCAGTCGATCAGAGGTGGCCCCCGGACAGTTAGGCCGAGGGAAAAGCACGTACTTCAGTGTCCCATGTCCTGGGCCGTGCGCCGCCTGGGATGATCACCCAGTCGCAGCGGAAGGCCCCTGGTCGGAACCTCCAAGCGGCGGCCCCGGTGGTCACCGTCCGCTCAGGCGCGGGCGCCTAGCGCGAGAACGATCTCCAGGCCCGTCCCGCGCTGCCTGGCGTACTCGACCGCGTCGGTGAACACCTCCTGGGCGACGATCCACTCCTGGGGCGCCGCATCGGCGTACTCCTGCCAGCCCGTGACGACGAAGAGGCGGCCGGGCGCGGGAGGCGCCCATCCGAGGTCGGTGAGGCAGTCGGCGAGCGCGTCCCAGTTGCGCCCGAACCATTCGGGCAGCTCCAGCGCGCGGGCGCAGCGGTCCATGAAGGCCGCCTTGTCGCGCACCCCCTCCAGGTCGAGCGAGACGGTGGCCATTCCGGCGGCGTGGACGGCCGCGAGGACGGATGCCAGCGGCTGCGCCGGAGGTTCGGACGTCATCTCAGTACCGCCTTGAAGGATTGGTAGTGGTCGTCCGTGTAGTAGGTCTCGCCGCCGCTCCCGGTGACGATCCGGCGTGCGCCCCGGTCGCGTGCGCCCGGGGTGGGCACGGTGTACTCGCGGTAGTGACCGCGCCGCCGCTCGGGCAGCCCGCCCTCGAAGTTGCCGAAGGTGGAGCCGTCCTTGGCGTACGGGAAGGGCCCGCCGTCATCGATGAGCCGCAACGTCCGCCGGGCCTCGGCGGGCAGCCGGCCGGCGGGGACGGTGGCCATGCCGTGCGCCCAGGCGGGGGCGGAAGCCGAAGCCTCCACAGCCCCGCCGCTGCCCGAGGAACAACCAGTGACGAGAGCGGCGAGGCAGACCAGCAACGCACCCAATACACGAGGTACAAACCGGAGCACCATGGGGCAGATGCTTCCATAGCCGTCCCCGTACCGCAGCGCCCCGAAGGGGCGCGGGGAACTGCGCGCCCAGCCACGGCGTACCCGCAGCGACTCAGCTGCCGTCCGGGTCGGCCCGGTCAAGCGCCGGATGCGGCGTGTGCCCCATGATCAGCAGCTGATCCGCGGCAGCGGTGTCCGTCACGAGGCTGGTGACGAGCCCCGAACGCAGCACCGCGTCGATCGCGGCGGCCTTCCGCTGCCCACCGGCGATGGCGACGACCTCGGGGATGCGCCGCAGCCGGTCGGCCTCGACGGTGATGCACCGCTCCCCCAGGTCGCGCCCGACCCGGCGCCCCTCGGCGTCGAAGAGGTGCGCGGACATCTCGGCGGCCACTCCCAGCGAGGCGTAGTGCGCGCGCTCCTCGTCGCTGAGCATGTCGTGGACCGTGGAGATGCCGGGCTCCCAGGAGCCGATGGAGACGGCGGCGACGGTGACCTTGTCGAAGTACTCGAAAGCCCGAGCGATCCCGGTCTGGTTCCGCAGCGCGGCGGCCGTGGCCGGGTCCGGCAGGAGCATCGGCGCGTAGATGGGGTGGGCCTCGCCGCCCGAGACCTGCGCGGCACGCCGCACGGCCTCGACCGAACCGCGTTCGGCGGTCCCGGCGTCGTACACACCCGTCAGCTGCACGACCGTGCAGGGCGGCAGCTGGTCGAGCGCCGCGGCCATGTGGATCGTCGAGCGCCCCCACGCGAGGCCGAGCACATCGCCCTCGGTCACCAGTTCGCCGAGCAGATCGGCCGCGACCTCACCGAGGTTCTCGGGATCGGGCGACTCCTCGACCTCGTCGGCCGAGGTGGGCGACTCGACCACGACCGCGTGCCGCAGGCCGTAGCGGGCGCGCAGCGCGTCCGAGCGCTCCGCGTCCAGCTCGGCGGGCACACGGATCTCGATCCGTACGAGATCGCGCTCGAGAGCCGTCTCCAGAACCCGGGCCACCTTGAAGCGGCTGACGCCGAACTCCTCGGCGATCTGGATCTTCGACTTGCCCTCGAGATAGAAGCGGCGGGCCATGGCCGCCGCCTGCACCAGCTCCGCGGGTCCCATCCGCATGGCTGACCGGCCGCCCGTCGACACGACGATCTCCTCACTGTCATTTCAAGCAACTGACGTGCGCGCGTTCACGCGCATACGCATTCACACCCATTGGTGCGGCTTCGCGCGCATTGCCGCAGCACAACCCGGGTTCGCCGTTCATCCTTGCAGATCCGACGTACTTGATCAGCCCTGAAGGACTGCGTTCACGTATCCGTGGCTCAGTGGCCGCACGCCCATGCCGCCGTGGACATCGCCCCGGCCGCCTGGTTGCGCAGTGCACGTACCGCCGCCGCGGGGTCGTCCGCGCCGTACACCGCGGATCCGGCCACGAAGACGTCGGCGCCCGCCTCGGCGCAGCGCTCGATGGTCGAGGCGGAGACGCCGCCGTCCACCTGGAGCCAGAGTTCGAGGCCGTGCTTGCTGATCAGCTCACGGGTGCGGCGGATCTTGGGAAGCATGATGTCGAGGAAGGCCTGGCCGCCGAACCCCGGCTCGACGGTCATGATCAGCAGCATGTCGAGCTCGGGGAGCAGGTCCTCGTACGGCTCGATGGGGGTCGCGGGCCGCAGCGCCATGGAGGCGCGGGCGCCCTGCGCGCGGATCTCACGGGCCAGGCGGACGGGCGCCGCGGCGGCCTCCACGTGGAAGGTGACCGATCCGGCTCCCGCTTCGACGTACTGCGGAGCCCAGCGATCGACGTCCTCGATCATCAGATGGCAGTCCAGCGGCGTGTCCGTCGCTCGCGCCAGCGACTCTACGACCGGCACCCCGAGGGTGAGGTTCGGGACGAAGTGGTTGTCCATGACGTCGACATGGAGCCAGTCGGCACCTTCGACCGCCCTTGCCTCCTCGGCAAGACGGGCGAAATCCGCGGACAGGATGCTGGGGTTGATCTGCACGGCCATGCCCCAAGACTGCCATGCCCGGCGCGCGTTGCCTCCCACGGTCCGAAGCGTGAGCCGACCGGCCCCTTTGACCATGGACCTCGTGCCATGCTGGGCGGTCCACCGGCACCACGTGGGGCAGCGGGGGTAGCCATGCCAGACGAACGGTCGGACGGACAGCGCCAGACGGGCCGAGGCGTGGCCTGGCTGGTGTGCGGGCGGCGCACCAAGTGGCTGGTGGTGCTGTTCTGGCTGGTGGTGATCGTCGCCGCCGCACCGCTCGCCCAGAAGCTCACGGACGCCCAGGACAACCAGGCCTCGTCCTGGCTGCCGGGTTCCGCGGAGTCCACCCAAGTCCTGAAGGTCTCCGAGGATTTCAGGCCGGAGCAGATTCCGGCGATCGTCGTGTACGCCCGTGAGAGCGGGCTCACCGCGAAGGACCGGGCGCAGATCAGGAAGGACGTGGGCGAGCTCAAGGAGCTGAGCGCCCACGGCATCCGCGGCGAGGAGACGCGCGGCCCCCTCTTCGACACGAAGAAGGCCGCGGGCGCCGATGCGGCCAAGGCGGCGCAGGTCTTCGTGCCCATCACCATGGACGAGAAGGGCTGGGAGCGGATCGCGCCCGCCGTCGACTCCATCCGGGCGGGCGTGGGCGGCACCGGGGAAAGTTCCGACGGTCTCGCGGTGCACGTCACCGGGCCCGGCGGCACGTCCGCGGACTTCTCCGAGGCGTTCGAGGGCCTCGACTCGACGCTGCTCCTCGCGGCGGGCGGCGTCGTCGTGGTGATCCTCCTGATCACCTACCGCAGTCCGGTCCTCCTGATCGTCCCGCTGATCTCGGCGGTCGTCTCCCTCTTCACCGCGCAGGCGCTGATCTACCTGCTCGCGGAGCACGCGGGGCTGACGGTCAACGGCCAGAGCGCGGGCATCCTCACGGTGCTCGTCTTCGGGGCGGGGACGGACTATGCCCTGCTCCTGGTCGCCCGCTACCGCGAAGAGCTGCGCAGGCACGAGGACCGGCACGAAGCGATGCAGCTGGCCCTGCACCGGGCGGGCCCCGCGGTCATCGCCTCGGGTGCCACGGTCGTCGTCAGCATGCTGGTCCTGCTCACCGCCGACATGAACTCGACGCGGGGCCTGGGTCCCGTCGCCGCCATCGGTGTCGCGGTCGCCCTGATCGCGATGCTGTCGCTGTTCCCCGCGCTCCTCGTGGTCTGCGGCCGGTGGCTCTTCTGGCCGCTGGTCCCGCACAACGGCTCCCAGGAGCCCACCGAGCGGGGCGTCTGGGCCCGCACGGGCCGCCGGATCGCCCACCGCCCCCGCCTGACCTGGAGCATCACCGCGGTGGTGCTCGCGGCGCTCGCACTGGGCATGACGCAGCTGCGCGCGGACGGGCTGAGCAACGCGGACTCGTTCACGGACAAGCCGGACTCGATCGTGGGCCAGGAGGTGCAGGCCGAGTACTTCGACGCGGGCAGCGGTGACCCGCTGGTGGTCGTGGCGAACGCGGCCCGGGGCGACGAGGTCCGTGACACGGTCGCCCGGACGCGCGGGGTGGTCCCCTCCAGCATCGTCGTACCGCCGGGCACCAAACCGGAGTACGAGGGCAAGGTCCTGTTCGAGGTGACGACGACCGACGCCACCGACAGCGAGGCGGCCAAGCAGACCGTGCAGCGGGTGCGCGACGCGGTGCACGCGGTGCCCGACGCGGACGCGCAGGTGGGCGGCAACACGGCGGCCATCCTGGACATGGACCGCGCCACGACCCACGACAACAAGCTGGTGATCCCGCTCGTCCTCCTGGTCGTCCTGCTGATCCTCGCCCTGCTGCTGCGTGCCCTGGTCGCGCCGCTGCTCCTGATCGCGACGGTCGTTCTCTCGTTCACCGCCGCGCTGGGCATCAGCGCGCTCGCCTTCCACCACGTCTTCGACTACGCGGGCGAGGCCACGGACTTCCCGCTGTTCGTCTTCGTGTTCCTGGTGGCCCTCGGCATCGACTACAACATCTTCCTGTCGACCCGCATCCGCGAGGAGGCGGGCCGACAGGGCACGCGTGCGGGCGTGGTCACGGGCCTCGCCGCGACCGGCGCGGTGATCACCTCGGCGGGCCTGGTCCTCGCGGGCACGTTCGCCGCGCTCGGCACGCTCCCGATGGTGGGCTTCGCCGAGATCGGCTTCGCGGTCGCGCTCGGCGTCCTGCTCGACACCTTCGTCGTACGGTCCGTCCTGGTCACAGCCTTGTTCCTGGACGTGGGGCCGAAGGTCTGGTGGCCGCACGCCCTGAGCAGGGACCCGGCCGCCCGCACGCCCTCGACCGTGACGGCAGGGTCGGGGTCGGGGGCGAGTGCGGGTTCCGGTGCGTCGGAGTCGGACTCGGAGTCGGACTCGGAAGGGTCAGGCCGTCCGCCGGATCAGCGCTAGATACATCGCGTCCGTGCCGTGCAGGTGCGGCCACAGCTGGAGGTCGGGTCCGTCGCCCAGGGCGGGGACGCCGGGCAGCAGCGGGCGCGCGTCGATCAGTTCGGCGCCCTCGTGCTGCTTGAGCACGTCGTCGACGACGGCACGCGTCTCCGCGAGGTGCGGGGAACAGGTGGCGTATCCGACGACGCCTCCGACGCGCACGGACTCCAACGCGGTACGCAGCAGTCCCCGCTGGAGCGGCGCGAAGCCGTCCAGGTCCTCCGGACGGCGGCGCCAGCGGGCCTCGGGGCGCCGGCGCAGGGCGCCGAGTCCCGTGCAGGGCACGTCCACCAGGACGCGGTCGAAGGTGCCGGGCTGCCACGGCGGCCGGGTGCCGTCGGCGGCGATGACCTCGTACGGACCCGGGTTGCCCCGCAGGGCCTGCGCGACGAGGCGGGCCCGGTGCGGCTGCTTCTCGGCGGCGAGCAGGGTCGCGCCACGCTGAGCGGCGAGACCGGCGAGCATGGCGGCCTTGCCGCCGGGTCCCGCGCAGCCGTCGAGCCACCTCTCGTCGCGCCCCTCGACCGGGGCGTTCGCGAGTGCGATCGCGACGAGCTGACTGCCCTCGTCCTGGACCCCGGCACGGCCCTCGCGCACGGCGTCGATCGATCCGGGCTCGCCGCCTTCGCTGAGCCGCACGGCATACGGCGACCAGCGACCCGGCAGCGCGGACTCCTCACCGACCGCGTCGAGGAGTTCACCGGCGGTCGTACGTCCCGGCCGGGCCACGAGGGTGACCTCGGGCCGCTCGTTGTCGGCCTCGAGCAGGTCCTCGATGCCCGCACGGCCGCCGCCGAGGGCGTCCCAGAGCGCGGAGACGACCCAGCGGGGGTGCGAGTGGACGACGGCGAGGTGGTCCTCGGCGTCCTCGTCGTAGGGCGGCGCGACCCTGGCCACCCAGCCGTCGAGATCGTCGGCGGCGACCTTGCGCAGGACCGCGTTGACGAACTTGGCCCGCCCGTCACCGAGCACCACGCGCGCCAGCTCCACCGAGGCGGAGACGGCGGCGTGCGTCGGGATGCGCGTCCCGAGCAGCTGGTGCACGCCCATGTTCAGCACGTCCAGGACCGGCGGGTCGACCTCGCGCAGCGGCCGGTCGATGCAGGCCGCCACGATCGCGTCGTACGTTCCCTGCCTGCGCAGCGTCCCGTAGACCAGCTCGGTGGCGAGCGCCGCGTCACGCGCGTCGAACTTCTCGGGCCCCTCCTTCTCCCGGGCCTTGCGCAGGAGCGGGGGCAGGACGAGGTTCGCGTAGGCGTCGCGCTCGTCCACGGCCCGCAGCGCCTCGAAGGCGAGGAAGCGGACGGGGTCCTTCTTGGGGCGGCGGTGGGGCTTGCCGGGCTTCCCCTGCTTCGGGGGACGACGGCTGGGCTGGTCGTTCAAAGGTGCTCCGCTATTGGATGGGGGCTGAACCTGTTCAGCGTACGTCGGTGGCGCCGAGGCGCTCGTCCGGGGCGATCCGCACCCCGCGCGCCCAGTCGGCGCCGCGCATCGGCTTCTTGCCCTGCGGCTGGACCCAGAGCAGCTCCACGGCGTGCGAGCCGCTGCCGACGTACACGTTGTTCTTGGCGGCGGCGAGCTCGCCGGGCGCGAGGTCGGTGCGGTCCGGGACGAGCGCGGCCTGGATGATCTTCAGGCGCTCCCCGCGGAACACGGACCAGGCGCCGGGGGCCGGGGTGCAGCCGCGCACGATCCGGTCGACGCGCAGGGCCGGGGCGGCCCAGTCCACCTGGGCGTCCTCGACGGTGATCTTCGGGGCGAGGGTGATGCCGTCGGCGGGCTGCGGTACGGCCTTCAGGGCGCCGTCCTCGATGCCGTCCATGGTGGCGGCGAGCAGCCCGGAGCCCGCGAAGGCGAGGCGGGTGAGGAGGTCACCGCTGGTGTCGGTGGGCCTGACGACCTCGGTGACGGTGCCGTACACCGGGCCGGAGTCGAGCCCCTGCTCGATCAGGAAGGTGGAAGCGCCGGTGATCTCGTCGCCCGCCATCACGGCGTGCTGCACGGGCGCGGCGCCGCGCCAGGCGGGCAGCAGCGAGAAGTGCAGGTTGACCCAGCCGCGGGTCGGGACGTCCAGGGCGACCTTGGGCAGCAGGGCGCCGTAGGCGACGACCGGGCAGCAGTCGGGGGCGATCTCGCGCAGCCGGGCCAGGAACTCCTCGTCGCGCGGCTTGGCGGGCTTGAGGACCTCGATCCCGGCCTCCTCCGCGCGCTGGGCGACGGGGCTCGCGACGAGCCTGCGGCCGCGGCCCGCGGGGGCGTCGGGCCGGGTGACGACGGCGGCCACCTCGTGCCGGTCGGAGGCGATCAGGGCGTCCAGGGCGGGGACGGCGACCTCGGGGGTGCCTGCGAAGACGAGCTTCATCGGTGGCTGTCGGCCTCTCGGGACGGGAACGTGCGGGCAGCGCACCAGTCTATGAGCCGCTCTGCCGGGCCGCCCTCCGCGGGGCCATGCCGTGAGCCGATCCGGGATCCGTTCCGTGAGCCGTTCCGAGCCATTCCGAGCCATTCCGGATGCCGCACGCCCGGGGGCGTGCGCGCCCACGCGCGCCCTGTACATATGCGCATACGCCCCCGCACCGTGACCCCACACGAACTAGCGCGTTGGTCAAGAAAGAGTTGACCACAACGGGCCGCTGACGCGGCCCGATCCTTTTCAACGCCGGTTCGAGAGGCTTGTTCATGGCCGACCACGCAACCCACGACGCCCAGGCACGGGCCAGCCTGCATCTCCTGGTCCGGGACATCGAGCGGGTCCGCCGGCAGGTGGACGCACTGCGTACGCTCACCGCCCAGCTCGGCAACGTCTACCGCCCCCGGCGCTCCAGCCCCTCCGCGGGCTTCGTCGTGTACGGGCGCGCCCCCGCCCCGACCGTCCGCCTCGCCCAGGAGCTGCGGGACAGCGTCGAGACACTGGTCACCGCCGCGGTCGACTTCGACCGCTCGCTGGGCTTCTCGTGGGACGCGGTGGGCTCGGCCCTCGGGGTCACCAAGCAGGCGGTGCACCGCCGTTACGGCGCCCGCCGGGCCACGACCCAGGCGGCGGCGGAAGCGGAGCGCGCCACGGAGACAGTCCCCTCCTCCGCGTCCGTCCGCCCCCCGGTCCCGGTCGGCGCCCCTCTCCCTTCCGTCCCCTCGGTCCCTTCGGTCCCCGCGGCCCGCGCCATGCCGACCCAGCCCACGGCAGGCAGCCCCGCCCTCCGCGAAGACCCCCGCCCCAACGCCTTCCCGGGCCCGCGCAACGGCTGAGTACGCCGACAGCATCGACGGCCTCCTACCGGTTTCCCCGGCAGGAGGCCGCCCGCGTTGCGTACGACCACCGCCGTTGTGCCAGGCACTGTGACGACGGCCGGGCGGCGGTTCATAACGCGGGTGGCGCCCGCGTTATGGACAGGCGCCCGCCGCCGTCGCAGGCACCCGCGTTGCGAACCGCCGCCCGCCGCCGTCGCAGGCACCCGCCGCTCCCGTTGTGGGCAGGCACCCGCCGCTCCCCTCGTGGGCAGGCGTTCCGCAGGGCGATCGGGGCCTCCCCTGCGCGAGCGGAGCGAAGCCGAGAGCTTGGGGAAGCGTGGGCACAACCCCGAAGCTGCGGGGCGCATGTGGGCAGGGCGGCAAGCCCCGCCCAGGCAGCACCGCGCAGCGGAAACCCCCCGGCGGGAGGCCAAAGCAAGGGCGGGCCTAGCCAATGTCCAGCGGGTCCACCCGAATCCGCACAGGCTCCGCCCCTCCACCTCCCCCGGCCCCCCGGGCCATCCGCGCAGCCTGAGCCACCTTCAGCGAAGCGGCAAGCGCCGCCCCGCTCCCCGGCGGCACCCGCACCAGCACCCGCTCCCACCGCTCCCCGACAGCCGGTCCCCCGCCCCGGCGCGCGGGACCGGCCCCAGAGCCGGACCCAGCCCCAGACGCAGGCCCGGACATGACCTCCGGCACAGGAACGGGCCCCAACACCACCGCGTCCCCCGGCAGCTCCGCCGCCGCGAGAAACGCGGAGAGCGCTTCCGACGCCCCCGCCACCGAAGCCATCCGCGACACCGGCGGAAACCCCAACTCGGCCCGCTCGGAAAGCTCCCGCACCGCATGCCCCACGGGATCCCACCGCACAAGCGCCTGCACGGGCCGCAGCGTCGGCTCGGCCACGACCACCACGGTCCCGCCCTCCCCTTGCGGCCGCACCAGCGAGGACGCGCCGATCCACCGCCGCAGGGCATCCTCCCCGGCCCGCAGATCGGGCCGCCCCAGCATGGCCCACCCGTCGAGCAACAGGGCAGCGGCATAACCGCCTTCGGCGACAGGCTCCGCCCCCGGCGTACTCACCACCAGCGCGGGCGTCCCCGGCACGGTGTCAAGAACCTGCTCCCGCCCGGACGTCCGCACCGGCACCGCCGGAAACGCCCGCCCCAGCTCCTCGGCCGTACGCCGCGCCCCGACGACCTGCGCCCGCAGCCGGAACCCCCCGCACTCACCGCAGTGCCAGGCGCCTTCCTCCACCCCGCACCAGGCGCACCACAGCCCTCCACCGTCCCGCGCCTCCAGCGGCCCCGCACAGTGCCGGCACCGCGCGGGCTCCCGGCACCTCTCGCAGGCGAGCCTGGGCACATATCCCCGCCGAGGCACCTGCACCAGCACGGGCCCGTGCTTCAGCCCCTCCCGCACCACGTTCCAGGCAAGGGTCGGCAGCCGCGCGGCCCGAGCCGCCCCGTCCCGGGCAAGGTCTCCGTCCCCCACGGTCCGTACGAGCGGCGCGGCCCCCCGCACCTGCTCACGGTCGGCGACCAGCGGCGCCGCCCACCCGCTCTCCACGAGCTGCGCGGCCTCGACCGTGCAACTCCAACTCCCCAACAGAAAACCGCACTTGTCCCGCGAGGCCCGAAGCTCGAGCACTTCGCGCACATGCGGAAAGGGAGCGTTGTCATCGCTGTGGCTGGCATCGCCGTCGTCCCAGATCACGACGAGCCCGAGATTGCGCACGGGCGCGAACATGGCGGCCCGGGTGCCCACGACGGCCCGCACGGCACCACGCCGTACGGAGAGCCACTCGCGATACCGCCGCTCCTGCCCCACATCAGCGGTGAGCAGAGCATGCTGCCCCGCCCCCATGAGCTCGGTCAGCGCCGCATCGACCCTCGCCGCGGGCCGCCCGGCAGGCACGACGACCAGAGCCCCCCGCCCCGAAGCAAGCGTCGCCTGCACGGCTCTGGCGATCTCCTCGGCCCACTCCGGCCCGGGAAGAGCGGTCCACACGGCCCGAGGAGCACCCCCGGAGGCGAGCGCCCCCAGAAACTCGGCGCCATGTCCGTACCGCTGCCAGGACCCGGCATCAGGCGCGGCCGGAGGAGCCGGAACCTCCCCCATCTCCCGCGCCTCGGCCCGGGCATGCCGAGGCGGAACGGCCAGCTGCAACACATCGGCGAGGCTGCCCGCATACCGATCGGCCACGGCCCGAGCGAGCCCGAGCAACTCCGCGTCGAGCACCGGCTCCGGCGACACGACCTGCGCCAGAGCGGCAAGGGGCCCCGAATAGTCGGTCTCGGCGACACGCTCGACAAGGAACCCGTCGATCAGCCCCCCACCCTCACGCCGCCCGCCCCGCACGTTCCGCGCCCCGGCCCCGAACCGCACCCGAACCCGCACCCCGGGCTGCGCCTGCTCGTCCAACTCCTCGGGCACCGCATAGTCGAAGTACCGGTCAAGATGCAGCACACCTTTGTCGACAAGCACCCGAGCCACCGGCAAATGAGCGGCCAACGGAGCCCCCCGCCAGGTCCGCGGCTTGGCCCGCGGCACCTCGGCCTTGCGCACCGTCTCCCGAATAAGCGCAAGCTGCTCCGGAGGCTCGGCTCCGCCCGCCCCCTCAGATTTCTGGTTCTCGCTGCTCACAGCAGCATTCCTACCAGACCCCACTGACACGACCGCGAGCCCGATATCCGCCACGGCACGACGAAGCCCGGCGCCCCCGACCAGGGGGAACCGGGCTTGGTCAGAACTCGCGAAACGAGGGAGCCTGACGGCTCCTTACAGCCCCGCGGCCTTCCGCAACGCGTCCACGCGGTCCGTCCGCTCCCACGTGAAGTCGGGGATCGCGCGGCCGAAGTGGCCGTACGCGGCGGTCTGGGCGTAGATCGGGCGGAGCAGGTCCAGGTCGCGGATGATCGCGGCCGGGCGCAGGTCGAAGACCTCGGCGATGGCGGCCTCGATCTTGTCGGTGTCGACCGTGGCCGTGCCGAACGTCTCCACGAACAGGCCCACCGGCTCGGCCTTGCCGATCGCGTAGGCGACCTGGACCTCGCAGCGGGCGGCGAGGCCCGCGGCGACCACGTTCTTGGCGACCCAGCGCATCGCGTACGCGGCCGAGCGGTCGACCTTGGACGGGTCCTTGCCGGAGAAGGCGCCGCCGCCGTGGCGGGCCATGCCGCCGTACGTGTCGATGATGATCTTGCGGCCGGTGAGGCCGGCGTCGCCCATCGGGCCGCCGATCTCGAAGCGGCCGGTCGGGTTGACCAGGAGGCGGTAGCCCTCGGTCTCCAGCTTGATGCCGTCCTCGAGGAGCGCCTTCAGCTCGGCCTCGACCACGAACTCCCGGATGTCGGGAGCCAGCAGCGAGTCCAGGTCGATGTCCGACGCGTGCTGCGAGGAGACCACGACCGTGTCGAGGCGGACGGCCTTGTCGCCGTCGTACTCGATGGTGACCTGGGTCTTGCCGTCGGGGCGCAGGTACGGGATGGTCCCGTTCTTGCGGACCTCGGACAGGCGGCGCGAGAGGCGGTGCGCGAGGTGGATCGGGAGCGGCATCAGCTCCGGGGTCTCGTCGCAGGCGTAGCCGAACATCAGGCCCTGGTCGCCCGCACCCTGCTTGTCGAGCTCATCCTCGTCGCCCTCCACGCGCTTCTCGTACGCCGTGTCGACGCCCTGCGCGATGTCGGGGGACTGCGAGCCGATGGACACCGAGACGCCACAGGAGGCGCCGTCGAAGCCCTTCTTCGAGGAGTCGTAACCGATCTCGAGGATCTTGTCGCGCACCAGCTGCGCGATCGGCGCATACGCCTTGGTGGTCACCTCGCCGGCCACGTGCACCAGGCCGGTGGTGATCAACGTCTCCACGGCGACCCGGGATTTCGGGTCCTCCCGCAGAAGGGCGTCGAGAATGGTGTCGCTGATCTGGTCAGCGATCTTGTCGGGGTGACCCTCGGTCACAGACTCCGAGGTGAAGAGACGGCGGGACACATCGCTCCCTGTGGTTGCAGCGGCTGCTGGCTGATCATTGGTGGACGGCCGGGAGCTGCGCCCGGCGTCGTCCGAGACCAGTTTATCGGTCACACTCGGCCGCCGGACCACGTGTCTCGCCACTTGGGAGCGCTGTGACCTGCGGCACTGCATTGTGCGGTACGACGATCGGTCTCCACCAGAGGGCCTCGCGCCCGAATTTCCCGGGTTTGAGGCGTCCAGTGGGGCGATTGTGACATTCGAGTCCGGGTTTTCGCCCCTGTTCCGCCGAGGTTTCGGCAGGGGATTTCTTCCGGGCGTCGCTCTTGCTCTGTCAGGAATTCTTCGGCAGGCGTTCCGCAACGAGATCCCAGACGGTGTCCGCGAGCGCTTCTTTCGGCCCGTAGGGAACGGGGGTCTCGCTCCCGTCGGCGCCGAGCACGACCGCTTCGTTCTCCTCGGAGCCGAACGTCTTGCGCTCGCCCACCTCGTTGACGACGAGCAGGTCGCAGCCCTTGCGCTCCAGCTTGGCGCGGCCGTTGGCGAGCACGTCGTCCGTCTCGGCGGCGAAGCCGACGACGACCTGGCCGGGGCGCGGCCTCTCGCCCGCGATCTCGGCGAGGATGTCGGGGTTGCGGACCAGGGCGATCGGGGGCTGCTCCTGTCCGTCCTTCTTCTTGATCTTTCCGGTCGCGTACGTCTCGGGGCGGAAATCGGCCACGGCTGCGGCCATCACCACGGCGTCGGCGTCCGCGGACGCCTTCAGGACCGCCTCGCGGAGCTGGACGGCCGTGCCGACGGGCACGATGTCGACGCCCGCGGGCTCCGGCAGCGCCGCGTTCGCCGACACGAGCGTAACGCGGGCGCCGCGCGCCGCCGCGCTGCGGGCCAGCGCGTACCCCTGCTTGCCGGAGGAACGGTTGCCCAGGAAGCGGACGGGGTCCAGCGGCTCCCGCGTCCCGCCCGCGCTGACGACGACGTGCCGCCCCGCGAGGTCGCGGGGCAGGTCGCCGCGCGCCAGGACCCGGCGCACGACCTCGAAGAGCTCCACCGGGTCGGGGAAGCGGCCCTTGCCCGTGTCCACGCCGGTGAGGCGGCCCACGGAGGGCTCGATGACCAGGGCCCCGCGGCGGCGCAGCGTGGCGACGTTCTCCTGCGTGGCCGGGTGCTCCCACATCTCCGTGTGCATGGCGGGGGCGAAGATCACCGGACAGCGGGCGGTGAGGAGCGTGTTCGTCAGGAGGTCGTCGGCGAGGCCGTGGGCGGCCTTCGCCATCATGTCGGCGGTCGCCGGGGCAACGATCACGACGTCGGCGGACTGGCCGATCCGTACGTGCGGCACTTCGTGGACGTCGGACCAGACCTCGGTGGAGACCGGGTTGCCGGACAGGGCGGACCAGGTCGCCGCGCCGACGAAGTGCAGCGCCGATTCGGTCGGCACGACGCGTACGTCATGGCCCGACTCGGTCAGCCGCCGCAGCAGCTCACAGGCCTTGTACGCGGCGATACCGCCGCTGACCCCCAGAACGACCTTGGGCTTGCCCACCGTGCCTCCCCGCACTCGCGATCCCCGCACCGGGGAACGTACGACTCCATGACACACCACAGGCCCGGCAGTCGCGCTGCCGGGCCCGGGATGAAGAACTGCAAGAAAAGAACGGCTACTACTGCGCCGGGCCCTCGATGGCCTCGGACGTCAGCAGACCCGCGTTGATCTCGCGGAGCGCGATCGAGAGCGGCTTCTCGTGGACGTGCGTGTCCACCAGCGGGCCGACGTACTCCAACAGGCCCTCACCGAGCTGCGAGTAGTACGCGTTGATCTGACGCGCGCGCTTGGCGGCGTAGATCACGAGGCTGTACTTCGAGTCGGTCGCTTCGAGGAGCTCATCAATCGGCGGGTTGATGATGCCCTCGGGCGCAGTGATGGAAGAGGACACTCTCTGCCTTCCGATGGGGATTGAGCTTCGAATGAAGAATGAAGATCAATCCGGGTTACTGAGGATGAAGAAGATCAAACAACTTTCATCAAGGCTAGCAGCTCACGCGCCACATCCTCGACGGAGGTATTGACCAGGGTCGTATCGAACTCGGCCTCGGCGGCGAGTTCGATCTTCGCCGCGCCGAGCCTGCGCTCGATGACCTCCGGCGCCTCGGTCCCCCGGCCGGTGAGCCGGCGGACCAGCTCCTCCCAGCTGGGCGGAGCGAGAAAGACGAGCTGGGCCTCGGACATCGACTCGCGGACCAGGCGTGCGCCCTGCAGATCGATCTCCAGAAGGACGGGCTCGCCCGCCTCCAGGCGCTCCAGGACGGCAGCCCGGGGCGTGCCGTAGCGGTTGCCCGCGAACTCGGCCCATTCGAGCAGCTCGCTGTTGGCGATCAGCTTGTCCATCTCTTCGTCGGAGACGAAGAAGTAGTGGACGCCGTGCTTCTCGCCGGGCCGGGGCTTGCGGGTGGTGGCCGAGACCGAGAGCCACACCTCGGGGTGTTCTTTGCGCATATGAGCGACGACCGTGCTCTTGCCGACCCCTGAGGGGCCGGAGAGCACGGTCAGCCGCGGACGTACGTCCGGGGGCACGGGGGTCGTCCCCCGGGATGTTGCAGCCATGCAGCGATTATCCAGGTTCTCAGGAGTGCCTGAGAACGTCAGGCAGCGCCACCGCCGAACTCACGCTCCAAGGAGGCGATCTGGTTGGAGCCGAGACCGCGCACACGGCGGCTCTCGGAGATGCCAAGACGCTCCATGATCTGCTTGGCGCGGACCTTGCCCACGCCGGGCAGGGACTCCAGGAGAGCGGAGACCTTCATCTTGCCGATGACATCGTTCTCCTGTCCCTGCTTGATGACCTCATGAAGGGAGGCGCCGGAGTGCTTGAGTCGATTCTTGACCTCGGCCCGCTCCCGGCGAGCCGCGGCGGCCTTTTCGAGCGCGGCTGCGCGCTGTTCAGGGGTAAGGGGCGGAAGAGCCACGCCTACGTCACCTCGGATGTCGAACTGTCGGATACGGACCGGTGAGGAACCTAGTCGCCCCACACCTGGTGAGCAACGTGCAACGCGCTTGCCCGTTCGCTCTCGTCGGAGACTAGCGGGCATGGCCGCCGGAGTCAGCGAGAACAGACGAAAAGTCCTGGTCAGCCTCTGTCGAGGTGGACATTCCGGGCATTTCACCCCTGATTTGGCCCGGCGAGCCATCAAGGAAACGTAGTGACGTGGCCGGACACGTCGTTCGAAGACGGAAAAACGCCCTCAGCGGACCCTCAGACCGAGGCGACGGCCTCACGAATCTCGTCCGCGAACCGGCTCGCCGCGACGCGCAGACCCACCACGTCGGGACCGTGACGCAGAACACCCCGGCTGACGCTCGGCACGACATTGCGTACGGCGTCCCCGAAGACGCCCGGCAGATCCGCCGGAGTGGCGCCCTGCGCGCCGATGCCGGGGGCCAGCAGCGGACCGTTGATCGCGAGGTCGTACGAGGACAGGTCGCCCAGCGTGGCCCCGACGACGGCCCCGAAGGACCCCAGGGGCCGCGCGCCCGCGTTGTCGGCCGCCAGGTGCCCGAGCATCGTCGCGCCGATCGTGCGGCCGTCCTCGCGCACCGCGTGCTGCACCTCGGCGCCCTCGGGGTTCGAGGTGAGGGCGAGCACGAAGAGCCCGGTGCCGTTCTCGCGCGCGAGGTCGACGGCCGGCTTCAGCGAGCCGTAGCCGAGGTAGGGCGAGACGGTGAGGGCGTCGCTGAACAGCGGCGAGTCCTTGTGCAGGAAGGTCTCGGCGTACGCGGCCATCGTCGAGCCGATGTCGCCGCGCTTGGCGTCCATCACCACGAGGGCGCCGGCCGCGCGCAGCTCCTGGACCGCCTTCTCCAGTACGGCGATGCCGCGCGAGCCGAAGCGTTCGAAGAACGCGCTCTGCGGCTTGAACACCGCGACGCTCCCGGCCAGTGCCTCGACGACGGTCCCGGTGAACTTCTCCAGGCCCGCCACGTCGTCGTTCAGGCCCCAGGCGGACAGCAGGGACGCGTGCGGGTCGATGCCGACGCAGAGCGGCCCGCGCTCGTCCATGGCGTGGCGAAGGCGCGTACCGAAGGGTTCGAGGGCACTCATGATGCGGACTTCCTTACGTCGGCGCCGACGGCCTCGGCGAGCGTGGCGTACGGGGAGGTGTGCAGACGGGCGGCGAGCCCCTTGTGGATCGCGCGGGCCCAGAAGGGCCCTTCGTAGATGAACGCGCTGTAGCCCTGCACCAGGGTGGCGCCGGCGAGGATCCGCTGCCAGGCGTCCTCGGCGTTCTCGATGCCGCTGACGCCCACGAGCGTGATGCGGTCGCCCACGCGCGCGTAGAGGCGGCTCAGGACCTCCAGGGAGCGCTCCTTGAGGGGCGCACCGGACAGGCCACCGGTCTCTCCGTAGAGCGAAGGTTCGGATCGCAAACCGAGGCTCTCGCGCGCGATGGTCGTGTTCGTGGCGATGATGCCGTCGAGGCCGAGCTCGACGGCCAGGTCGGCGACCGCGTCGATGTCCTCGTCCGCCAGGTCGGGGGCGATCTTCACGAGCAGCGGAACGCGCCGCCCGGTGACGCTCCGGTCGGCCGCCTCGCGTACGGCGGTCAGGAGCGGCCGCAGGGACTCCGTGGCCTGGAGGTTGCGCAGGCCGGGGGTGTTCGGGGACGACACGTTCACGACCAGGTAGTCGGCGTGGACGGCGAGCCGCTCGGTCGACTTCACGTAGTCGGCGGCGGCCTCCTCCTCGGGGACGACCTTGGTCTTGCCGATGTTGACGCCCACGACCGTCCTGAAGACGGCCTTGCGGGCACCCAGGCGCTCGGCCACGGCCGCCGAGCCCTCGTTGTTGAAGCCCATGCGGTTGATCAGCGCGCGGTCCTGCACGAGGCGGAAGAGCCGCTGCTTGGGGTTGCCGGGCTGCGGCTCCCCGGTGACGGTGCCGATCTCGATGTGGTCGAAGCCCAGCATCGACATGCCGTCGATCGCGACGGCGTTCTTGTCGAAGCCCGCCGCGAGACCGAAGGGCCCGTGCATCCGCAGGCCGAAGGCCTCGGTGCGCAGCTCCTTGTGGCGCGGCGCGAGTACGGCGGCGACGAACGTGCGAAGGACGGGGACGCGGGCGGCGAACCGGATCCAGCGGAAGGCCATGTAGTGGGCCCGCTCCGGGTCCATGCGCTTGAAGACGAGGTTGAAGAAGAATTTGTACATGGGGATGTCCTTGGGGTCCTCAGCAGAAGGGGGACACCGGTTCGGTGTCCCCCTGGTGGGCTGCTAGTCGCGGGCCGCGTTCAGATGCTCCGCGTGTTCCTGGAGTGAACGCACGCCCACGTCCCCGTGGTTGAGCGCGTCGATGCCCTGGACGGCCGCGGCGAGCGCCTGGACCGTGGTCAGGCAGGGCACGGAGCGGGAGACGGCCGCCGTGCGGATGTCGTAGCCGTCGAGGCGGCCACCCGTGCCGTACGGGGTGTTGACGATGAGGTCGACCGCGCCGTCGTGGATCAGCTGGACGATGGTCTTCTCGCCGTTCGGACCCTCGCCCTCGCTCTGCTTGCGCACGATCGTGGCGTTGATGCCGTTGCGCTTGAGCACCTCGGCCGTGCCGGACGTGGCGAGCAACTCGAAGCCGTGCGCGACCAGTTCGCGCGCCGGGAAGATCATCGAGCGCTTGTCGCGGTTGGCCACCGAGATGAAGGCGCGGCCCTTGGTCGGCAGCGGGCCGTACGCGCCCGCCTGCGACTTGGCGTACGCCGTGCCGAACACCGAGTCGATGCCCATGACTTCACCGGTGGAGCGCATCTCCGGGCCGAGGACGGTGTCGACGCCACGCCCGTGGATGTCGCGGAAGCGCGACCACGGCATGACGGCTTCCTTCACCGAGATCGGCGCGTCCATCGGCAGCGTGCCGCCGTCACCGGTCGCCGGGAGCATGCCCTCGGCGCGCAGCTCGGCGACGGTCGCGCCGAGCGAGATGCGCGCGGCGGCCTTGGCCAGCGGCACCGCGGTCGCCTTCGAGGTGAAGGGGACGGTGCGCGAGGCGCGCGGGTTGGCTTCGAGGACGTAGAGGATGTCCCCGGCCATCGCGAACTGGATGTTGATGAGCCCGCGGACGCCGACGCCCTTGGCGATGCCCTCCGTGGAGGCGCGCAGGCGCTTGATGTCGTAGCCGCCGAGGGTGATCGGGGGCAGGGCGCACGCCGAGTCGCCGGAGTGGATGCCGGCCTCCTCGATGTGCTCCATGACGCCGCCGAGGTAGAGCTCCTCGCCGTCGTAGAGCGCGTCCACGTCGATCTCGATCGCGTCGTCGAGGAAGCGGTCGACGAGGACCGGCCGCGAGGGGCTGATCTCGGTCGACTCCTCGATGTACGAGGACAGGCGCGTCTCGTCGTACACGATCTCCATGCCACGGCCGCCGAGCACGTACGACGGGCGTACGAGGACGGGGTAGCCGATCTCGTCGGCGATGGCCTTGGCCTCGGCGAACGTGGTGGCGGTGCCGTGCTTGGGCGCCGGGAGACCGGCCTCCGCGAGCACCCGGCCGAAGGCGCCGCGGTCCTCGGCGGCGTGGATGGCCTCGGGCGGGGTGCCCACGACCGGCACGCCGTTGTCCTTGAGCGCCTGCGCGAGGCCGAGCGGGGTCTGGCCGCCGAGCTGGACGATGACGCCCGCGATCGGCCCTGCCTGCGCCTCGGCGTTGACGATCTCCAGGACGTCTTCGAGCGTCAGCGGCTCGAAGTACAGCCGGTCGGAGGTGTCGTAGTCCGTGGAGACGGTCTCGGGGTTGCAGTTGACCATCACGGTCTCGTAGCCCGCGTCGCTCAGCGCGAAGGAGGCGTGGACGCAGGAGTAGTCGAACTCGATGCCCTGGCCGATGCGGTTGGGGCCCGAGCCCAGGATGATGACCGCGGGCTTCTCGCGCTTGGCGACCTCGTTCTCCTCGTCGTACGAGGAGTAGAAGTACGGCGTCTTGGCGGCGAACTCGGCGGCGCAGGTGTCGACCGTCTTGTAGACCGGGCGCACACCCAGTGCGTGGCGCACCTCACGCACGACGTCCTCGCGCAGCCCGCGGATCTCGGCGATCTGGTGGTCGGAGAAGCCGTGCCGCTTGGCCTCGGCGAGCAGACCGGCGTCCAGGCGCTCGGCGGCGGTCAGCTCGTCCGCGATCTCCTTGATCAGGAAGAGCTGGTCGACGAACCACGGGTCGATCTTCGTGGACTCGAAGACCTCTTCCGGCGTCGCGCCGGCGCGGATGGCCTGCATGACGCAGTTGATGCGCCCGTCGGTCGGCCGGACGGCCTCGGCCAGGAGTTCGGCCTTGTCGCCGGGCTCGCCCACGAAGGTGAACTGCGAGCCCTTCTTCTCCAGGGACCGCAGCGCCTTCTGCAGCGCCTCGGTGAAGTTGCGGCCGATCGCCATGGCCTCGCCGACCGACTTCATGGTGGTCGTCAGGGTCGAGTCCGCCGAGGGGAACTTCTCGAAGGCGAAACGCGGGGCCTTGACCACCACGTAGTCGAGCGTCGGCTCGAAGGAGGCCGGGGTCTTCTCGGTGATGTCGTTCGGGATCTCGTCCAGCGTGTAGCCGACGGCCAGCTTCGCCGCGATCTTCGCGATCGGGAATCCGGTGGCCTTCGACGCGAGCGCGGAGGACCGCGAGACGCGCGGGTTCATCTCGATGACGATGACCCGGCCGTCCGTCGGGTCGATGGCGAACTGGATGTTGCAGCCGCCGGTGTCGACGCCGACCTCGCGGATGATCGCGATGCCGACGTCACGCAGGTCCTGGTACTCGCGGTCGGTCAGCGTCATCGCGGGCGCGACGGTGATCGAGTCGCCGGTGTGCACGCCCATCGGGTCGAAGTTCTCGATGGAGCAGACGACCACGACGTTGTCGTTCTTGTCGCGCATCAGCTCCAGCTCGTACTCCTTCCAGCCGAGGATGGACTCCTCCAGGAGCACCTCGGTGGTCGGCGAGAGCGTGAGGCCCTGCCCGGCGATGCGGCGCAGCTCCTCCTCGTCGTGCGCGAAGCCGGAACCGGCGCCGCCCATGGTGAAGGAGGGGCGGACGACCACGGGGTAGCCGCCCAGCTCGTCGACGCCCTTGAGGACGTCGTCCATGGAGTGGCAGATGTACGAGCGGGCGGACTCGCCGAGCCCGATCTTCTTGTTGACCTCTTCGACGACGCCCTTGAAGAGCTCGCGGTCCTCGCCCTTGTTGATCGCCTCGACGTTGGCGCCGATGAGCTCGACGCCGTACTTCTCCAGGACACCCTGCTCGTGCATGGAGATCGCGGTGTTGAGCGCGGTCTGGCCACCGAGGGTCGGGAGCAGCGCGTCGGGGCGCTCCTTGGCGATGATCTTCTCGACGAACTCCGGGGTGATCGGCTCGACGTACGTGGCGTCGGCGATCTCCGGATCGGTCATGATCGTCGCCGGGTTGGAGTTCACCAGGATGACGCGCAGGCCCTCGGCCTTGAGCACGCGGCACGCCTGGGTGCCGGAGTAGTCGAACTCGGCGGCCTGCCCGATGACGATCGGGCCGGAGCCGATGACCAGGACGGACTGGATATCGGAGCGCTTAGGCACGCTGGGCTCCTTCTGCGGTCATCAGGGATACGAAGCGGTCGAAGAGGTACGCGGCGTCGTGCGGGCCCGCGGCTGCTTCGGGGTGGTACTGGACGCTGAACGCGGGCTGGTCGAGGAGCTGGAGCCCCTCCACCACCTGGTCGTTGAGGCACACGTGGGAGACCTCGGCGCGCCCGTAGGGGGTGTCGGAGACCTTGTCGAGCGGCGCGTCGACGGCGAAGCCGTGGTTGTGCGCGGTGACCTCGACCTTGCCGGTCGTGCGGTCCTGCACGGGCTGGTTGATGCCGCGGTGGCCGTACTTCAGCTTGTAGGTGCCGAAGCCGAGCGCGCGCCCGAGGATCTGGTTGCCGAAGCAGATGCCGAAGAGCGGCGTCTTGCGCTCCAGGACGCCCTTGACCACGGTCAGGTCCACGGTCGAGGGGTCGCCGGGGCCGTTCGACAGGAAGAAGCCGTCCGGGTTGACCGCGTACACGTCCTCGATCGTCGCCGTGGCGGGCAGCACGTGCACCTCGATGCCGCGCTCGGCCATGCGGTGCGGGGTCATGCCCTTGATGCCCAGGTCCAGGGCGGCCACGGTGAACTTCTTCTCGCCGATGGCCGGGACGACGTACGGCTCGGTGGTGGCGACCTCGGCGGACAGGCTCGCGCCCACCATCTGAGGGGCTTCCTTGACGCGGGCGAGCAGCGCCGCGTCGTCCGCGACGGCCTCGCCGGAGAAGATGCCGACGCGCATGGCGCCGCGCTCGCGCAGGTGGCGGGTGAGGGCGCGGGTGTCGATGCCGCTGATGCCGACGACGCCCTGGTTGACGAGTTCCTCGTCGAGCGTGCGCTGGGAGCGCCAGTTGGAGGGCACGCGCGCGGGGTCCCGCACGACGTATCCGGCGACCCAGATCCGCTTCGACTCGTCGTCCTCGTCGTTCACGCCCGTGTTGCCGACGTGCGGGGCCGTCATGACAACGACCTGGCGGTGGTACGAGGGGTCGGTGAGGGTCTCCTGGTAGCCGGTCATGCCGGTGGAGAACACCGCTTCGCCGAAGGTCTCCCCCACGGCCCCGTAAGCACGGCCGCGGAAGATGCGGCCGTCCTCCAGGACGAGTACGGCGGGAGCCTTGCTGGCTCCCCTGGTGGAGGTCGTCATCGTGCGGTGCCTTCCGTAGTGCTGGTCTTGATCATGTTGTTGATTGCCTCGACCCAGTGCGCCTGCTCGGCCGCGCGGTCCGAGCGGAAGCCCGAGTCGAGCAGCTTCTCGCCGTGCTCCCAGGTGACGATCAGCAGACCGCCCTCCGCGAGGACCTTGCCCGCGATGCCCTTGTCGAGCCGGGCCTCGCGCAGCTGTGCGGCCGGGACGAAGAAGTCGGCCGCCCCGGGGCGTACGACATCGAGTCCCGCGTCCGTGAGCGTCAGCTCCACGCGGCTTCGGGTGCCGAGGCCGTGCGCCACGATGCGGTCGAGCCACTGCCCTGCCGTGGTCGAGCCGTGGTAGCGGCCGCTCAGCTCAAGTTTCGCCGGGCCCGGCTCGCTCGGCGCGGTGGGCAGCTCGGGCAGGTCGCCCTGGAGCGTGCCGCGCCACTTCCAGCCCTCGCGCATCAGCCAGTAGACGAGCGCGATGAAGAGCAGCAGTCCGACGACCCAGCCCGCGCGGGCGGCCCAGTCCGTCACGTCCGCCGACTTCTGTTCGGCGGCGATTGCGGCGGCGTTTCCTGCGGCCGCAGAGATCAGAGATGTCACGCGAGCTTCCCGTCGACGACCGTGGCGCGGCCCCGCAGCCACGTGTGCGTCACGCGGCCGGGCAGCTCACGGCCCTCGTAGGGGGTGTTGCCGCTGCGCGAGGCGAAGCCCGCGGGGTCCACGACACCACGGTAATCCGGATCGAGAAGCGTGAGGTTCGCGGGCTCACCTGCCGAGACGGGGCGGCCGTGGCCCTCGGCCCGGCCGATCTCGGCGGGCTTGACGGACATCCGGTCGGCGACCGCGGCCCAGGTCAGCAGGCCCGTCTCGACCATCGTCCGCTGGACCACGGAGAGCGCGGTCTCCAGGCCCACCATGCCCATGGCGGCCGCGGCCCACTCGCAGTCCTTGTCCTCGTGCGGGTGCGGGGCGTGGTCGGTGGCGACGATGTCGATGGTGCCGTCGGCCAGGGCCTCGCGCAGCGCCATGACGTCGCGCTCGGTGCGCAGCGGCGGGTTGACCTTGTAGACCGGGTTGTACGAGCGGACCATCTCGTCGGTCAGGAGCAGGTGGTGCGGGGTGACCTCGGCGGTCACGTCGATGCCGCGCGACTTGGCCCAGCGCACGATCTCGACCGAACCCGCGGTCGACAGGTGGCAGATGTGCACCCGCGAGCCCACGTGCTCGGCGAGCAGCACGTCACGCGCGATGATCGACTCCTCGGCGACGGCCGGCCAGCCGCCGAGGCCCAGCTCGGCGGAGACGACGCCCTCGTTCATCTGGGCGCCCTCGGTCAGGCGCGGCTCCTGCGCGTGCTGGGCGACGACTCCGCCGAACGCCTTCACGTACTCCAGGGCGCGGCGCATCATCACGGCGTCGTCGACGCACTTGCCGTCGTCCGAGAAGACGGTGACGCCGGCCGCGGACTCGTGCATGGCGCCGAGCTCGGCGAGCTTCTTGCCCTCCAGGCCGACGGTGACGGCGCCGATCGGCTGGACGTCGGCGTACCCGCCCTCCTGGCCGAGGCGGTAGACCTGCTCGACGACACCGGCGGTGTCGGCGACGGGGAAGGTGTTGGCCATGGCGAACACGGCGGTGTAGCCACCGGAGGCGGCGGCGCGCGTGCCGGTCAGGACGGTCTCGGAGTCCTCACGGCCGGGCTCGCGCAGGTGGGTGTGCAGGTCGACGAGGCCCGGCAGCAGGATCTTGCCGTCGGCCTCGACGACGGTCACGTCGTCGCCCGCCTCGATGCCGGTCCCCACTTCGAGGATCGTCTCGCCGTCGATCAGGACGTCCTGGGGCTCGCCGCCAAGGACCTTCGCACCACGGATCAGGGTCTTGCTCATGGTTTTACTTCTCCTCGTGGGCGGTGGGGCGGGTGTGGGTGACGGCGGGTTCGTTGCCGCCCAGGAGCAGGTAGAGGACGGCCATCCGGGTGTGGACGCCGTTGGCGACCTGCTCGATGACCGTGCAGCGCTCGGAGTCGGCGACCTCGGCGGTGATCTCCATGCCGCGGACCATCGGGCCCGGGTGCATCACGATGGCGTGCTCGGGCATCTTCGCCATGCGCTCGCCGTCCAGGCCGTAGCGCCGGGAGTACTCGCGCTCGGTCGGGAAGAAAGCGGCGTTCATGCGCTCGCGCTGCACGCGCAGCATCATCACGGCGTCGGACTTCGGGAGCACCCGGTCCAGGTCGTAACTCACGTCGCAGGGCCAGCTGTCGACGCCGACCGGTACGAGCGTGGGCGGGGCGACCAGGGTGACCTGGGCGCCCAGGGTGTGCAGCAGGTCGACGTTCGAGCGCGCGACCCGGCTGTGCAGGACGTCGCCGACGAGCGTGATGCGCTTGCCGCTCAGGTCCTTGCCCAGGCCCTCGTCCTTGCCGACGAGGCGGCGCCGCATGGTGAAGGCGTCGAGCAGGGCCTGGGTGGGGTGCTGGTGGGTGCCGTCGCCCGCGTTGATCACCGGGGCGTCGATCCAGCCGGAGGTGGCCAGGCGGTAGGGGGCGCCGGACGCGCCGTGCCGGATGACGACGGCGTCGACGCCCATCGCCTCCAGGGTCTGGGCGGTGTCCTTGAGGGACTCGCCCTTGGAGACGCTGGATCCCTTGGCGGCGAAGTTGATGACGTCGGCGGAGAGGCGCTTCTCGGCGGCCTCGAAGGAGATCCGGGTGCGGGTGGAGTCCTCGAAGAACAGATTGCAGATCGTGCGGCCGCGCAGGGCGGGGAGCTTCTTGATCGGCCGGTCGGCGACCCGGGCCATCTCCTCGGCGGTGTCGAGGATGAGAACGGCGTCGTCGCGGGTGAGGTCGGCGGCCGAGATGAGGTGTCGCATCATCTGGGTTTACTCCGTCATGGGGAGGTTTGCGGGCATGCGGACGCGCAGGGCTGTGCCCCGGGTCCGCAGGGAAGCCGGTCCTACGCGGAAGCGGGCTTGGCACCGAGCAGCACGGCGTCGCGGCCGTCCTCCTCGGCGAGCTGGACCTTGACCGTCTCCCGCAACGACGTGGGGAGGTTCTTGCCGACGTAATCGGCGCGGATCGGAAGTTCGCGGTGGCCCCGGTCGACGAGGACGGCGAGCTGGACCGCGCGCGGTCGGCCGATGTCGTTCAGGCCGTCGAGGGCGGCGCGGATGGTGCGGCCGGAGAAGAGCACGTCGTCCACGAGGACGACGAGGCGGCCGTCGATGCCGTCAGCGGGGATCTCGGTGCGGGCCAGTGCGCGCGGCGGATGCATGCGCAGATCGTCGCGGTACATCGTGATGTCGAGTGAGCCAACCGGGATCGTGCGTCCGGTGATTTCTTCGAGCTTCTCGGCGAGTCGCCGGGCGAGGAAGACGCCGCGGGTGGGAATGCCGAGCAGCACCACGTCTTCGGCGCCTTTGGCGCGCTCGACGATCTCGTGCGCGATTCGGGTCAACACCCGTGCGATGTCCGGGCCTTCGAGCACGGGCCGGGCGACATCGGGTTCGTTCGTGTCGTGCGAGTCCATATGAAACGGACCTCCTTCTCCGCCTCACGGGACGGACCTTAAAGGACGTCGAAATTGCGCCATCCACGCTACCAGCAACGACAACGTCGCCGGTCACGACCCCCCTGGGAGGGGTCGGTACGGACCATTCGGCTTGACGCACCCAAGTAACGCTGCGTAACCTCACAGTGAGTTACCGTTCTTCGTCCGGGGAGCTATATGTCCAGCGAATACGCCAAACAGCTCGGGGCCAAACTCCGCGCCATCCGTACCCAGCAGGGCCTTTCCCTTCACGGTGTCGAAGAGAAGTCCCAGGGACGCTGGAAGGCGGTCGTGGTCGGTTCGTACGAACGCGGCGACCGCGCCGTGACCGTACAGCGCCTTGCCGAGCTGGCGGACTTCTACGGCGTCCCGGTCCAGGAGCTGCTGCCCGGCACCGCTCCGGGCGGTGCGGCCGAGCCGCCGCCCAAGCTCGTCCTCGACCTGGAGCGCCTCGCGCACGTCCCGGCCGAGAAGGCAGGACCGCTGCAGCGGTATGCCGCCACGATCCAGTCGCAGCGCGGTGACTACAACGGCAAGGTGCTCTCGATCCGCCAGGACGACCTGCGCACCCTCGCCGTGATCTATGACCAGTCGCCCTCGGTTCTCACCGAGCAGCTGATCAGCTGGGGCGTCCTGGACGCGGACGCGCGCCGGGCAGTCGCCCACGACGACGTCTGATCCCTCAAGGGGCAATTGAGCAGAAACGTAACGCCGGGGTGGCCGGAACCAATGGGT
>NZ_JBHUZJ010000053.1:0-63790 GCF_042667685.1 Streptomyces sp. NPDC057302 | reverse complement strand
CGAAGGGCCCAGCCCGGCCGGCGTCCTGGCAGTCGCTTCGGCTACGAAGCGGACAGCATCCCCGTCCGGTAGACCGTCCCCGCGCACGCGTTGGGGATCGTCGCGCCCGCCGCCGGTGAGCCCGCGGGGGCCGTCAGGGAAACCGTCACTCCGCCGTCGAGGACGCCGCCGTCCTCGCGCACCATCTGGGGCTCGACACCGCCCGGCGTACCGCCGTCCGCGCCGCCCTCCGTCGGAGTCGGGTCGGGCGAAGGATCGCCGCCGCCGTCCGGCGGACACGCCTCGGAAGGCACCCAGGCGAACTTCACCTCGTACGCGGCGCCCGGCTGGAGGACCAGCGAGCTGACCGCCTGAGCCGGGTCCGGAAGCCCCGTGGCCGCGTCGCCCGCGACGTGGTCGATGACGCCGACCTTCGCGGGATCGGCCGCCCCCGTCGTCGACGTGCTCACGCTGCCGGGGGCGCTGACCGTACAGCTGCTGCCGGATACGTTGGCGATGCGGAAGCTGCCGTACACCTTGCCGTCGGCCTCCGCCGCACCCGCGCTACCGCCTGCGTCGCCGAGCTGGTCCACCGCGCAGGCAGGCGAGCCGGCGGATTCTGTGCCCGACGGGTCGGGGCCACCGGTCGCGCCGCCACTGGACGCGCCCTTCCCCTTGCCGTCCTTCTTGTCCTTCTTGTCTTTCTTGTCCTTGGACTTGGAGGGGCCGGAGCCGCTGCCCTCGCCCTTCTCCCCGCCGTCAGGACCCTTGCCCTGACTGGAACCGCCCTGCGTCTGCTCGCTGTTGCCCGCGATCGACGGCCGGTCGTCCGAGCCGCCGCCGGAGTTCGTCACGTGTACGAGAGCGGGGATGGCGGTGCCGATGAAGAGCGCGGCGGCGGCCATGCCAACCACGGCCTGACGCTTGCGCGCCCGCCGGGCGGGCACCGCATGCCGCAGCCGCTCCAGGGCGCTGTCCCTCGGCTCGATCTCCTGCACGGCCGAACGCATCAGCCTGCGCAGCGCCAGCTCGTCGGAGCCGCTCTCACCGTCGAAGACGGACCCCAAGGCAGAAACCGATGCGGTATCCGATGCGGCTTCGGACGCGGCTTCGGACGCGGCTTCGGACGCGGCTTCGGATGCGGTGTCCGCCGGAGCATCGTCCGGCGCGACATCCCCCGATACATCTTCGTCCGACGCAGCTTCGTCCGGCGCAGCTTCGTCCGCCGCGGCATCGACTTCACGCTCGGACGCGGTGGGCTCGTCGCCCTGGCCGTGTTTCACAGTTTCGTCCCCAGCATGCTGCTCAAACTCGGCGTTCTCATCGTGCTCACGCCCGTACTCCTGCTTGCTCATGCCGGTGCCTCCATGGCGACCCGCAGAGCCGCGATCCCGCGCGAGCCGTACGCCTTCACCGAACCGAGCGATATGCCCAGGGTCTCGGCGACCTGCGCCTCGGTCATGTCCGCGAAGTACCGCAGGACCAGGACTTCGCGCTGGCGGCGCTGGAGGCCGCGCATGGCCTTGATCAGCTCGTCCCGCTCAAGGAGGTCGTACGCACCCTCCTCCGCGCTCGCCATGTCCGGCATCGGCTTCGAGAGCAGCTTCAGCCCGAGGATCCGGCGCCGCAGCGCGGACCGCGAGAGGTTCACGACGGTCTGGCGCAGATAGGCGAGCGTCTTCTCCGGGTCCCGCACGCGTTTGCGCGCCGAGTGCACCCGGATGAACGCCTCCTGCACGACGTCCTCGCAGGACGCGGTGTCGTCGAGAAGCAGCGCCGCCAGGCCGAGGAGCGACCGGTAATGGGCGCGATAGGTCTCGGTCAGGTGGTCGACCGTGGTGCCCGCGCTCATCGTCTCCTCAGCGCCCTCGCGCTGCGCCGGGATGCGGGCCGATCTCGTGGTGGGCATGGGGGCGATCACCGGCATGCCGGCGGGCGCACGGGGACGGCGAGGCGGACGCAGGGACGCGCCCCTCGCCTGAACCGCTGTGAAATCGAGAACCTCTGCCACGCCTGTTGGACACGCTTACCCCCTGGAGGGTTGTACGCATCACGCGGCGCGTTTGCGGCAGGCATCGTCGGTGTCGGTGACGATGCATCAATTGCCCCCATGCGTACCAGCTCTTCCCCTATGCCCAATTTTCGCAGCGCTCAGGTCATGCCCCCGGGAGGGCGATCGCAAAGACGCGCCCCGCCCGGCTGCCGGTTGCAGTGGGACGGGGACGAATATTGCGAATCTTCGAACGCGGCAATGGTCCAGTTCAAGCGATCCTGGCCACCAAGTTGGACACAGAACTTACACAGATCCCACAAACGCTTTCATGCCGGGGATCACTCAGGCCCGGTCTGAACCGGTCTGCCCCATCAGGAGAAGCCTCACGTGGTGAACTCCCCCGCCACCAGCTCCGCGATCTGGGCCGTGTTCAGCGCGGCCCCCTTGCGCAGATTGTCCCCGCACACGAAGAGTTCGAGGGCCGTCGGATCGTCCAGCGCGCGCCGCACCCGGCCCACCCAGGTGGGATCGGTCCCCACCACGTCGGCGGGCGTCGGGAACTCGCCCGCGGCCGGATTGTCGAAGAGCACGACGCCCGGAGCGGTCGCCAGGATCTCGCGCGCCCGGTCCACCGTGACCTCGTCCTCGAAGCGCGCGTGGACGGTCAGCGAGTGGGTGGTCACGACCGGCACGCGTACGCAGGTGGCCGCGACCTTGAGGTCGGGCAGGCCGAGGATCTTGCGGGACTCGTCCCGCACCTTCATCTCCTCGGACGACCAGCCGTCGTCCCGCAGCGTCCCGGCCCACGGCACCACGTTCAGCGCCACGGGCTCGGGGAAGGGCCCGGTGTCGTCGCCGACAGCGCGTCGTACGTCACCGGGGCTTGTGCCGAGCTCCGAGCCCGCCACCAGCTTCATCTGGCGCCGCAGCGTGTCGACGCCGTCCCGTCCGGCCCCGCTGACCGCTTGGTACGAGGAGACGATCAGCTCGCGCAGGCCGAACTCGGCGTGCAGCGCGCCGACGGCCACGATCATCGACAGGGTCGTGCAGTTGGGGTTCGCGACGATGCCGCGCGGGCGTACGCGCGCGGCATGCGGATTGACCTCCGGGACGACCAGCGGCACGTCCGGGTCCATCCGGAAGGCGGCGGAATTGTCGACCACCACGACGCCCTTGGACGCGGCGATGGGAGCCCATTGCGCGCTGACCTCGTCGGGCACGTCGAACATGGCCACGTCGACGCCGTCGAAGACGTCCTCGGCCAGGCCGAGGACCTCGACCTCCTCACCGCGCACGGACAGCTTCTTGCCCGCCGAGCGCGGTGAGGCCACGAGTCGGATCTCGCCCCAGATGTCGGCGTGCTGCGACAGGATCTGGAGCATGACCGCGCCGACGGCCCCGGTCGCTCCGACGACCGCGAGCGTCGGCTTTCCGGTCATCGCCCGGTGCCTCCATAGACCACGGCCTCGTCCGTGTCGGAGTCGAGGCCGAAGGCGGTGTGCACGGCGCGGACGGACTCGTTCGCGTCATCGGCGCGGGTCACGACCGAGATGCGGATCTCGGAGGTCGAGATCAGCTCGATGTTCACGCCCGCGTCGCTGAGCGCCTCGAAGAAGGCGGCGGTGACGCCGGGGTTCGTCTTCATACCCGCGCCGACCAGCGAGATCTTGGCGATCTGGTCGTCGTAGCGAAGGGAGTCGAAGCCGGTGGTCGCGCGGGTCTTCTCCAGCGCGTCGATCGCCTTGCGGCCCTCGGCCTTGGGCAGCGTGAACGAGATGTCCGTGAGCCCGGTCGAGGCGGCCGACACGTTCTGCACGATCATGTCGATGTTGACCCCGGAATCCGCGATGGCGCGGAAGATCGAGGCGGCCTCACCCGGCTTGTCCGGCACGCCGACGACCGTGATCTTGGCCTCCGAGGTGTCGTGCGCGACACCGGAGATGATGGCCTGCTCCACCTTGCGGTCCCCTTGCGGTTCGTTGCTGACCCATGTGCCCTGAAGCCCACTGAAGGACGACCTGACGTGGATCGGGATGTTGTAACGGCGTGCGTACTCCACACAGCGGTGGAGCAGCACCTTGGACCCGGAACTCGCGAGCTCCAGCATGTCCTCGAACGAGATCCAGTCGATCTTCTGGGCCTTCTTCACCACACGGGGGTCGGCGGTGAAGACACCGTCGACGTCCGTGTAGATCTCGCAGACCTCGGCGTCGAGGGCGGCAGCGAGGGCGACAGCGGTCGTGTCGGACCCACCACGACCGAGCGTGGTGATGTTCTTGCCCTCCTGGCTGACACCCTGGAACCCGGCGACGATGGCGATGTTGCCCTCGTCGATCGAGGCCCGGATGCGGCCCGGCGTGACATCGATGATCCGCGCCTTGTTGTGCACGGAGTCGGTGATGACACCGGCCTGGCTGCCCGTGAACGACTGGGCCGCGTGACCCAGGTTTTTGATCGCCATGGCAAGCAGCGCCATGGAGATCCGCTCCCCTGCGGTCAGCAGCATGTCGAATTCACGCCCGGCAGGGATCGGGGACACCTGCCCGGCAAGATCGATCAACTCATCCGTCGTGTCACCCATGGCGGACACCACGACAACGACCTGATGGCCGTTCTTCTTGGCGTCGACAACCCTCTTGGCGACCCGCTTGATGCCTTCGGCATCGGCTACGGAGGAGCCTCCGTACTTCTGCACGACAAGGCTCACGTGCGCTCCTCGCTCAGTCCGTCTCTTACCGCACTGCTGCGGTCGGCTCAGTCTAACGAGCGGCCGAAATTCGCCTCGCAGATATCACATCGTGAGATGTCCCGCCCACTCCGTGATCATCCACCGGCATACGCGCCCGCTGCTCGGGACGTACGTTTCGACCGCTCGGCTTGGCACATGCCCGCTGGCGAGTGGAGCACTCCGAAAGTGGGGCGGGTCACAGGCCCGCGACGGGGGGGTGGCGGATGTCTGAGGTTGCGACTATTCTAAAAACTCAACTAGTCGGGGAGGCGAGGCAGGTGGCGGAGGTCAGTTCCGCTTGGCTGCGTGCGGCGCTGCCGTTGTGTCTGCTCGGAATGCTGGAGCGGGGCGAGAGCTACGGGTACGCGCTGCTTCAGGAGTTGGGCGCCGCCGGGCTGACCAACGCCAAGGCGGCGACCCTCTATCCGGCCCTGACCAGGCTGGAGGAGGAAGGCGCCGTCGACATCCGCTGGAGCGCGGGCGAGGGCGGCCCCGGGCGGAAGTACTACCGCCTCACCGAAGCGGGACGCGAGCGGCTGGTCGTCGAGTACCGCGCCTGGCGCCACTTCGACGGGGTGGTGACTGCCCTGGCCGGTGGTGCCGAGGGCGCAGAGGACATAGAAGGCTCGGAGAGTCGACAAGGACTGGGGGAAGACGATGATTCGTACGGACGGCAAGGCGCCGAAGCCTGACCGGCTCAGCGGCGACGACGCGCAGTGGGCCGCCGAGTTCGAGCTCGCGTTGGCTCTGGGGCACACGCCTCCCGACGGGCTCGCCGCGCAGGTGCTGGAGGAGGCTCGGCTGACGGCGGCCGAGGCGGGGCTCCCCGTTCGGGAGGTTCTCGGCGACCCCTCGGCGTACGCCGACGCCGTGGCCGCCGAGCGGATCGACGAGGCGCATCGCAGTTCCGTGGACGTCGAAGGCTTCGCCGCCGGTGACCGGTTCACCAGCTCGTTGCTGCTTGCCGGTGGTCAAGTCGCGCTGTTCGGTGCCGTGTTGTGGATCAGTGACGGGCTCTGGATTCCGGTCGGCTGGCCCACCGGCGGGGCCGGGCTGTTGCTCGCCGTGCTCGTCGTGCTGGTGACCGGCGTCATCCCCGAGCTGCGCGCGGCGGGCCGGCTGCGGGCCGGGCGGGTTGCCATGGCTTGTGCCGCGGTGCTTGTCGTCGCCTGTGCCACGGGGTTCACCGTCGTGCCCCGAGGGCCCGAAGTGAGCGTTCCCGCGCCCTCGTTGTTCGTCGTCGGCGCGCTGCTCGGAGTGCTGGGGTGGCGCCTTCCCCCTGGGCCCGTCGGACGCTGGTTCCGCGGGCGGGCCGTGCCTGGCGACGCGATAGGGAGTGACGACGAGGCCTGGCTGACGCGGCTCTCCGCGTTGCTGCGGGGGCGGCACGGCGTGTCCGCGAGCGACGCCCGGCGCCGCGTGGCCGAGGCGCGGGACCATCTCGCCGCCTCGGGCGGAAGCGCCGAGGGCGAGTTCGGGGACATCGAGGTCTACGCGCTACGGCTCAGCGAAGGGCCGGGCAAGGCGCGGCGCGCGGCACGGGCGGAGGTGCTGCCCACCGTCCTGTTCACCGCGGGACTGCTCTGGTGGGGCATCGACCTGGTCAGCGATCCGGAGCCCGCGTCCCTCTGGTTCTGGACCAAGGTCGTGGTGCTGGTCGTCGGCGCGTGGGCCTGGGGCACCACGACGTGGTCGCTGTGGCGGAAGTTGCGTCCGGGGGCTCCGGGGGCATGACCAGTGAGGACGGCGGGGGTGGCACGGGCAGCGGTCCGTTACTGCACCGAGCGCAGGCCCAAGGGTCCGGCGATCTCCTCGGCCATGACCTTGCCCGCCGCCTCGGCCAGTGCGTCCTCCGCCAAGTCCTCGTCCGTGTCGAGGCCGTTGAGGTCCTCCAGGGGCTGGTTCAGGCGGACGTGGGCCACCAGGGACTGGAGGGCCCGCAGGGCGCCGGATGCCGTGGAGCCCCAGTTCGAGAAGTACGAGAACTGCCACCACCACAGGGCTTCCGTGGTGCGGCCCGCCCGGTAGTGGGCCAGGCCGTGGGAGAGGTCGGCCACCACGTCTGCCAGGTCGTCCGAGATGCGGCAGGCCACGGGAGCCTTGCGGGGCTCGTACGGGTCGAAGACCTCGGAGTAGACGTCGATCGGCTCCAGCATGGCCGCCAGGCGCTCACGCAGGTCGTCCACGTCACGCTCCGGGCCGAGGTCCGGTTCGTAGCGCTCGTCGGGGACGATGTCCTCGTGCGCGCCCAGGCGGCCGCCGGCCAGGAGGAGTTGGGAGACCTCCAGGAGGAGGAAGGGGACGGCCGAGTCCGGCTCGTCGCCCTTCGCCACCTCCGTCACCGCGACGATGAAGCTCCCGATCTGGTCCGAGATCTGCACCGCGAAGGAGTCCGGGTCCTGGGCGGAGGCGTGCAGGAGGACCGTCGGATCGGCCGCGATGATCGGCTCGGGGACGACGACCGCTTCCGGGGACGCGACCGGATCGGAGGTGAGCGTTGCTTCCAGGTCTGCTGACTTCTCTTGCTGCTTCTTAGACATCTAGGAGTCGTCTCCCCTCGAAGGCGCGGCCCAGGGTGACCTCGTCCGCGTATTCCAGATCTCCCCCGACAGGGAGCCCGCTGGCCAGGCGGGTGACCTTCAGGCCCATGGGCTTGATCATGCGTGCGAGGTACGTCGCCGTGGCCTCGCCCTCCAGGTTCGGGTCCGTGGCGAGGATCAGCTCGGTGACCGCGCCGTCCGCGAGCCGCGCCAGCAGCTCTCGTATACGCAGATCGTCCGGGCCGACCCCTTCGATGGGGCTGATCGCCCCACCCAGTACGTGGTACTTCCCGCGGAACTCGCGCGTACGCTCGATCGCCACGACGTCCTTCGGCTCCTCGACCACACAGATGACGCTGAGGTCGCGGCGCGGGTCGCGGCAGATGTTGCAGAGCTCTTCCTGCGCGACGTTGCCACAGGTCGCGCAGAAGCGGACCTTGTCCTTCACCTCAAGGAGGGCGTGCGCGAGGCGCCGTACGTCCGTCGGCTCCGTCTGCAGGATGTGGAAGGCGATCCGCTGCGCGCTCTTGGGACCGACGCCGGGCAGCCTGCCCAACTCGTCGATGAGGTCCTGAACCACGCCTTCGTACACGGGGGGCCTTTCCTGCTTTTCTTTTGCCGAGTATCACACTTCGGTACGTACGGTAGTTGGCCTGCGGCCCTCTTAGAAGGGAAGGCCCGGGATGCCTCCGCCGCCCAGGCCCTGCGCGAGCGGGCCCAGCTTCTGCTGCTGGAGCGTCTGCGCGTTCTCGTTCGCCGCCTGGACCGCCGCGACGACCAGGTCCGCGAGGGTCTCGGTGTCCTCAGGGTCGACCGCCTTGGGGTCGATCACGAGGCCGCGCAGCTCACCGGAGCCGGTGACCGTCGCCTTGACGAGACCGCCGCCCGCCTGGCCTTCGACCTCGGTGCGCGCGAGCTCCTCCTGCGCGGTCGCGAGGTCCTGCTGCATCTTCTGGGCCTGCTGGAGCAGCTGCTGCATGTCGGGCTGGCCACCACCGGGGATCACGATCAGCTCCTGTCTCAGGTCTTCTGAGGTTGTTTGTGCAGGTATTTACGGTGGGTTTTCCACCTGGAATGAGCCTACGTGGTCGGGGGTGCCCTCGCCCCAGCACTCTTTCGAGTGAGATCAGCCGTACTCCTATACCTGATCAAGCACCTCTTCCGGGCGGAAATACCGCGAAAACGGGCTCAGGGCCACCCATTGGGCGGTAGGACTGGGGCTGCGCATGAGCAGATGACATCAGCCGCATCAGCACCAGGTGTCACGGCGCGCGCACTGTACGGAACCGCCGCAGGGACAGTCAGGGATCTCGTAGAGGTAGAGGGAGTGCCGGGTGAGCCAGCCGGAGATGCAGCCCGAGGGGGTGCCCCAGCCACATGAGGGGCAGGGTGCCGGGGCGGGTGCCGGAGCGGGCGCCGATGCGCGGCAGAGCGCTTCCGGTGGCGCGGACCGTGCGCGGCTCGGGGATCTGACCGGGCGGACCTTCCCCCTCGGCGACTGGGGGGAGCCCGCGGACCGGCTCGACGAGTTGTACCGGTGGGTGGAGCGGGGCGCGCTCAACACCGCGGAGTGGTACCTGTCCGACCGGGCGTGGAAGCGGTGCGGGGCGCGGTTCGCGCGGGCCGGGGCGGCGGTGGGGGCCGTGGGCGCGGGGGTGTTTCCGCTGCTCGATCTGGCGGGGGCGGTGGAGGGCGTCGCCACCTGGGGGTTCGTCTCGCTGCTCGCGGGCGTCGCGTGTCTCGCCTGCGACCGGTTCTTCGGCCTGACCTCCGGGTGGATGCGGGACGTGGCCACCGCGCAGGCCGTGCAGCGGCGGCTGCAGGTGCTCCAGTTCGACTGGGCGTCGGAGAGCGTCCGGGAGGTGCTCGGGCCCACCGAGGGGACTGCCAGTGAGGCCGCCGAGCGGTGCCTGGGGGTGCTGCGGCGGTTCTCGGAGGACGTGACCGAGCTCGTGCGGTCCGAGACCGCGGACTGGATGGTGGAGTTCCGGTCGGGGCCCGCGCCGTTGGCCATGCAGGCGGTGGTTCCGGCCTCCCGGGGGGAGGCCGGGGTCGTCCCGCTGCGGGCCGCGCTGCCGCCCGGGGCCCGGCCCAATATGCCTCGCCAGCGGCCGCCTGAGGCCCGGTGAGGAGCCCCGGGGGGCCTGGAGCTTCGCCCCAGACCCCGGTCCTCGAACGCCGGACGGGCCGGAGATCGGGATCAGCTGTAGATGATCATTGAGCCCTGCGCCAAGCTCCTGGTCGTTGCCGCGTGCAGGCCCAGCCATACGTGGCGTTCCCTTGCGAAGGGGCTGTCGTCCGGAGGGGCCGGGGCCGCCGGTTCCTCCAGGGACGTGGGGGCATCGGGTGGAGTCGGGGGGCGCGGAGGGTTCGCCGCGTCGATGCCGATGGACGGCGCCACGAACTCCAGCTCCCTCAGCAGCGCCTGCGCCGAGCCCAAGGGGCCGCCGCCCGCCAGCAGTTCGTCGTTGGAGAGGGGGGACGGGAAATCCACCGGGACGTACGCACCCGCGTGGTCGTAGTGCCAGACCAGATGCGACTGCTGGGCCGTCGTGTCGAACATTTCGAGCAACTGCTCGTAGTCCCCGCCCAGTTCGTCCACCGGCGTGACCTCCAGGCCGCAGACCTGGAGCAGATACGCCCGGCGCAGGAAATGCAGCGCGTCGTAGTCGAAGCCCGCCACCGGGGCCACGTCGCCGGACAGGCCCGGCATGTAGGCGAAGACGGGGACGGGGGGCATCCCGGCCTCGTGCAGCGCCTTGTCGTACGTCGCGATCTCCTCCGCGAAGGGATTGTCGGGGCTGTGGCACAGCACGTCGACTAGCGGGACCAGCCACAGGTCACAGGCCAAGGGTGCTCCTCAGGTCGGGCTCAGGTCAGGATGATGCCGGGCTCATGTCGGACATCGGACGTTCCTCGCGTTCAGGCAGCGTAGTCCGGGCGGGTGCCCCCTAGCTGCCCCCGTGCAGATCCCAGATCCACACCCCGTCTACCCACTTTCCGGGGCGGTCAAGGAGTTCCTCCACCGTCACCCGCAGTGCGGCGTCGTGCGGCTGGGGGACCAGGACCAGCACTCCCGCGTTCCAGTACGCCAGGTCCTCGCGGGCCGCCCTGCGCCACGCGTCCGTGATCTGCGGTGCGCGCCCCGCCGCGCGGACGTCCCGCAGCAGGTTCGACGTGTTGCGGGGCGAGGCTCCGTAGATACCCACGCGGTCCGGACCCCACGGGCCGTTGAAGTAGCCGCCGGGGAGGCGGAAGCCCAGGTCAGCGGTGGTCTGCCAGTGCAGCGCCTCCGCGCCGGACGGGTCCGGGAGCGGTACCGGTACGAGGGACTCGCCCTCCCCCACGTACTGCCGCCAGGTCCCGTCGGCGACGAAATCGGGAACCTCTGCCCGCTCCACCGCCCGCAGCGGCGCCGGCACGATCGGCAGCAGCGCGAGGGCGACCGCGGCCACGCCCGCGTACCGTGCGGCCGTCATCCGGAGGGGGGCCAGCAGCCGGGCCAGCGTCAGCGCCACCAGCATGCCGAGCGCCGGAGCGCACACCATCGCCACCCGCGACTCGATGACCGACTCGAAGAGGGGCGCGTGCGCGAGGACCTTCCACGGGCCCGGCAGCACGACGTCCGTCAGCGGGATGCGGAACTTCGGGCCCAGGGAGAGCAGCGCCGCGGCGACGGCCGTGAACGCCAGCGCCTTCACCACCGCCCGCTCCCAGAAACGTACGACGATCGCGAAGGCGAGGGCGACCAGGGGCCAGCCGTAGAACGCGTTCTGTTCGGTGGGGTTCTGGGCGAGGGCGCCCGCGGTCTTCTCGTTGCCCGCGAGCGAGCGTTCCGCGAAGGAGAGCAGCGCGAGCGGGCTGTTGCCCGCGTCGTCGCCGTGCAGCACGCTCGTGTAGCTCTGCGGCCCGAAGAACTGCCAGTACAGCGGGAAGGCGACCAGCGGCACGGTGACCGCCACGGCTACGCCGAGGCCGCGCGCCAGGGGGCGGAACGCGGCCCTCGCCACGTCTCTGCGCACCAGCCCGTAGGCCGCCGCGAACAGCACCATGCCCACCGCCGCGAGCAGCAGCGGCTCTTCGCCGAGGAAGATCTGGTAGGTGGTGAAGAGGCCGAGGACGACCCCGTCCCGTACGACTCTCGTGCCCCCGTTCGTGCCCTCGCAGAGCCGCAGGGCCCTGTCGATGATCAGCGGGATCATGAACAGGACCATGAAGTTCGGGTGGGCGTGGGCGTGGCTGATCATCGGTGGCGCGAAGGCCGCGAGCGCCGCGCCGACGGCTGCCGCGCCCCGGTGCCGTACGAGGCGTCGGACGATCAGCCAGTACCAGGCGAGGGCGGTCGCGGCCAGGCCCAGCGTCATCGCCGCGTTCAGGGCGACCGCGGGGCCGAAGAGCCAGGTCACGGGGGCGAAGGGGACGGAGAGGCCGAGCATGACCGTGTTGGCCATGAGGTTCACGCCGTCGGGGAAGTTCTGGAGGGTCGTGAAGAGGGGGTTCTGGAGGTGGCGGACGTTGTCCGCCGTCACCGCGAAGAACCACTCCCACTGGTTCTGGTCCTGGAGGGAGTCCGGCAGATAGCGGTCGCCCGGTGCGATCCAGCGGCCCGAGTAGAGGGTGACCGCCATGGCCAGGAAGAGCGCCGCGGCGAGCAGATCCGCCGGGCGGACGGTACGCGCCTTCAGCGAGGTCAGCTCGGCGAGGACCCGCACGTAGTCGAACGGGCGGACCTTCGAGCCCTCCTGGTGCGCCCAGCGCACCGGCACCTCGGCGACGGGCCAGCCGGAGCGGCGGAAGTACTGCAGTATCTCGACGTCTATGCCCCAGCCGCGCAGGCGCGAGGCGGCGAAGGCTTCACGGGCACGGTCGCCGTCGAAGAGCTTGAAGCCGCACTGGGTGTCGCGGACTCCGGGGACGGCGACCGTTCGTATCAGGAAGTTGCCGGTACGGCCCAGGAGCTGGCGCAGGCGGTGCTGGTGGCTCTCGATCGTCGCGCCGGGGCGGGCGCGGGAGCCGATCGCCGCCGCGTGGCCGTCGGCGAGCGCCTTGTCTAGGCACTCCAGTTCCTCGATGGGGGTGGCCAGATCGGCGTCGGTGATCAGTACGCGGTCGCCGCGCGAGGCGAGGACGCCGAGGCGCAGGGCGTGGCCCTTGCCGAGGTTGCGGTCGGAGTGGATGAGCTGGACGCGGGGGTCGGCGGCCTCGGCGTCGGCGGCGATGTCCAGGGTGGCGTCGGTGGAGCCGTCGTCCACGACGATCAGCTCCCACCGGGTCCGGCCGCCGGGCGCGTACCCGTCCTCGTCGCCTTCTTCCAGGTACGCCCGGATCGCGGCGAGCGTGGGGGCCAGGCGCCGCTCCTCGTTGTAGGCGGGGACGACGACGGTCAGATCCACGCTCATGCAGCGGCCAGCCGCTCGATGAGTTCCAGTGAGTGGGCGTTGTACTCGGCGACGATCGCGTGCGCGGCCTTGGGGTCGCGGTGCGCGAGGGCGTCGACGAGCTCGGTGTGCCGGGCCCAGAGGGTGCCGCGCAGGTCGCCGTCGCCGTCCTCGACGGCGCGGCGGAGGTAGGTGACGGCGCAGACCCAGGACTGGACGCGGATGCGGTGCAGGAAGTCCGAGAGGTAGGGGTTGCCGAAGAGGGCGCTGAGCTCGCGCCAGAAGCGGAGGTCGTAGCCGATGAGGACGTTCAGGTCGCCCGCGCAGGCGGCGCGTGCGGCTTCCTCGCCCCGGCGGCGTACGGAGAGGAGCGCGGCGGTGGCTTCCTTGTGGGGCTTGGGTCCCAGCGGGGTGCCGTTCTTCGCGAGGTCGCGGAAGATTCCGTCGGAGATGAGGCCGCGGGCCTGGAGCATGCTGCGGTAGTCCGCGAGGGAGTGCTCGTGGACGCGGTAGCCGCGGTGCTGGTCGGCGTCGAGGAGGCCTTGCGCGGCGAGGTTCACCAGGGCCTCGCGGACCGGGGTCGCGGAGACGCCGTACTGCTCGGCGATCTCCTTGACCGTGAACTCCTGGCCCGGCTCCAGACGGCCGCCGAGGATCTCGTCGCGCAGCGCGTCGGCGATCTGCTGGCGCAGAGTGCTGCGGATGACGGCGGGGCCGGCGGGGCCGTCGGTGCCGGGCATCTAGGTTCCCTCGGGGAGTCGTCGTCTTGGTGGTCGTCGTTTGCTTACGAGCACGTCAGACTACGCGGTCGGGGTTCCCGGGGGCCGGGGCCGATTCCGGAGGCCGGGGGTGGGGCCGTTCTCGGGTGCGGGGCCGTTTGCGTCCGTGCCGCCGCTTCGCGGCGGATCTTTCCCGCCCACCCACCCGATTGCCCGGGGTCATGGGTGGGAGGGAGAGATTCGCCGCGAAGCGGTCGGCAAGGCGGGGCCCGGGTTACGCGGTGTGTTCGTCCGCCACCGTCAGCGCCGCGTCCAGCGCCGCCAGGCCCTCCTTCGCCTCCGTGTCCGTGATGTTGCACGGCGGCACCACGTGGGTGCGGTTCATGTTGATGAAGGGCCACAGGCCCTGCTTCTTCGCGGCGGCGCCGAACGCCGCCATCGGGGCGTTCGCCTCGCCCGTGGCGTTGTACGGGACGAGGGGCTCGCGGGTCTCCTTGTCCTTGACCAGTTCCAGCGCCCAGAACATGCCGAGGCCACGGACCTCGCCGACGCTCGGGTGCCGGTCGGCCAGCTCCGCCAGGGCGGGGGCGATGATCTCCCTGCCGACGCGGGCCGCGTTCTCGACGATGCCCTCGTCCTCCATGGCGTTGATCGTCGCCACGGCCGCCGCGCAGGCCAGCGGGTGGCCGGAGTACGTGAGACCGCCGGGGTAGGGCCTGCGGGCGAACGTCTCGGCGATGGCGGAGGAGATCGCCACACCGCCCAGCGGGACGTAGCCCGAGTTCACGCCCTTCGCGAAGGTCAGCAGGTCGGGCACGATGCCGCCGTCGAAGTTGTCCGCCGCGAACCACTTGCCCGTACGCCCGAAGCCCGCCATGACCTCGTCCAGGATGAAGACGATGCCGTGCCGGTCGCAGATCTCGCGTACGCCGGCGAGGTAGCCCGGCGGCGGGAGCATGATGCCGGCCGTGCCGGGGACGGATTCGAGGATGATCGCCGCGATGGTCGCGGGCCCCTCGAAGGCGATCGTGTCCTCGAGGTGCTGGAGGGCGCGCTCGCACTCCTGCTGCTCGTTCTCGGCGTAGAAGGCGCTGCGGTAGAGGAACGGCGCCCAGAAGTGGACGACGCCCGCCGAGCCGTTGTCGGAGGGCCAGCGGCGGGGGTCGCCGGTGAGGTTGATCGCGGCGGAGGTGGCGCCGTGGTACGAGCGGTAGGCGGAGAGGATCTTAGGGCGGCCGGTGTGCAGACGCGCCATGCGGGTCGCGTTCTCCACGGCCTCGGCGCCGCCGTTGGTGAAGAAGATCTTGTCGAGGTCGCCGGGGGTCCGCTCGGCGATGAGGCGTGCGGCCTCGGAGCGGGCTTCCACGGCGAAGGCGGGGGCGAAGGTCGTCATCGTCGCCGCCTGCTCCTGGATCGCGGCGACGACCTTCGGGTGCTGGTATCCGATGTTCGTGAAGACGAGGCCGCTGGTGAAGTCGAGGTAGCGGTTGCCTTCGTAGTCCCAGAAGTACGAGCCCTCGGCGCCGGCTACGGCGAGGGGGTCGATCAGGTCCTGTGCGGACCAGGAGTGGAATACGTGTGCGCGGTCCGCCGCCTTGACGGCGGCGCCGACCTGGGGGTTCGGCTGAGGGGTCATGTGGGCGAGGGTAAATGTCCACGGTGTGGACTCGACATGGGCGGTCTGTTTCGCGGGGGTGGGGGGCACTGGACAGTGTGTCGGGGGCGGCTCCGCGTCCCCCGCGGGCGGGGGCCTCGTCCATCTACCTACCTACCCACCCACCCATCCACCGGTGCTCGGCATCGGGGCGTGGATTTGTCCCCGACCCCGCCCCTTCCCGAAAACCCGCTCCGGCGCGGGGGCCTTGGTTGCCGTCATCACCGGCTCCGCCGAGTTCGTCCTCAAACGCCGGACGGGCTGGGGGAATCCCCGGACGGGCTAGTCGTCATCCGCGTCCGCCACCACCGCCGCCCGCGGCTTTCCCCCATCCCCGCAGCGGATCTCGTACGGCAGATCGTCCTGTTCGTCATCGTCGTCGTCGCTCGGCTCGGCCTCCAGGCGGGCCACCGCACCCGGGCCACGCTCCACGTCGTCGTCGATGTGGAAGCCGTCCGCCGGGCTCCACGAGACGAGATACACCGTCCCGTCCGCCCGGCACTCGACCGTCGCCGATCCACCCGTGAACCGCAGCGTCGACCGGTCGGACGGTGCCTTCGAGGGCGCGCTCTTCGTGGGGGACGGCGACGCGGAAGGCGACTTGGGGGGTGATGCCGATGCCGATGTCGCCGCCAGTGCCCGCTCCACCGCCCCCTCGTCCAAGGGGCGGCTGTGTGCCGCGCCGCCGCTGTCCGCCGTGGCCAACTGCCAAGCGCCCAGCGCTCCCGCGGCCGTTCCCACGCCCACCCATGCCGCGGTCACCACCGCGTTCCGCCACTTCCTCATCCGGCCACTGTGCCGCACAGTTTCCTAACGCCCGGTTAAGGGCTGCCCAAAGCACCTGACTACGGTGGATGTATGGCCCATCTTCTCGTCGTGGAGGACGATCCCCAGCTTCGCGGTGCCCTCGTGCGGGCGCTGCGCGACAAAGGGCACGCCGTCGCCACCGCCCCGAACGGCATGGCAGGCCTGGACGCCGCGGTGACGACCCACCCCGACCTCGTCGTGCTCGACCTGGGGCTGCCGGACGTCGACGGCGCCCAGATCCTGCGGATGCTCCGTGCCGTCAGCGACATACCCGTCATCGTCGCGACCGCGCGCGACGACGAGCCCGAGATGGTGGCGATCCTCGAGGACGGAGCCGACGACTACATCGTCAAGCCGTTCGGCGCCGCTCAGCTGGACGCCCGCATCAAGGCGGTCATGCGGCGGCTCGGCGCGGCCGATGTGGCGGAGGAGCCCCTGCAGGTGGGGGGCCTGACCATCGCCCCGGCCTCCCGCGAAGTCACCCTGGACGACGGGCCCCTCGACCTCACCCCCCGTGAGTTCGACCTGCTCGTCTACCTCGCCCAGCGCCCCGGCCAAGTCGTCTCCCGCCGCGAACTCCTCGCCGAGGTGTGGCAACAGCCCCTGGGCGGCGCCGACAAAACCGTGGACGTCCATCTCTCCTGGCTCCGCAGAAAGCTGGGCGAGACGGCCCAGGCGCCTCGCTATCTCCACACCGTCCGCACGGTGGGCGTCAAACTGACACCCCCCGAAGACCCGCAGCCGCGCGACGCACGCGAGGGGACGGGCCGGTATGTCCGCCCGGAGCACGGCTCCCGCCACTCCCCCGCCGAAGCGACCCCGCGGCCACCGGACGATAGCGAGGACGGCCATACCGGCACGGCCCCGCCCCAGAACAGCGGGACGCACCAGTCGAGCGCGTTGCCCCAGCCCACCCCCGCCCAGGAAGACCCCACCCCCCAAGGCCCAGGGGCCAGCTAATGCGTCGCAGCCTTCTTCTTCTCACCGCAGCCACCACCGCCCTCGTACTGACCGCCCTCCTCGTCCCCCTCACCCTCCTCACCCGCACCCACGCCGCCGACCGCACCACCGCGGAGGCCACCGCCCGAGCCCAGTGGGTGGCGCACGCCCTCGGGCCCGCTCTTGCCACGGCGGACGAGCGTGAGACCGCCGAGCAGACCGTCGAGAGCGTCAACACCCAGGATCTGCCGACCACTTCACTGCTTCTCGCCAACGGCACCGTCATCGGTCCGAACCCCGGGCACAGCTCCCGGGCCCGCGCCACGGACGCCATCCGCCTGGCCCGCACCGGACGCGCCTTCACCTACGAACCCTCCACCGGAGGCCGCCAGGTCCTCGTCCCCGTCCAGGGCGCGGCCGGCGGCACGGCAGTCGTGCAAGTGACGCTCACCGAGCGGCAGTTGTACGCGGGCACCATGACCTCCTGGCTCGTGCTCGCCGGGATCGGGGTCGGTCTCGTACTCATCGGGCTGCTCCTCGCCGACCGCCTGGGTGCCCGTCTGGTCGGCGCGACCCGTCGCCTCGCCCGTACCGCGGACCGTCTCGCCGCGGGTGACCTCACTGCGCGCGCGACGCCCGAGGGCCCGCCCGAACTGCGCCTGGTCGCGGGCCAGCTGAACCACCTCGCCACCCGCATCGACGAACTCCTCACCGCCGAACGCGAGAACGCCGCCGACCTCGCCCACCGCCTCCGCACCCCCGTCGCCGCCCTCCGCCTCGACGCCGAGACCCTGCGCGACACGGAGGAGGCGCACCGCATCGCCGCGGACGTCGCCGCCCTGGAACGCAGCGTCGACGACGTGATCCGCAAGGCCCGCCGCCCGCTCCGGGACGCCCCTTACGCGGACCTGGCGGCCGTGGCCCGCGAACGCGCCGAGTTCTGGCTGCCGTTGGCGGAGGACCAGGGTCGTACGACGGAGACCACTACGGAGACATCGACCCATCCGCAGCCAGATCCCGGCCCCACGCCCGCCACCGCCCCTGTCCCCGTACCCGTGCCCGTCCCCGAAGACGACCTCACCGCCGCCATCGACGCCCTCATCGGCAACGTCCTCGACCACACCCCCCAAGGCACCCCGTTCCGCATAGCCGTCCGCACCACCCCGGAGGGAACCGCCGAGCTCACGGTCGCCGACGAGGGCCCCGGGCTCCCGCCCACCTACGCGGCGGAACGCGGCACCAGCGGCGGCGGCTCCACGGGCCTCGGCCTGGACATCGCGCGCCGGACGGCAGAAGACGCGGGCGGCACCTTCGCCATAGCGTCGGACGCGGCCAGCGGCACCCGGGTGACGCTCACCTTTCCTCCGGGGCCGCCGACGCCCTCGGGAACGCGACCCGCACCGCCCGAGCCCACCGATTGACCCCCAACTCCGGCCGCAGTGCGGCGAACCCACCGCAGTACTTCGTGAAGTCGGCAGCCCGCACCCCGTACCGGTGAAGGACCCGGTCCGCCTCCGTCAGATGCCCCTGCGTCTTGGTCTCCACCAGGACGAGCCCGGAGTCCGCCGCCACCGAACGCCCCGTGGCCAGGTCCCGCACCACGAGACCGGCATCGCACGTGATCCGCTGCCCGTCGGCCACGAACGTCGCCCGCTGGTACTCCGTGACCAGGGCCTTGGTCAGCCCGTCCGGCGCGTCGATCCCGTACGAACCCTTCAGGACGCCCGTGAGGAATCCCTGCCGCACCGCGTCGAGGGCGTAGTCGTCGCCCTCCAGGCGCTGGCGGTGCTTGACCGTCTCGCCCCGCCCGCTCTTGAGCTTGATCTCGAACTGCCGCTCACCGCTGTCCTGGTACACCCGCTCCCGGATGCGGTAGCGCAGCCGCCTGCCCTGCCGGTGGTGGTGGTAGGTCAGGAGCTCGGGGGTGTCGTAGTACGTGGAGTGGTAGCTGAACCAGCGCTTTCCGCCGATGCTCAGGGCCCGGAAGGGGCCCGACGCGCGGCGCGGGTCCGTGAGCAGCGCGGCCAGGTCGTCGAAGATCTCGACCGGCACGAGATAGCTGTTGTCGTAGCGGGCGAGCAGCTGAGCCCGTGCGTTGACCTCGTCGAGCGAGATGGGGTGTGCGGCGAGCGCGGCTCGTCCGATGGCGCGTACGGCGGGGTTCACACGGTCTCCTTCTGGTGGGGGACGGCAGGCGTGCGGGACCGGGTCGTGCGGCGTCGTGGTGCCGTACTCATCAACTCCCCGGCCCGTTCGGAAGGTTCCGGTTGCCGGAATCGGACTTCCAGAACCATCAGGTCACGTACGTAGTCGACCTCCTGGACGGTCCAGCCGAGCGGCTCGCCGAGACGCCGGGACAGCTCGGCGCGGAGCGCGGTCTCCTCGCGGTACACGGCGTCCAGGGTGATGACCGCGCGCCGGTCGCCGGCGAAGAGACGGGGGTGGTCGGCGCCGTACATCACCAGGAGCAGCACGGCCGCGAGCCCGGCGGCGACCGGCAGATCGAGGCCGGGGAGGCCGCAGAGGAGGCCCAGAACGAGGGTGATGAAGTAGTACGCGACCTCCTGGTGCTGTACGGCGTCCGAGCGGAGACGGACGATCGAGAGCACCCCGAAGAGCCCGAACCCGAGCGCGAGACCGCCGTTGCCCCCGGCGCTCGCGAGGGCGGAGACGACGGCGAAGAGGGCGACGTTCAGGGCGAGGTAGGCCGGGACCAGCTCCCTTCTGCGGTGCCGTGGATAGAAGACCCCGAAGGTCAGGAGGGTCACGGCCACCAGGTCGAGGCCGAGGTGGGCGGCCATCTGTCCGAGGTTCTCTGCGCTGTCCATGACCAGGACGCTAGGGAAGGGCGGGTTAAGGCCGCCCTCCGTGCGAGTTAACGAACCGGACCCGCTCCAACACGCCCTTTCCCCATTCCCCACGCCTCCCCCGCCTCCCCTATTGACAGCATGCTGCCATTTTGACAGGATGCAGTCATGACCTCAAACAGTGAGTTCGCGCCCGTGCACCTCGCCGTCTACGACACGCTCGCCGACTGGGAGACCGGCTACGCCACCGCGTTCCTCGCCCGCGCCGGGTATGAGATCCGCACCGTGGCCGCCGACTCGCTCGACCCCGTCACGACTGCGGGCGGCGTCCGCATCCAGCCCGACCTGACCCTCGCCGACCTGCGGCCCGAGGACAGCGCGCTGCTGATCCTGCCGGGCGCCGACCTGTGGGACGCGGGCGACGACCTCGCCCCCTTCGGCCGCGCGGCCCGCGCGTTCCTCGACGCGGACGTGCCGGTCGCCGCGATCTGCGGGGCCACCGCCGGGCTCGCCCGCGAGGGGCTGCTCGACGAGCGCACGCACACCAGCGCGGTGTCGTTCTACCTCGCGGCCACCGGATACAAGGGCGCCGAGCGGTACGTGGACGTCGACGCCGTCACGGACGGCAGGCTGACCACGGCGGGCCCGACCGAGCCCGTGGCCTTCGCCCGCGAGATCCTCGGGCGGCTCGGCGCCTTCGAGGGCGCGAAGCTGGACGCGTGGTACCGGCTGTTCCACGACTCGGACGCGTCGGCGTACGAGGTGCTGGAGTCATGAGCACCGACAACGAACGGGTCCGGAACCCGGACCGGGAACAGCAGGACCTCTTCTCCCGCACCGCCCTCACCACATTCCGGCTGAACGGCCAACTCCTCTCCCTGGCAGAGGAGTTGGCCAAGCCGGGCGGCCTCACCGCCGCCTGGTGGCAGGTGCTCGGGGCCGTCCTGCGCGAGCCCCTGCCCGTCGCCGGGATCGCCCGCGCGATGGGCATCACCCGGCAGAGCGTGCAACGCATCGCCGACCTCCTCGTACAACGCGGCCTCGCCGAGTACGCACCGAACCCGGCCCACCGCCGCGCCAAGCTCCTGCGCCCCACGGAAGAGGGCCTGTCCGCCGTCCAGAGGATCGACCCCGGCCACGCGCATATCGCCGCGCGCCTCGCGAACGCACTCGGAGAGGAAGAGTTCGCGGAAACCGTACGAGTGTTGGAGCGGCTCTCCGGCGTCCTGTCCGACCTGGATACGGAACAACCCGTTACGGAGCCGTAGCAGGCAGTCCGTGCCCCGATGTCCTGTCGCCCCACTATCCTCGATCTGTTGCACACCAACGGGGGAGGTCGGCGCGGCGATGGAGAAGCTGGGGCCCGGGGATCCGCAGCGAATAGGCGTCTATCGGCTGCTCGCGCGTCTTGGCGCGGGCGGTATGGGACATGTCTATCTCGCGCGATCCGACCGGGGACGTACGGTCGCGGTGAAGCTGGTGCGTGAAGAGCTGGCCGAGCAGGAGGAGTTCAGGAACCGCTTCCGGCAGGAAGTGCAGGCGGCGCGGCGGGTGGGTGGCGCGTGGACGGCGCCGGTGCTCGACGCGGACACCGATGCGACGATCCCCTGGCTCGCCACGGGGTATGTCGCGGGGCCCTCCCTCCAGAGCGTCGTCTCGCACGACCACGGGCCGTTGCCCGAGCGGTCCGTGAAGATACTGGCGGCCGGGCTCGCCAACGCCCTCAAGGACATTCACGCGGCGGGGCTCATCCACCGCGACCTCAAGCCGTCGAACGTGCTCGTCACGATCGACGGGCCCCGCGTCATCGACTTCGGCATCGCCCGCGCGCTCGAAACGGTGACGGACGGCGGTCTGACCCGCACCGGCGCCCTCGTGGGCTCGCCCGGTTTCATGGCGCCCGAGCAGGTGCGGGGCGACCGGATCACCCCGGCGTGCGACGTGTTCTGCCTGGGCTCGGTCCTCGCGTACGCGGCTTCGGGCGCGCTGCCGTTCGGCACGTCCAACAGCGGTGTGCACGCCCTGATGTTCCGCATCGCGCAGGAGGAGCCGGATCTGGAGGGGCTGCCGGAGGAGCTGGCCGAGCTGGTCGGCGACTGCCTGCGCAAGAACCCCGCGGACCGGCCTACGCTGGAGCAGCTTCTGGAGCGTACGGGCGCGGAGGACACGCTCGGCGACGGCGGCCGGACGCGGGATCCCTGGCTGCCGGGTGCGCTCGTCGCCCAACTGGGGCGCCATGCCGTGCAGTTGCTGGACACGGAGGATCCGGACGAGGGTGGCGGCGCGGCGGCTCCGTCCGCGAAGGGCGCGGTTGCGCCGGTCTCCCTCGCGCCGCCCAAGGAGCTGACGGCCGGGAGCGCGGGCGCAGGAGTCGGGGGCGGGGTCGCTGCCGCCGCCGGGGCTGGAGCCGCAGCCGCAGCCGCAGCCGCCAAGTCCGAAGCCGTCGACGGCGACACCCCGCCACCGCCGGGCAGACCGGGCAACGCCCCCTTCGACCACCTCCCCACGATGATCACCGGCCAGACATCGGCACCGCCGACTCCCCCGCCGGGCCCGGCCTACGGCTACCCCCAGCAGCAACACCCTCAACAGCAGCTGCCACCGCCGCCGCCCGGCTACGGATATCCCCAGCAACAAGGCCCCTACGGACCCACACCCCCGTACGGCCCCCTCGTCCACCCCCAGGGCGAGCCCCCGCGCCGCAGCGGTCGGTCCACCGCCGCGCTCATCGCGGTGGCCGTCATAGTGGCCATAGGAGCGGGCGGCACGGTGTACGCGGTGATGAAGGGCGAGGGCAGCACCAAGGCGGGCGGCGCGAACTCCAAGTCGCCCTCCGACAGTGCCCCTTCCACGCCGGGCACACCCTCCGACGACAACAACGGGCCGGATCCCGAGACCCCGCCCACCTCCCCCGCGTCCAAGGACGGGGACAAGGACAAGGAGGGCACTGTCCCGGACGGCTTCGTCGGCACCTGGAGCGGCTCCATCGAGAACGACCTGGGGCACAACTCGCGCCGGCTCGTGCTCCAGCAGGGCGAGGTCGGCGACACCGTCGTGTCGATCACGGCGGACGGCCCGACCGACACGGGCGGCACGTACCACTGCGTGTTCCAGGGCAAGTTGGAGTCGGCGAGCGGCAACACCCTGCGCATAGGGCCGACGGACGTGATCGTCGGGCAGCCCGCGAGCTCCTGCAGACCGGGCCAGCCGAGCACGGTCACCCTCCTCGCCAACGGCAGGCTGCACCGGGAGAACACCGGCACGGACAAGGGGCTCACCTACGACAAGGAGGGCTGAGGCGGCTCCGAACCGGTCGCGCTCGGCTCCCCAACTGCCGTCCGGCGAGCAGTAGTTGAACCACGGGCGAACATCAGCCGTCCGGGCGGCCAAGCGCCGCCCGGCGGTTCACCCCGCCGCCTACCGTGCCGCCCATGAACTGGTTGGGCACCGAAAACACCATCGCCGTGCTCGCCATCCTGGTCGGTATCGCCGGTGCGTTCGTCCCCGTACTGCTCGAACGCCGCGTACCGCGCCGCAAGCGCATCGGCTACCGCAAGCAGATGGACACGGCGATAGGCGACAACGTCCGTACGGGCGACGCGAACGCGCGCCTCGGCCTCTTCGACGAGGCCCCGGAGATGTCGGACGCCACGCTGGTGCTCCTGCGCGTCGAGAACGACGGCTCGCTGCCGGTCGACGTCGCCGACTACACGGGCCGCTCGCCGCACGGCCTGACCGCGGTCTTCGAGACCCGCACGATCCGCGCGGTGGCGGTGACGCTGCCGCCCGAGGCCGACCACCTGATGGAGCACTTCGCGCCCGGCACGGGTCTCGGCTACGAGGACAACAGGCTGCACATCCCGCGCGTGCCGCTCAACCGGGGCGAGTACTACAAGCTCCTCGTCCTGCTGACCGGCGGCCCCGTGGACACCGGCTACACCGTCATCGGCGGCATCCAGGGCGGCGAGACGCACGAGAACCACAGCGCGGCCCCCGACGAGAAGCCGCCGGTGTTCAGCAGGCTCTCGCAGCGGGTGGCCATCGCGCTGAGCCTGGTCATCCTCGGCCTCGCGGGCCTCATCCTGCGGCCCGACGCCGAGCCGCCACCGTCGTACTGCGAGCGGGGCACGCTGACGCTGACGGGGTCGACGGCGTTCGAGGAGGTCGCGGCCGAGCTGGCGGAGAAGTACATGGAGGCCTGCGACGGATCGACGATCAAGGTGAGCGCGCACGGCAGCCGGGGCGGCATAAGGGAGTTGGCGGCCATGGATGCCGGTCCCGGCGGAGGAAAGAGCGACAGCGCGAGTGGGTCGCCGCCCGTGATCGCCTTCTCCGACGGGCCGCGCCCCGCCAGCTACCGGCAGTTGACCGAGACGAGAGTGGCGGTCTCCCTCTTCGCCCTCGTCCTGAACGACGGCGTACCGCTCAAGAACCTCTCGACGCGCGACGTCGGCCGCATCTTCACGGGCGAGATCCGCAACTGGAACCAGCTGCCCGGCGGCCCGGACCGCCCGGTCGTCCTGGTGAGCCGGGGTTCCAGCTCCGGCACACGGGTCACCCTCCAGAAGCGGGTCCTCAAGGGCGCCCCGGAGATCCAGGAGTCGTCCAGCGACTGCCTGACCAAGGACATCAGCCCGTCGGCCCCCGTCATCCGCTGCGAACTCGACGACACGGACCAGGTCCTGGACACCGTCGCCGCCACTCCGGGCGCGATCGGCTACAGCGAGCTGCGCAACACGACCACGCTCAAGAGGACGCACCGCCTGAACCTGGACGGCCATGCCCCGTCCATCGACCACATCCAGTCCAGCGGCTATCCCTACCGCGAGATCGAGTACGCCTACACCTACGGCCGCCCGCCCGCCGACTCCCTGGCGTCGAGCTTCCTGGCGTACGCGATCCGCGGGAACGGACAGGACGTCGTCCGCACCCACGGGCACCTGCCGTGCCAGACGCCCGTGGGACTGCGGATGTGCGGGAAGGACTGAGCCGCCGCACGAGACGTACCGCCGGATACCTCCAGAGGTACTGGAAGTACTGGAGGTATCCGAGGTACCTAGATGAACGAGTTGATCTCGATCGTCTCGGTACGGCCCGGACCCACGCCGATCGCGGAGATCGGCGCGCCGGACATCTCCTCCAGCGCCTTCACGTAAGCCTGCGCGTTCTTCGGCAGGTCGGAGAAGGTCTGCGCCTTGGTGATGTCCTCGGACCAGCCGGGCAGCATCTCGTAGACCGGCTTCGCGTGGTGGAAGTCGGTCTGGTTGTACGGGAGTTCCTCGACGCGCTTGCCGTCGATCTCGTACGCGACGCAGACCGGGATCTGCTCCCAGCCCGTCAGGACGTCCAGCTTCGTGAGGAAGAAGTCCGTCAGGCCGTTCACCCGGGTCGCGTAGCGCGCGATCGGCGCGTCGAACCAGCCGCAGCGCCGGTCGCGGCCGGTGGTGACACCGCGCTCGCCGCCGATGCGGCGCAGGTCCTCGCCGTCCTGGTCGAAGAGCTCGGTCGGGAACGGGCCCGCGCCGACACGCGTGGTGTACGCCTTCAGGATGCCGATGACGCGGCTGATCTTCGTCGGGCCCACGCCCGTACCCGTGCAGGCGCCGCCCGCGGTCGGGTTCGACGAGGTGACGAAAGGGTACGTGCCGTGGTCCACGTCCAGGAGCGTGCCCTGGCCGCCCTCGAACAGGACGACCTTGTCCTCGTCGAGCGCGTTGTTGAGGATCAGGGTCGTGTCGGCGACGTACCGCTTGATGTTCTCGCCGTGCTCAAGGAGCTGCTCGACGATCTGGCCGGTCTCGATCGCGCGGCGGTTGTACAGCTTGGTGAGGAGCTGGTTCTTGACCTCCAGGGCCGCCTCGACCTTCTGCTCCAGGATCGACTGGTCGTAGAGGTCCTGGACGCGGATGCCGGTGCGGTTGATCTTGTCGGCGTACGTCGGGCCGATGCCACGGCCGGTCGTGCCGATCTTGCGCTTGCCGAGGAAGCGTTCCGTCACCTTGTCGACGGTCACGTTGTACGGCGTGATGATGTGCGCGTTACCGCTGATCAGCAGCTTCGACGTGTCGACGCCGCGCTCGTTCAGACCGCTCAGCTCGGAGAGCAGGACCGACGGGTCGACGACGACTCCGTTACCGATGACGGGCACGCAGTCCGGGGAGAGAATCCCGGAAGGGAGGAGATGCAGCGCGTACTTCTGGTCGCCTACGACGACCGTGTGGCCGGCATTGTTGCCGCCCTGGTAACGCACTACATAGTCCACGGAGCCACCGAGCAGGTCAGTGGCCTTTCCCTTGCCTTCGTCACCCCACTGAGCACCGAGCAGCACAAGTGCGGGCACAGGCGTACACCCCTTCCGGGCGGGGCATGTCCAAGGTCAGGGGCCGTAGCCGCCATATGGGTGTGCCTTGGATGCTGCCCCGGAATAGACGAAGCCCCTGGCGCAATAGCGCAAGGGGCTCTTGCACAAAGATGCTACCCGAGGACCTCGAGAAGGGGCGCACGTGTCGGCTCGCGACCAGCTGCTAGTCGTCATCGATTCGGTCGCCCGGCGCACGGACGGTGAGTCGGTACGGATCGCGAAGGACGTGCTCGGCGCGGGCGCCGCCGTCCGGGTATGTCTGCCCGAAGGACCCGAGGAATTCGCGAAAGCCCTGGCCAGAAGGGGTGCGCGACGTCCTGTGGTGATCGGCGACGACCGGGCTCTGCTGCGTGCCGTCGCCGCTCTGCACCGCGAGCGCGAGCTCGGTTCGTGCGCGGTCTCGGTCGTTCCGGTCGGGGCGGTCCAGGTTCTTTCCCGGTCGCTGGGAGTGCCCGCGGGACCCGTCGCGGCGGCCCGCGCGGTGCTCGAAGGGGCCGAGCGGCGGCTGGATCTGCTCGTCGACGACAGCGACGGGGTGGTCCTGGGGAACCTGCGGATCCCGCCCGTCACCGCTTCCGCGTCCGCCTCCGCCGCCCCGTCCGCATCGGGGAGCACGGCGATGGACGGCCACCCCTGGCTGCGGACGTGCCAGTCCTTCGTACGCACCCTCGCGCGCCCTTCGCGCGTGGCGTCGGCGCCCGGTCCCGCGCCCGCGCGGCTGCGGGTGGAGGCGGACGGCGTGCTCGTGGTGGACCTGGACCAGCCGGTGGAGGGGGTCTCGGTGCGTCCGGGGGCCGACGGCTTCGCGGAGGTCGAGGTCCGGCCCACCTCGGTGGGCGCGGCGGCCGAGGCACTGCGGGTGCGGGCGCGGACGATCACGGTGTCCGGGGCGGACTTCCGCTACCGGGCGGACGCGGTGGTCGGCGGGCCCGTGCGGACACGGACGTGGTCGGTGCGGGCCCATGCGTGGGGCTTGATACTGCCCCGGTGAGGGACCGGAGCCCCTGGGGGAGGCAGGCGGCCGACGCACCCTGCCGTCCTACTTGCCGCCGTACAAAGTCTCCTTGTGCACCCGCCACCGCTCCAGCACCCCCGCGAACTCCAGCTGCAGGAACTCGAAGAAGGCGAGGGTCTCGGCCAGGCGTTCGCCCGCCGGGGTGTCGTGGCCGAGGCTGGTGACGCCGTCGCGCAGGGCCGACTCCCAGCGCTTGAGCACCCCGTCGCGGCTGGCCAGCGCCTCGTACCACTGGTTGCTGTGCACCCGGAAGATGTCCCGCCGGGAGCCGGGCTCGCGCTCGCGGATCACCATGTGCTGCTGCGTGAGGTAGCGGACGGCGCCCGACACCGCCGCCGGGCTGACCTGAAGCTGCTTCCCGATCTCCGCCGAGGTCAGCGCTCCCGAGTCCGACGTGAGGAGCGCCGCGAAGATCCTCGCCGGCATCCGCGTCATGCCCGCGTCCACCAGCTGCGCGGCGAACTGCTCCACGAAACGTGAGACGACCTCGTCGTCACGTACCGCCTCTTCGTCGGACCCCTTGAGCATCTGCCGATCATCTCCCGTGAGTGGTGGCCGTGGTCAAGTTTATGCGATTCCTTAACTTCACAAGTTTGTGAAAAGAGCGTACGTTCTGAAACATGACGAAGGCAATCACCGTCTCCGGACTGCACAAGTCGTTCGGACGGACGCACGCGCTCGACGGCCTCGACCTCGACGTGGAGAGCGGCGAGGTCCACGGCTTCCTCGGCCCGAACGGCGCCGGGAAGTCCACGACCATCCGGGTCCTGCTCGGCCTGCTGCGCGCCGACTCCGGCGCGTCCCAGCTCCTGGGCAAGGACCCGTGGCACGACGCGGTCGCCCTGCACCGGCGGGTGGCGTACGTACCGGGTGACGTCACCCTGTGGCGCAACCTCTCCGGCGGCGAGGTCATCGATCTCTACGGGAAGCTGCGGGGCGGCCTCGACCAGGGGCGCAGGGCCGACCTCATCGAGCGGTACGAACTCGACCCGACCAAGAAGGGGCGTACGTACTCCAAGGGCAACCGGCAGAAGGTCGCCCTCGTCGCCGCCTTCGCCTCCGACGTCGACGTGCTGATCCTCGACGAGCCGACCTCCGGGCTCGACCCGCTCATGGAGGAGGTCTTCCAGGCCTGCGTCGAGGAGGAGCGCGACCGGGGCCGCACCATCCTGCTCTCCTCGCACATCCTCAGCGAGGTGGAGTCGCTCTGCGACCGCGTCAGCATCATCAGGCAGGGGCGGACCGTCGAGACCGGGTCCCTCGCCGACCTGCGCCATCTGACGCGGACCAGCGTCACCGCCGAGCTCGCGGCGCCGCCCAACGGGCTCGGGCGGCTGCCCGGCGTCCACGACGTCGACGTATCCGGCAAGCGCGTCAAGCTCCAGGTCGACACCGACAAGCTGGACGCGGTGCTGCGCGCGCTCACCGAGTCCGGGGTCCGCTCGCTCCTCTCCACGCCGCCCACCCTCGAGGAGCTCTTCCTGCGGCACTACCAGGACGACGTCGGCCAAGGGGCGGTCGCGCGATGACCGCCGTGGCCCAGACGTCCGGGTTCGTGCGGCGCTCCGGAGGGACGCGTCAACTCGCCGGTACGGGCGCTCTGCTGAGGCTCGCCCTGCGCCGCGACCGCGTCATGCTGCCCGTCTGGGTCCTCATCGTCGCCGGTGTGGTCCTCGCGATGCCGGGCGCTCTGGAGCAGACGTACGGCACGGCCGCCGAGCGGGCCGAGGCCATGCGGTCCATGAACGCCAACTCCTCGATGCGGGCGCTGTACTCGCCGGTGTTCGGGGACTCCATCGGCGCGCTCTCCACCTGGCGCATCGGCGTCTGGGCCGCGATCCTCGCCGCCGTGATGAGCCTGATCGTCGTCGTACGGCACACGCGCGACGAGGAGGAGACGGGGCGCCAGGAGATGCTCTCCGCCGCGATGGTCGGGCGGCGCGCACCGCTGACCGCCGCGCTGCTCGCCGCGTTCGTGGCCGACGCGGCGGCGGGGGTGCTGATCGTCGGCGGCATGGCCGGGCGCGGCTCGGCCGGGGCGCTCGCGCTCGGGCTCGGCGTCGCGGGCACCGGCATGCTCTTCGCCACCATGGCGGCGATCATTGCCCAGCTCACCCAGAGCGCGCGGCTCGCCAAGGGGCTCACCGCCGGGGTGCTCGGCGCGGCGTACGTGCTCAAGGCCGCCGGTGACGCCGGGGCCGGGGACGGCGAGTCCGTGCTGACGTGGCTCTCCCCGCTCGGGTGGGTGGAGAACATCCGCGCCTACGCCGGTGAGCGGTGGTGGGTGCTGCTCCTGACCGCCGGCGCGATCGTGGTGCAGGGCGCGGGCGCGTACGGCCTGGCCGGGCGGCGCGACGTCGGCATGGGCTTCCTGCCGACCCGGCCGGGACCCGCGAGGGGCACGCTCGCCACCGCGGGCGGGCTCGCGTGGCGGCTGCAGCGGGGCAGCGTGCTCGGCTGGGTGCTCGGCTTCCTGGTCTGCGGCGTCGTCTTCGGCGGGATGGTGGAGGGCGCGGCGGACATCGTCGGGGACAACGAGAGCACCCGGGACATCATCGAGCGGATGGGCGGCAGGACCGGCATCACGGAGGCCTTCCTCGCCACGATGGTCGGCATGCTCGGCATGATCGCTTCGTTGTACGTCGTCGCTTCGGTGCTGCGGGTGCACGGCGAGGAGACCTCGCAGCGGGCGGAGCCGGTCCTCGCCAACGCGGTGGGGCGGCTGCGGTGGGCCTCGGGCCATCTGGCCGTCGCGTTCGGCGGTGGGCTGCTGCTGATGCTGGTGGGCGGGTTCGCTCTCGCCCTCGGGTACGGGCAGGACCTCGGGCCGATCCTGGGGGCGTGCCTGGTGCAGGTGGCCGCGATCTGGGCGCTCGGCGGGCTCGCGGTGCTGCTGGTGGGGGCGTTCCCGCGGGCGGCGGTCGCTGCCTGGGGGGTGGCCGGGGTCAGCCTGGCGATCGGGTGGATCGGCCCCGCGCTGAATCTTCCGCAGCCGGTGATGGATCTCTCGCCCTTCGGTCACCTGCCGAAGCTGCCGGGATCCGCGATGGCGTGGGGGCCGGTGGCGGTGCTTCTGGCCGTCGCGGTGGTCTTGGTGGCCGCCGGTCTCGCGGGGCTGCGGCGCAGGGACATGACCAGCTGACGCGGGCTCCTGAACGTGCGGCGCCCCCGGCCGGTGGCCGACCCCGGGGCGCCGCCTCGTACCCCCGCGTAGTACCTGCGACGGACCCCCGAGAACCCCTCCCTGGCGGGACGACCCCCACCCCCGGCACCCGTACCTTCGTAAGCGTGACTGATGCGACCAAGACCGCCCCCGGCAATACCCGCAGCCCGGAGTACCGCCTGACCGTGGGCGCGCTCGCAGGGCTTCGGCAGGACCTGTTCCGTGACGCCTTCGCCTACCGCCCGCTGCCCGCCATGCGTACGGACGGGCCGCTGAGCCGGCGGCTTCCGGCCCGTATACGCCCGTACGCCGCCTGGACCCCGCATGCCGTGGTCGCGCTGGCCGCCCTGTTCGTGTACTCGACCGCCCCCGTCAACGGCAGCGGGATGGGGGCGATACTCACCGGCATCCTGCCGGCCGTCGCCGTCCTCATGACCCTGATGAGGCCTGTCGGCGCCTGGTGGTTCTCGCTGGCGACCACCCCGTTCATCGCCGTCATCGCCATGTCGTCGGACGGCTGGCCGTGGACGGACAGCTCGTTCGTCTCGCACATCGTCGTCATGACGGTGGTCGCCGTGCGGACCCGCCCGCGTGCCGCCGCGTGGATGTGGGCCCTCACGGCCGGCTACGGCGTCTTCGCCGAGGTCTTCATGGGCGCGGGCGCGTACGGCAGCGACATGCCGCAGATGCTCTTCTTCTCCGCGCTCACCCTCGTCACCGTCTCCCTCCTGCACATCCGCCGGGAGGCCAAGCACGAGGTCAGCGTCCAGCGGACGGTCACCGCGATCGAGCGCGACAAGCGCACGCTCCTGGAGGAGCGGACGACGATCGCGCGCGAGCTGCACGACGTCGTCGCGCACCACATGTCCGTGGTCGCCATCCAGGCCGAGGCCGCGCCCTACCGCGTCGAGAACCCGCCGCCGGAGCTGGAGCAGGCGTTCGTCACGATCCGCGAGAACGCCGTGGCCGCGCTGACGGAGCTGCGCCGCGTCCTCGGTGTCGTACGCGCGGAGGACTACGAGGCGCCGGACGCCCCGCAGCCCACCCTCGGCGACCTGGACCGGCTGATCGCCAATGTCGGCGAGACCGGCCTAGGCGTCGAGAAGGTCGTCACCGGCGCGGTCCGCGAACTGCCGCAGGGCGTCGAGCTCTCCGCGTACCGCATCGTCCAGGAGGCGCTGAGCAACACCCTGCGGCACGCGCCCGGCGCCACGGCCCGCGTCGAGGTCGGCTACGTCCTGGGCGGCCTGGGGCTGCGCATCGTCAACGGACCCGCGACCGGCCTGGTCAAGCCCTCCCCCGGGGCGGGCCACGGGCTCACCGGCATGCGGGAGCGTGTCACGATGCTGGACGGCGAGATGACGACCGAGGAGACCGCCGACGGCGGCTACGAAGTCACCGTCTTCCTGCCGGTCGCGTCCGCGTCGGAACCCACCGGAGGCCAGGAATGACGATCCGCGTACTGATCGCCGACGACCAGATGATGGTCCGCGAGGGCTTCTCCGTGCTGCTCAACGCGATGCCGGACATCGAGGTCGTCGGGGAGGCGCTCAACGGGCGCGAGGCGGTCGACCGCGTCCGCGAACTCGCTCCGGACGTCGTCCTGATGGACATCCGCATGCCCGTCATGAACGGCATCGAGGCGACCCGCGAGATCGTCGCGGCCGACGTGGCGTCGAAGGTCCTCGTCCTGACCACCTTCGACCTCGACGAGTACGTCTACCAGGCGCTGCGGGCGGGAGCGTCGGGCTTCCTCCTCAAGGACGCCTCGGCCCGTCAACTGGCCGACGGCGTACGGGTGGTGGCCGCGGGCGAGGCGCTCCTCGCCCCCTCCGTGACGCGCCGCCTCATCACGGAGTTCTCCAAACTGGGCGAGACACCGCGGCTCTCGGCGACGGTCCAGGCACAGCAGTACGGCGAGCTCACCGAGCGCGAGACGGAGGTGCTCGTCCTGATCGCCCAGGGCCTGTCCAACTCGGAGATCGCCTCGCGCCTGGTCGTCGCCGAGTCCACGATCAAGACCCACGTGAGCCGCATCCTGGTGAAACTGGGCCTGCGGGACCGCACCCAGGCGGCGGTCTTCGCCTACGAGGCCAAGCTGGTCACCCCCGGCTGACACCTTCCTGTCCGAACGGGTCGAAGGCCAGCGTCCCCTCCATGAACCTCCCCCTCCCTTCACCCCCCGGGCTCAACTCTCGACGCACCCCTCGCACCCCTCGCACGACTCGGCGCCGGCGCGCCTCCCCGGCCGCGGGATGCTGCGCCGGACTCCATCCGCCGAGCAGTGGGCTGCCCTTTCCGGCCGAGCCGACAACGCATAACGTCCCCTCCATGGACTTCCCCCCTCCCTTCGCCCCCTGGTCACCGGAGTTCATCGCCGATCCCTACCCGGCCTACGCGCAGCTGCGGGACGCCGGGCGGGTGCACTACTTCGGGGGGACCGATCAGTGGCTGATCCCGCACCATGGCGACGTGTCGGCCCTGCTGCGGGACCGGCGGCTCGGGCGGACCTATCTGCATCGGTTCACCCACGAGGAGTTCGGGCGGCAGGCGCCGCCGCCCGAGCACGAGCCGTTCCACGTCCTGAACGACCACGGCATGCTCGACCTGGAGGCGCCGACCCACACCCGCATCCGGCGCCTGGTGGCGAAGGCGTTCACCCCGCGTACGGTGGAGCAACTCAGGCCGTACGTGGAGGAGTTGGCGGACCGGCTCGTGCGGGAGCTGGTGGCCGACGGGGGCGGTGACCTCGCCGCTCGCGTCGCCGAACCGCTGCCGGTCGCCGTCATCGCGCAGATGCTCGGCATCCCGGAGTCCGACCGGGAGCAGCTGCGGCCCTGGTCGGCCGACATCTGCGGGATGTACGAGCTGAACCCGTCCGAGGAGACCGCGGGGCGGGCCGTGGGCGCCTCGCTCGAATTCTCCGCCTACCTTCGCGAACTCATCGCCGTACGACGCGAGAAGCCCGGCGACGATCTGATCTCGGGGCTCATCGCCGCGTACGAGGACGGGGAGTCCCTCAGCGAGCAGGAGATGATCTCCACCTGCGTGCTGCTGCTCAACGCGGGGCACGAGGCGACGGTCAACGCCACCGTCAACGGCTGGTACGCGCTCTTCCGCAACCCCGGGCAGCTGGCCGCCCTGCGCGCGGATCCCGGGAGTCTTATCCCCACCGCCGTGGAGGAGTTGATGCGGTACGACACGCCGCTCCAGCTCTTCGAGCGGTGGGTCCTTGACGACATCGAGGTCGCCGGCACCGTGATCCCGCGCGGCAGCGAGGTCGCCCTCCTCTTCGGCTCGGCGAACCACGACCCCGCGGTGTTCACCGCCCCCGCCGAACTGGACCTGACCCGCACCGAGAACCCGCACATCTCCTTCAGCGCGGGCATCCACTACTGCATCGGCGCACCCCTGGCCCGCATCGAGCTCGCCGCGTCACTCGGAGCGCTGCTCCGCCGGGCCCCCGGCCTGACGCTCGCCGCGGAGCCGGAACGGAAGCCGAACTTCGTGATCCGGGGGCTGCGGGAGCTGATCGTGGAGGTCTGAGGCCCGTGGCCGCACGCCGATCCCCGCAGCCGCGCGCTCAGAACGCCAGCTGTGCGATCTCCTCCGCCACCACCGCGCACGCGTCGGCCGCCGGGTCGATCAGCGGGAAGTGGCCGACCTCTTCGAGGAGCGTGACGCCGACGACCTCGCCCGCCTTGGCCGCCGCGTCCGCGTACGCCTCGGCGACCGCCTGCGGCACGACGATGTCCGTGCGGCCCTGGACGACCGTCGTGGCGATGCCGGTCGGCAGCAGGGCCGCCGGGTCCGCGTGCGGGAGGCGTTCGTCGAACTTGGCTTCTCCACCCAGGAGTTGGAGCGGGGCGTCCGAGCAGACGCCCAGCTCCCGCGCCGCGCGGAAGTCGGCGATGGGCGCGAGCGCGACGACGCCACGGAAGGCGGGCGGGCGGCCGGTGCGCCAGGGGGAGCCGGTGGGCAGCACATGACGGGAGGCGACCCAGAGCGCGAGGTGGCCGCCTGCGGAGTGGCCGGTGACGACGATGCGGCGGACGTCGGCCGACGGCAGGACTTCGGCCACCAGAGCGGGCAGCGCGTCGAAGGCCGCGGCGACGTCGTCGAACGTCTCCGGCCAGCGGCCCGCGGCGGGGCCGCCGCCCTGGACGGGGATCGAACTCCCGCGCCGGTACTCGACGTTGGCCACGGCGAAGCCCCTTCTGGCCAGGAAGTCCGCGAAGGGGGTGAGGTGCTGCCGGTCGTACGGGGCCCGCCAGGCGCCGCCGTGCAGGATGACGACGAGGGGGGCGGGGGTCTCCGTGACGATCCGGGGTTCGTAGAAGTCGACCACCTGGTCGGGGTGTTCGCCGTACGCGGCGGTGGCGTCGGGCGTCACCGCGGGGTGCGAGAAAGCGGCGTCGGCCTCGGCGGCATCGCGGGATACGGCTGCGGCGTCGTCCGGCATGCGACAACCTCTCTGCGGGGGTGCGGGGGTGCGGGAGTGCTGTTCTTTTGATCTTCCCCTACCCCGCCCGTCACCGATACCGGGGATCCGCCCCGAACCCCGCTCCATGAAGGGGCGGGGTCCGGGGACGGAACCCGGTCGAGGCTACCGGCCGGTGGCGTCACCGAGCGTCCGCGCGAGCACACCCGCGGCCCGCTCCACGTCGGCGAAGCCCACGTACAGCGGCGTGAAGCCGAACCGCAGCACGTCCGGCGCCCTGAAGTCGCCCACCACGCCCCGCTCGACGAGACGCCGCATGACGTCGCCCGCGTCGGCACACCGCAGAGCGACCTGACTGCCCCGCTCGCCGTGCGCCGCCGGGGTGATCACCTCGACCCTGCCCTCGGGGACGTAGGCCCGTACGCACTCGACGAAGAAGTCCGTCAGGGCGAGGGACTTGGCCCGTACCGCCTCGATGGACACCCCGTCCCAGACGTCCAGCGCCGCGTCGAGCGCCAGCATCGAGAGGATGTCGGGCGTACCGACCCGGCCCCGCACGGCGCCTTCCGCGGCCTCGAACTCCGGCCGCATCCCGAAGGGCTCCGCGTGCGAGTTCCAGCCGGGCAGCGGGGAGTCGAAACGGGGCTGCAGATCCGCCCGTACGTAGAGGTAGGCGGGTGAGCCGGGCCCCCCGTTCAGGTACTTGTAGGTGCACCCGACGGCGAGGTCCACGCCGTGCTCGTCGAGCCCGACCGGCAGCGCTCCCGCGGTGTGGCACAGGTCCCACACCACGAGCGCGCCCGCGTCGTGCACGGCCGCCGTCAGTCCCGGCAGATCGTGCAGGCGCCCGGTGCGGTAGTCGGCGTGGTTGAGCAGGACGACCGCCGTGCGCGGGCCGAGCACGTCGCGCACCTCGCCCGGTGCGACCGGCACCAGACGGCAGCCGGTCAGCCGCGCGGCGGACTCGGCGATGTACCCGTCCGTGGGGAACGTCGTGGCGTCAACGACGATCTCGTCGCGCCCCTCGGCCGAGTCACGGGCCATGCGTACGGCCGCGACCAAGGCCTTGAAGACGTTCACGCTCGTCGAGTCGCCGACGACGATCTGGCCGGGGGCGGCGCCCACGAGGGGGGCTATGCGGTCGCCGATGCGCTCGGGGGCGGTCCACCAGCCGCTTTCCTCCCAGGAGCGGATGCGGAGCCGGCCCCACTGGCGGGTGATGACGTCCGCGACGCGGGCCTGGACGACTGCGGGGAGCGCGCCCAGCGAGTTCCCGTCCAGGTAGACCGTGTCGTCCAGGACGAACTCGCCCCTCTTTCCAGCGAGTTCATCCTCGGCATCCTTCTTCGCCGCTTGCGCCTGGAGATCGGCGTCAGACATGGCTCCTCGCAGTCCACAGCTCGGGGAACACGTTCTTCGTCGCGCGCTTCTCCAGCCAGGCCACGCCCGCCGAGCCGCCCGTACCCGTCTTGGAGCCCATCGCGCGGCGGGTCGCCACCAGGTGGTCGTTGCGCCAGCGCCACACCAGCTCGCCGACGTCCGTCAACACCTCGCCCAAGCGGGCGAGTTCGGCGCTCTCGTCGCCGGAGTAGAGGTCGGTCCACACCTTCTCGACCTCGGGCGAGGGCTCGTACCTCTGCGTCAGGTCACGCTGGAGCACGGCGGTCGGCACGGCGTGGCCGCGGCGGGCGAGCAGCGCGAGGACCTCGTCGTACAGGCTCGGCTCGTGGAGGGCCTTCTCCAGCTCCGCGTGGACGCGCGGGGCGCCCTTGTGCGGCACCAGCATGGACGCGGACTTGTCGCCGAGCAGGAACTCCATGCGGCGGTACATCGCGGACTGGAATCCGGATCCCTCGCCGAGCGCGGAGCGGTAGGAGTTGAACTGCCCGGGGGTCAGCTGGGCGAGCGGGCGCCAGGAGGCGTTCAGCGCCTCCAGCTCGCGCAGGCTTCGCTTGAGCGCGGCCACGGCGGTGGGGATGTCGTCGCGGCGCAGGGCGTGCGACGCGGTCTCCCACTCGTGCACGATGACCGTGAACCACAGCTCCATCACCTGGGTGGTGACCAGGAAGACCATCTCTCCGGGGTCGTCCGAGCGCAGGTGCTGGAGGTGCGTGAGGACGTCCGCCTGGACGTAGTCCTCGTAAGGGGTGGTTCCTGCGAAGTCGAGGTTCGGGGTGTCCGCCTCTTGGGACATCGCGATCTCCTTGATACGTACTACGGGTAGCGGTCCGCCCCTGCCGTTACCGACACGGGGGCCCCGGTCCCCACCGGCATCCTCCGCAACATCCCACAAAACGGCAAGACCTGCCTGGTCACAGCGGCGTCCAGGCAGGTCACGTACGTGTCGGGTGCTAGCCCAGGGTCTCGGCGGCCGTCTCCGAGGAGTCCCGCAGGAAGCCGGCGCAGCGCTCGTACTCCTCCTGCTCACCGATCGACTGCGCGGCGCGGGCGAGGCCGTGCAGGGCGCGCAGGAAGCCGCGGTTGGGCTCGTGCTCCCACGGCACCGGGCCGTGGCCCTTCCAGCCCGCGCGGCGCAGCGAGTCGAGGCCGCGGTGGTAGCCGGTACGGGCGTACGCGTACGACTCGACGACGCTGCCGCGCTCGAACGCCTCGTCGGCGAGCTGCGCCCAGGCGAGCGAGGAGGTGGGGTACTTCGCGGCGACGTCGGCGGGCGCCGCGCCGTTGGCGAGCAGCTCGCGCGGCTCCGGGTCGTCGGGCAGGTGGGTCGGGGGCGGTCCCCCGAGCAGATCCTTGTGAATGGCCATGGGTTCCAGTCTGCGCCATGGCGCGGCATGCGAAGGGCCCGGTACCCCGTCCTGGAACGGGATACCGGGCCCTTCGACCGGAACAACCGGCCTTACTTCAGCTTCGTGCCCGTGGAGCGCAGGTTCGCGCACGCCTCGGTGATGCGCTTGGCCATGCCCGCCTCGGCGGCCTTGCCCCAGGTGCGGGGGTCGTACGTCTTCTTCGAGCCGACCTCGCCGTCGACCTTCAGGACGCCGTCGTAGTTCTTGAACATGTGGTCCGCGACGGGACGCGTGAAGGCGTACTGCGTGTCCGTGTCGAGGTTCATCTTCACGACGCCGTTCTCCAGGGCGGTCGCGATCTCCTGCGCGGTGGAGCCGGAGCCGCCGTGGAAGACGAAGTCGAAGGGCTGCGCGCCGGCGGCCTTGCCGTGCTTGGCGGCGACGCCCTCCTGGAGGTCCTTGAGGAGCTCGGGGCGCAGGACGACGTTGCCCGGCTTGTAGACGCCGTGGACGTTGCCGAAGGACGCGGCCAGGAGGTAGCGGCCCTTCTCGCCCAGGCCCAGGGCCTCGGCCGTACGCAGCGCGTCGTCGACGGTCGTGTACAGCTCGTCGTTGATCTCGTGCGTGACGCCGTCCTCCTCGCCACCGGTCGGGGTGATCTCGACCTCGAGGATGATCTTCGCGGCGGCGGCCTTCGCGAGCAGCTCCTGGCCGATGGCCAGGTTGTCGGCGAGGGTCTCGGCGGAGCCGTCCCACATGTGCGACTGGAAGAGCGGGTTACGACCGGCCTTGACGCGCTCGGCGGAGACGTCGATCAGCGGGCGGACGTAGGTGTCCAGCTTGTCCTTGGGGCAGTGGTCGGTGTGCAGCGCGACGGTGATGTCGTACTTCGCGGCGACGATGTGCGCGAACTCGGCGAGGGCCACGGCGCCCGTCACCATGTCCTTGTTGTGCTGGCCGCCCAGGAACTCCGCACCACCGGTGGAGATCTGGATGATGCCGTCGCTCTCGGCCTCCGCGAAGCCGCGCAGTGCGGCGTGCAGCGTCTGCGAGGAGGTCACGTTGATGGCCGGGTAGGCGAACTTGCCTGCCTTCGCCCGGTCGAGCATCTCGGCGTAGACCTCGGGAGTTGCGATGGGCATGTGTCCGCTCCTTGTGATGTGCGGGTGTGTGCTTGGCCCTGACCTAAGGGGGCGACGTCATCGTCGCCCCCATCTTTCCAGACTTGCCGGGCGGCTCAGGCCGACCGCCACATACTGGAGCGGACCCGGCTCCGGTCCACCGGGCCGGTGCGGGCCTAGTCCAGGCCGAGGTCGTCCTTGGAGTACGCGAAGAGGTACGGCACCCCGGCGCCCTCGGTGATCTTCTCGCCCGCGCCCGTGGCGCGGTCGACGATGGTCGCGACGCCGACCACTTCGCCGCCGGCCTCGCGCACGGCCTCGACGGCGGTGAGCGGGGAGCCACCGGTGGTGGAGGTGTCCTCGACGACGAGAACGCGGCGCCCCTTGATCTCCGGGCCCTCCACGCGGCGCTGCATGCCGTGCGCCTTGGCGGCCTTGCGTACGACGAAGGCGTCCAGCCGCTTGCCGCGGGCCGCGGAGGCGTGCAGCATCGCGCCGGCGACGGGATCGGCGCCCATGGTGAGGCCGCCCACGGCGTCGAAGTCGAGATCGGCGGTGAGGTCGAGCAGCACCTGGCCGACCAGGGGGGCGGCCTCGCCGTCGAGGGTGATGCGGCGCAGGTCGATGTAGTAATCGGCTTCGAGACCCGAGGAGAGGGTCACCTTGCCGTGCACCACGGCCTTGTCCTTGATCTGCTGCAGCAGGGCGCCACGTACGTCGTCAGTCATGCCTGTCAGCTTAAAGCCGCTGGAGCCGCGACCAGGTCCAGGTCGTCGACGCCTCAAGGGGCTCGATGGGGGTGACGAGGCGGGGCAGGGTGTTGAGCCCGTTGGGCGGGCCGGTCTGCGGCTCGACGCACACGGCGGCTTCCTGCTCGTCGTAGACGACGACCCACTGCTCGCGGCTCTTCACCTTGAGCTCGATCTGCTCGGGCCAGGTCAGGGTGACGTCGACGCCGTCGGGCATGCCGAAGCAGTCGTCCCAGGGGCCGGGGGCGGGGGCGATGCGGTGGCCGGTGGGGAGGTGGTCGTCGCCGCGCTCCTCCTGCCAGGCGGGCGCGAAGTCGACCCGTACGTCTTCTCCGGTCCCCAGGTTCCGGTTGAACCACGGGTGCCAGCCCGCCTGGGCCGGGAAGGAGTCGCCGTACGTCTCGATGCCGAGCGTGAGGGTGAGGGCGTCCTCGGTGAGCGAGACGATCTGGGTGACGCGGCCTTCGTAGGGCCAGGGGTCGGTGAGGTCGTACGTGAACGCGGCCTCCGCCTTGCCCGCGCGGGCGGTGCGCCAGGCTGCGTCCCTGGCGAAGCCGTGGATGGCGTGGGGCGGGGAGTTCAGGGGCATCTGGTGGGGCGTGCCGCCGTTGCGGAACCTGCCGTCGCGGATGCGGCCGACCCAGGGGGCCATGGGGAAGCAGCCGTAGCGTTCGCCCTGCCGCAGCAGCTCCACGCCGCCGAGCCTGAAACTCCCCACCCGGCAGCCGTTCCCCGCCTGCACGGTAACTTCCGCGTCGCCCGCGGTCAGTGTCACGTCATCGTCGCTACTCACGGGGCCGAGCCTACGGGCAAGGACTTCTCCCCTACCCCGGACCTACCTGGGGCTCCGCCCCAGACCCCGCTCCTCGAACGCCGGAGGGGCTGAATCTTTCAGCCGTCCGGCGCTTGAGGACGCCCCCGCGCAGCGGGTTTTCGGGAAGGGGCGGGGTCGGGGACTGTTCTGTTCTGTTCACTGCCTACGACGCAACGCCCGCCCCACGACGATCGCCGAGGCCAGCACCACCGCGGCAGCGGGCGCGGCCCACCGCAGCGTCGCGCTGGTGGACATCGAATCGGCGGCGGGCGCGGGTGCGTACCGCCCCCGGGGCGGTGCGTGGTCGACCTCCTCCGCGCTACGGCCGATCATCGTCCGCCGGGCATGAGCCGCTTCCGCGGGCGGCACCAGAATGTCCTCCACATCCACGTCCACATCGACATCGGCGTCGGCGTCCTCGTCGAGCGACGACGGCGGCACGTCCGTCTCGAAGACGGTGACCTCCTCGACCGGCTCGACGGGCTCGACGGGCTCGACCACAACAGGCTCAGACTCAGGCTCCGCCCCCCGCCCCAGCCCCTCCGCAAAGCGATCAAGCAGCCGCCGCACCGCGCCCTCCACAGCCTGTGGAGAACTTTCGGCGACGCGCCCCTCCCCCGCCCCCGTGCCGGAGAAGATCACCTTCGTCCCGTCGTCGGCGGAATCCAGCCGCACCAGCAGCGAAAGCTTCACGGAGCCGCCGCCTCGCACCTCCACGCCCTCGCCCTCGATCGCGAAGGACCCGTCACCCCGCGGAGCGACACGCGCCGCGCCGCGGTACGTGATCGTGTGGCCGCCGACCCGCACCTTGAGGCGGCCGGAGAGCGGCGAGGCGGACTCGTCCGCGTCGCGCTGAAGTCCGGGCACCGCCCCAGCGACCTGCTCGGGATCGCCCAGCACCTGCTGAAGACGGTCGGCGGGAACCGGAACGAACACCTCATGCTCCATGGCAGCCGAGCCTACCCACGTGGCCGACACCATGTACGTCAGTTCGTCAGTTCGCGTACCGCGGGTGCACCAGAGTGGAGGGGGTCAACCCCCGCATCCGCGTCCGTTCGGCGGATGCCACCCCCACCCGCAGCAGTCCGGCCGTCCGGGGCGGCCCGAGGGCGGGGCGGGATCCGGCCGCGAGGACGAAGCCCCAGTCGCGCGGAGCCGACGCGCCGTCCACCGTCCGGTCGGGGCCGGCGGCGAACCCGGAGACCCTGCCGCCCACGCGGTACGGCTCGGTCCGCAGCCCCGCGGCCCGCAGCGTCGCCTCCACGGTCCAGAAGACGCGGGGCCGCGCGGCGAAGGGGCCCGCGTGCACGGAGAGGCGGCCGCCGTCGGCCAGCGCCCGCCGCGCGAGGCCGTAGAACTCCTGGGAGTAGAGCTTGGTGCTCGCGGTGATGCCGGGGTCGGGCAGATCGGAGATCACCACGTCGTACGTACGAGGGGGCGAGCGCAGCCAGCGGAACGCGTCGGCCTGCACCACCCGCACCCGGGGATCGCGGTACACCTGCTCGTTCAGCTCGCTCAGCGCCGGGTCGCGGCGGGCCAGCCGCACGACCTCCGGGTCGAGTTCGACGACGTCCACCCGCCGCACCCCCGTGTGCCGCAGCACCTCGCGCGCCGCGAGCCCGTCGCCGCCGCCCAGGATCAGCACGCGCGCCCGGCTGCCGTTCATCGCGGGGCCGACCAGCGCCCGGTGGTAGCGGTGCTCGTCACGGCCGCTGACCCGCAGGCGCCCGTCCAGGTAGAGGTCGAGCGAATCGTGCCGGCCGCCGGTGAGGACCACTTCCTGGACGTCGGTCTGGACGGCGACCCGGACGTCCTTGCCGTAGACCGCCCGCCGCGCCGCCGCCTCGAAGTCGCCGACGAGCACGGCGGCGGCCGCGAGCAGACCGAGGACGGTGACGTTGGCGACGACCAGCGCCCAGCGGCCGCGCGCGCTCAAGTCGTGCCGGAACAGGCCGAAGACGAGGGCGCCGCCCGCGAGCGCGTTGACCGCGCCGGTGATCAGCGCCCCGGACAGCTGGCCGAGCAGCGGGAGCAGCAGGAAGGGGAAGGCGAGGCCGCCCACCAGCGCGCCCACGTAGTCGGCGGCGAACAGGTCGGACACCGCGCCGCTGGGGTCCTGCCGCCGCACCCGCTGGATGAGCACCATCAGGAGCGGCACCTCGGCGCCGATGAGCAGACCGATGGCGAGCGAGAAGGCGACCAGCAGATACCGCGAGCCGCCCGCCCAGACCTCGCCCCGGTCGCCGGTCCAGGCGAACGCCGCGTACAACGCCATGGCGCTCAGCCCGCCGACCAGCGCGAGCGCCGACTCGACGAGGCCGAACCCGGCGGCGGCCCGGCAGCGCAGGCGCTTGGCGAGCAGGGAGCCGATGCCCATGGCGAAGACCATCACCGAGAGGACCACCGAGGCCTGCGTGACCGAGTCGCCGATCAAGTACGTCGCGAGGGCGACGAGTTCGAGTTCGTACACCAGACCGCAGGCCGCGCAGATGAAGACGCCCGCCAGGACGAGGAACCGCCCCGTCCTGGGCGACACGGGTAACTGCGTTGACGGCTCGATCACCTTGGGAACGCTACGTCACCGAACTCTCACGTCCCGTCACCCACAAGGGTGCATCTCGACGTCAGAGGTGTAGACGGGGCGTGGCAAGGGGCACTTGGGGACGCGCGGTCCGGCCCTTGGCCGGAGTGCCGGGAGCGGCCGGGAACCACCGGTCAGATGATCGCCGGCATCCGGACTCCCACGCGGGTGCGCGTCGCGACGAGTTGACCGTCCTGCGGGTAGGCGTGCCAGGTGCGCCACTGCACCGAGCCCTCGTGCCGCTGCGCCAGCATCGCCGTGAACGCGTGCGGGCTGCCGGGGAAGACCCCGGCGAGGCCGTGCGGATGCTCGGCCACCAGGGCGAGCAGCTCCTGGGCGCGGCCCGCGAACTGGCCGCGCGAGAGGGTCTCGACGCGCGCCGCGAATTCGTACTCCCACTCGCCCAGGCGCTTGGACACGCCGAGCGGAAGGGGCGTACTGCTGCCGGGGATGCAGGCGACGGTCTCGGAGCAGGTGCCCTGCTCCTCTTCGAGGAGGACCTGGTGCGATGCCCCCAGGAGTCTCAACTCCAATCTCGCGTCGGCGAGTTCGACTTCGAGCGTGGCGAGCGCGGGCAGCGGCTCGCGCCCGAGGGTCCAGGCAAGGTCCGCGGCGCACGTGTCGGTGTAGACAGTCTTCAGGGTCGTGAGCATGGGTCGGCTCCGCTAACACGCAATGGAGGTGGTGCCGGCGCACCCGGTCGGAGACCGGGAGGTCGGTATGCCGGCTCGTGCCCACGAGGACGCTCTTGGTGTCCAAGTCGTCTGTCCGAGGGCGGTGCTGACGGTTTAGAGGGAATCATGGACTGCTGCACTGCCACTGCGCTTTTACCCAACTTCGGAGGGTTTCCACCCCCGCGGGGGCTGCACAGTTCAACTGTTCAATGCCTCAACGACAAAGTGCCCGCCAGGAGTTGCCTCCCGGCGGGCACTTCAACAGATGGACGGACCAGCTGCCCCGTGTCAGCTGCCTCCGCCACCGCCACAACCGCCACCGCCGCCGCCACAGGAAGAGCTGCCGCCACAGGACGAACCCCCACCACAGGAGCCGCCGCCATGGTGATGGCCGCCACCGTCCCCGCCACCCACCCACCAGCCACCGGAAGCACCCGACGCACCGGCCGCTCCCGAGTGCGTCCCATGACTGCTTCCCCTGCCGGCGTACACCGCGAGTCCGACGACCAGAACCACCGCAACCAACACGAAGACCAAGATCATGACCTTGACGCTCCTTCCGTTCCCCCGAAGCAGGCCCCCCGTGGGTCCGCGTTCTTTTCGCACGTTGTGCTCGTGTGAAAGGGGAATGCCCCCGCGCATGCCGACCCAAAGCAGAGTTGAGGAACTCCAGAGGTTCGGCGCAGGATGGCGGCCATGACCTCCACATCCGGGAGCGGGCGCCCGCTGCTCAATCGCCGCCTTGCCGAGTTCGGTACCACGATTTTCGCCGAGATGTCTGCCTTGGCGGTGAAAACGGGGGCCATCAACCTCGGTCAGGGCTTTCCCGACACGGATGGTCCCGAGGAGATCCGCGAGGCCGCGGTGCGTGCCCTGCGTGACGGGCGCGGCAACCAGTACCCGCCGGGTCCGGGCGTCCCCGAGCTGCGCGCCGCCGTCGCCGGGCACCAGCGCCATCACTACGGGCTCTCGTACGACCCCGACCGCGAGGTCCTGGTCACCGCGGGCGCGACCGAGGCGATCGCGGCGTCGCTGCTCGCCCTGGTGGAGCCCGGTGACGAGGTCATCGCCCTGGAGCCGTACTACGACTCGTACGCGGCCTCGATCGCCCTGGCGGGCGGCAAGCGCGTCCCCGTGACGCTGCGGCCGGACGCCGCCGCGGGACGCTTCCGCCTCGACCTGGACGAGCTGCGCGACGCGATCACGCCGCACACCCGGCTGCTGCTCCTCAACACCCCGCACAACCCGACCGGCACGGTCCTGACCCGCGCGGAGCTCACCGAGATCGCGAAGCTCGCGGTCGAGCGCGATCTCCTCGTGGTCACGGACGAGGTCTACGAGCACCTCGTCTTCGACGACGGGGACGGCACGACGCACATCCCCCTCGCCTCCTTCCCCGGCATGCGCGAGCGCACGGTGACGATCGGCTCCGCGGGCAAGACGTTCTCGTACACCGGCTGGAAGGTCGGCTGGATCACGTCCACGCCCGAGCTGGTGACGGCGGTCCGCTCGGCGAAGCAGTTCCTCACCTATGTGTCCTCGGGCCCGTTCCAGTACGCGATCGCCGAGGCGCTTGCCCTGCCCGACGCGTACTTCGCGTCCTTCCGCGAGAGCATGCGGGCCAAGCGGGACCTCCTGAGCGAGGGCCTCACCGCGGCGGGCTTCGACGTCTACCGGCCGGCGGGCACCTACTTCGTCACGACCGACATCCGCCCCCTGGGGGAGTCCGACGGCTTCGCCTTCTGCCGGGCCCTGCCCGAGCGCGTCGGCGTCGTCGCCGTACCGAACGCGGTCTTCTACGACCACCGGGAGGCGGGCGCGCCGTTCGTGCGGTTCGCGTTCTGCAAGAAGGACGAGGTCCTGGCGGAGGCTGTCTCGCGGCTCAAGTCGCTGTGACACGAAAGCCCGGCAGGGAGGCGTCCACCTGGTGGTGGGCGTCCCTGCCGGGCTTTCGTGTCGACGTGGCCTAGGCCTCGCCCTCGGGCTTCTCTTCACCCTCGGTGCCGTCGACCTCGGCCTCCAGGCCGAGCTGCTCGACGAGCCACTTGTCGAACTCGATCGCTGCCCGCACCCAGCTGACCGTCGACGACACGAAGTGCTCCAGCGAGACTCCGGTGCCGATCAGCATCTGCGCCTCGCCGATGAGGCGGACGGTGCCGTCGTCGTGGGTGTGCGTGTAGACCTTCGGCCACAGGGTGCGGCGGTTCCAGTCGTCGATCGCCTCGAGAAGCTGGGACTTCTCTTCGATGCCGTGCGCGCGGTCGTAGAACGTCCGCACCGAGAAGACCTGCTGGTCACCCTCGCCACGGAACATGAAGTACGTGCGGAACTCCTCCCACGGCGCCGCGAGGTCACCCTCGTCGTCGACGACGTGCTTGAGCTCCATCTGGTCCAGGAGCTGCTTGACCAGGTCCTGGTCGGGGACAACGGGGCCCGCCGGTCCATCGCCCTGCTGCGGTTCGGGCTGTCCCCCGAAATTCGGAATCGAGGACGGGTCGATGCTCACGTGCTTAGTCCCTTCGTACGGATTCCGCCATCCTGCCCCATGTCGGGCGGGGGCCCGCAACCCCCGCCCCAGATGTGACCGGCTTATGCCTTCTCCGCTGCCGCCGGACCGACGATCAGGCCGTCCTCGAAGGTGTCCACGCGCACCGTGTCGCCGTCCTTCACCTCGCCCGAGAGGATCTCCTTGGCGAGCCGGTCGCCGATGGACGTCTGGATGAGGCGCCGCAGCGGCCGGGCGCCGTACGCCGGATCGTTGCCCTTGTCCGCGAGCCAGGCCAGCGCGTCCGCGGAGACCTCCAGCGTGAGCCGCCGCTCGGCGAGCCGCTTCGCGAGGCGGCCGATCTGCAGCTCCGCGATGTGCGCGAGCTCGTCCTTGCTCAGGGCGGAGAAGACCACGAGGTCGTCGAGCCGGTTCAGGAACTCCGGCTTGAAAGAGGTGCGTACGACTTCCAGGACCTGCTGCTTCTTCTCCTCCTCGGAGGTCAGCGGCTCGACCAGGTACTGACTGCCGAGGTTCGAGGTCAGGACGAGGATGGTGTTGCGGAAGTCCACCGTCCGCCCCTGGCCGTCGGTGAGGCGTCCGTCGTCGAGGACCTGGAGCAGTACGTCGAAGACCTCCGGGTGCGCCTTCTCGACCTCGTCGAGCAGCACGACGCTGTACGGGCGCCTGCGTACGGCCTCGGTGAGCTGGCCGCCCTCCTCGTAGCCGACGTACCCGGGCGGGGCGCCGACCAGCCTGGCCACGCTGTGCTTCTCGCCGTACTCGCTCATGTCGATGCGGACCATGGCGCGCTCGTCGTCGAAGAGGAAGTCCGCGAGGGCCTTCGCCAGCTCGGTCTTGCCGACGCCGGTCGGCCCGAGGAAGAGGAAGGAGCCGGTGGGGCGGTCGGGGTCGGCGATCCCGGCGCGCGTGCGGCGCACGGCGTCGGACACCGCGCGCACGGCCTCGGTCTGGCCGATCAGCCGCTTGCCGAGCTCGTCCTCCATGCGCAGGAGCTTCTGCGTCTCGCCCTCCAGGAGGCGCCCGGCGGGAATGCCGGTCCAGGCTCCGACCACATCGGCGATGTCGTCGGGGCCGACCTCCTCCTTGACCATGGTGTCCTTGGAGACCTCCTCCTCGGCCTCGGAAGCGACCTCCAGGTCGTGTTCGAGGGCGGGGATCTCGCCGTAGAGCAGCTTGCTCGCGGTGTCGAAGTCGCCGTCGCGCTGGGCGCGTTCGGCCGTTCCGCGCAGCTCGTCGAGCTTCTCCTTCAGCTCACCGACGCGGTTGAGGGACTGCTTCTCCTTCTCCCAGCGGGCGTTGAGCCCCCGCAGCTCCTCCTCCTTGTCGGCGAGGTCGCGCCGCAGCCGTTCGAGGCGCTCCTTGCTCGCGGGGTCGGTCTCCTTGCTGAGGGCGAGCTCCTCCATCTTCAGGCGGTCGACGGAGCGCTGGAGCTCGTCGATCTCCAGGGGAGAGGAGTCGATCTCCATGCGCAGCCGGGACGCGGCCTCGTCGACGAGGTCGATGGCCTTGTCGGGCAGGAAGCGCGAGGTGATGTACCGGTCGGAGAGCGCGGCGGCCGCGACGAGCGCGGAGTCGGCGATCTGGACCTTGTGGTGGGCTTCGTAGCGCCCCTTGAGCCCGCGGAGGATCGCGATGGAGTCCTCGACGCTGGGCTCGTCCACGAGGACCTGCTGGAAGCGGCGCTCCAGGGCCGGGTCCTTCTCGATCCGCTCGCGGTACTCGTCGAGGGTGGTCGCGCCGACCATCCGCAGCTCGCCGCGGGCGAGCATGGGCTTGAGCATGTTGCCGGCGTCCATGGCGGAGTCGCCGCCCGCCCCGGCCCCGACGACGGTGTGCAGCTCGTCGATGAACGTGATGATCTGCCCGTCGCTCTCCTTGATCTCGGAGAGGACGGTCTTGAGGCGCTCCTCGAACTCACCGCGGTACTTCGCGCCCGCGACCATGGCCCCCAGGTCGAGCGAGACGAGCCGCTTGTTCTTCAGGGACTCCGGGACATCGCCCTTCACGATGCGTTGGGCGAGGCCCTCGACGACGGCGGTCTTACCGACGCCGGGTTCGCCGATGAGGACGGGGTTGTTCTTGGTGCGCCGGGACAGGACCTGCACCACGCGGCGGATCTCCTGATCACGGCCGATGACGGGGTCGAGCTTTCCCTCCCTGGCGGCGGCGGTGAAGTCGGTGCCGAACTTCTCCAGGGCCTTGTACTGGCCCTCCGGGTCCTGAGTGGTCACCCGGCGTCCTCCCCTTGCCTTCTCGAACGCGTCGAGCAGCTTCTTGGCGGTGGCCCCGTGCTTGCTCAGGACCTCTGAGGCGGGGCCGCCCTTGGCGGCGATGCCGATCAGCAGATGCTCGGTGGAGAGGTAATCATCGCCCAGCTCCTTCGCCCGCTGCGAGGCGTCGGCGATGACCGCGAGCAGGTCGCGGTTGGGCTGCGGGGGCGCGACGGTGGACCCCGTGACGCTGGGCAGGCCGCTCAGCGCGCGCTCGGCGTCGGCGCGGACGGCCGCCTGGTCGGCGTCGACCGCGGCGAGCAGGTCGGTGATGTTCTCGTTGTCCTGCCCCTCGAGCAGCGCGAGCAGCAGATGGCCGGGGGTCAGGTCGGCGTGCCCGTCCTTCACGGCCAGGTTGCTGGCCGCGTTGATCGCGTCCCTGCTCCTGTTGGTCAGCTCGGCGTCCACGTGAGTCGTCTCCTCCTTGCGTCCTGCATGCCTGCGCCACGAAGTCGTGCGCCGTACGTCATGTGTCCTGGCGGGTCACCCGTACCCACCTGACTTAAACAGCGTACATAAAGTTGAGTCTATTCCACTCAAGGGAGGCGGAGGCAGCTGCCGTGGGCCGACGGTTAGGTTCACCCCATGGCCATGGACCCGCACCACCCGACCCCCGCCTACCTCAGCTTCTGGCGTGAACGGCATCTCTGCACGCTGACGACGCTGCGCGCGAACGGCACCCCGCACGTCGTCCCGGTCGGCGTGACGTACGACCCGGAGGCGGGCGTGGCCCGCGTGCTGGCCAGCAGGTCGAGCGCGAAGGTCCGCCACGTCCTGGCGGCGGCGGGGGGCACCGAGGGGCCCGGAGCGCGGGTGGCGGTGTGCCAGGTCGACGGGCGGCGCTGGGCGACGCTGGAGGGGTACGCGTGCGTGCGCACGGAGGACGCGGAGATCGCGGAGGGCGAGCGGCGCTACGAGGAGCGGTACGAGCGGGCTCCGAGGCTGAATCCGCACCGCGTGGTGATCGAGATCAGGCTGACACGGGCGATGGGCGCGCGGGTGCTGAACGAGGCGTGACTGCGGCTCGCACCGCCTCGCGGGCCGCCCGGAAACACCACAGCGGCACACACCACAGCGGCGCCACCGTGTTCAGGTCCACGGTGGCGCCGCTGCTGGGGGAAGCACCTGCGCGATGTACAACGACGGGGGATCGCGTCAGGCGCTGCGGGGGGTGGCTGTGATGGCTCTTGTAGTGCCGGCTGTGGTGCTCGGGCTCTGCTGGTCCTGCTGCTCGCCGGGCCGGCCCGCGTCACCGACCAGCTGGTGGTCACGCCGGTCGAGATTGACGAAGACCATCCCGTACCGAATGGCACACCGCACCGGCTGCGGGGCGCCGCGCGGCTTGCGGAGGCACCGGTAGGCCCGGATCTCCTCCTCGTCGTCACGGGTGACGACCACCGGCTCACCGAGAAGCGTGACCATCAGCGAGTCGCCTGCGTGGGGTATCGCGGTGGCGAGATCGATGAAGTGCCAACCGGAGCGGTAGGCGGTGGCCATTTCTCGGCGGAAGGTGCGGTCGTCGGGGGGAGTACTCATGCGCCTGCTCCCGCCGGGGCGACGTGCCAGGAAAGATCCGGCGGCACGGCCGCAGCAGCGTCCTTGCCTCCGGGAGCCGTATTCCAAGAAAGGTCCGGGGGCAATGCGGACACGGCACCCTTGCCTCCAGGAGCCGTGTTCCAGGAGAGATCAAGTGTGCTCACAGTGCCCAGAACCAGCCCTGCGGAGAAGGTGGCGACAAGCACCGAGCGAAGCATGCTCTTAAACATGGTCGGCTTCGTCCTCACTTGGTAGATTCTTCTCCCCCGGCTCCACAAGACGATGTCTCAATTGAGCACGTCAAAGCCACAGGGTGGATGCATCATGTTCCTGCACGTACAGGACCCTGGGGGGTGGAGATTTGCTTACAGACAGCACCAAACCGACACATCCGCACCCCTCGACCCCACTTTGTGATGAGGGCTCAAGGCTGTACGCCAGCGCATTGAGCAGTGGCCGATTGGCAAGAACCGAAGTCGAGGCCACTCCGTGTCTGCTCGAGTCCGCTCTCCTGCACCCGGACCCGGACGACGCGGACTGGCTGCGCCCGATCCCGCCGTTCGCCGCGCTCGCGCAGCGCCTCACGCCGATCGAGCGGGAGATCCAGGACCGGCGAAGGCTCGCTCTTCAACTAACCGACATTTTTGAGCCGTTCATGGCGATAACCGCCCGCGTGGAGCCCACGACCCACGCCATCACGGTGCTGGAGGGCGGCGCCCGCATCGACGCGGCGATCGAGCGAGCGACATCGGACTGCCGTTTCGAGATCCTCACCGTCCAGCCGGGGGGCGGCCGCAGCGAGAACTCCCTCACGGTGGCGATGCAACGCGGGCAGGCCGTCCTCGACCGCGGCATCAGGATGCGCACCCTCTACCAGCACACCGCAAGGCACAGCCAGGGGACGCTCGCCTACGCGGCACGCATGGCTCAGGGCAACGTGGAGGTCCGGACGCTGGAAGAGGTGATCGATCGAATGATGATCTTCGATCGCACGGTCGCACTCATACCTGCCCGCGCCGATCGCCAGGTCGCCCTGGAACTGCGCCACCCCGGCCTCGTCGAGTATCTGGCCAAGGTCTTCGAGCAGCAGTGGACACGAGCGATACCCCTCCTGGACGAGGTCCCCTACGCGCCCTCCACGGACGGCATCACCGGCGTCCAACGCACCATCGCCAGGCTCCTCATCGAGGGCCACGTCGACGAGGCCATCGCCCGGCGCCTCGGCATGAACGTCCGCACCTGCCGCGCCCACATCGCTAAGATCGCCGCCGCACTGGGCAGCGGAAGCCGCGCGCAACTCGGCTTCTTGATCGCCCAGTCCGGGATCCTGGACAAGGATCACTGACCTCGGTCGGAGAGCGAGCGGAATGTGATGACAGATCTGCCCCATGCGAACGAAGCCGATACACCCGCGGCCGCGCATCCGGCGATCACCCTGCTCGACGGTCTCGTCCGCATCAACGAGGCCATCGCCCTTGCCGCGACGGGCGCCACCGAGGAACTTCTGACGGTGCAGCCCGGCGGGAGCCGGCCCCCCGAGATCCTGGCCGACGCCCTGCCCCGCGAGCAGGGCATGCTGTCCCGAGGCTGCCGGATGCGCACCCTCTACCAGCACACATCGCGTCACTCGCTGCCCGTCCTCGCCCATTTCGAGCAACTGACCGGCGACGTCGAGGTCCGCACCCTCGACGAGATCACCGACCGCCTGGTCGTCTTCGACCGCACCGTGGCGTTCATCCCCGCGCACCGGGGCAACACCCAGGCCCTCGAAGTCCGTCACCCCGCCCTGATCGAGTACCTCGTGACGACCTTCGAGCGCCAATGGCACCTGGCCACGCCCATGTTCCCGCTGGCCGCCCCGCAACCGCCGGACAACGGCATCACCACCCGGCAGCGGGCCGTTGCGGGCCTGCTGATCGAAGGGCTGACCGATGCGGAGATCGCCGCGCGCCTGGGCATGAACGTCCGCACCGCCCGGGTCCACATCGCCAAACTCGCCACCACGCTCGGCAGCAAGAGCCGGGCCCAACTCGGCTACCTCATCGGCGGATCAGGCATCCTCAACGACCAGCCGTAAATTTGCAGCGGCGATTACCCCCGGGGGGCAGAACGCGTCCGCCGGGGGGCGGCCGGTTCAGAAACCGGCGTCCCCCCACTCCCGCAACAACGCCTCCCGCTCCGCCCCCCGAGGCGACCCGCCCTCCCGCGCGCGGCCCCACTGCGCCATCGCCGCCAGCGTCGTACGCAAGGTCGCCTCGCCCTCCGTCATGCGGGCCAGGAGGGCCAGCGACAGGTCGTGCTCCGGTTGGGAGTAGCCCGTGGCCGCTGCCACGTACGCCGTCAGTTCCCGCTCCTCGGCGTTCGCATCCGTTACGCGGACCGTCATCGCCGGGGCGTCGTCCGAGCCGCCCAGGCCCACCGTCAGGGCCATGTCGACCAGGACGCCCATCTGCCGCTTCAGCGTCTTCACGGGGGCGTCCTCGACCGTCAGGGCGTGGATCTCGTCCCAAGGGTAGAACGCCGACTGCCTGTCGCCCAGGGCCACGATGCCTTCCGGGGTCAGGCGGACCCCTGCCGCTAGGCCCGACGGCTTCGCGCCCACGTACACGTCGCCCTCGGCGATCCAGAACAGTCCCACCATGGCCATGGCAGCCCCCCACTCTCCCCAACAGAACGTAGGGGCCGGGAGGTTGCCACCTCCCGGCCCCTACGCGTCACATTACTAAGAGCTACTGCTCCGACGACCTCTTGGGGCGCCACACCACCAGCGCGCTCGCCTGCTGCACGTCCTGGTACGGGACCAGGTCGCGGCGGTACGAGGCATGTACCGCCGCCTCGCGCTGCTGCATCGCCGTGGCCGCGCCCTCCACCGCGGAGGACAGTTCGGCCACCCTCGCCTGCAGCGCCGCGACCTGGTTCTCCAGCTCGATGATGCGCTTGATGCCGGCGAGGTTGATGCCTTCTTCCTGCGACAGCTGCTGCACCGTACGGAGCAGGTCGATGTCGCGGGCCGAATAGCGGCGGCCACGGCCCGGCGTGCGGTCCGGGGAGACCAGGCCGAGGCGGTCGTACTGGCGCAGGGTCTGCGGGTGGAGGCCGCTCAGCTGGGCGGCCACCGAGATGACGTAGACCGGCGTCTCGTCGGTCAGTTGGTACGGATTTCGACGACGGCCGTCCATCTCATGCTCCCTTCGCGGCCTGGAACAGTTCTGCCCGCGGATCGTCGTCCGCAGTCGCCTTGCGGTAAGCCTCCAGGGCTTCCTTCGCCGTGTCGGAGAGGTCGGTCGGAACCGCCACCTCCACCGTCACGAGCAGGTCGCCCCGTGAACCGTCCTTGCGGACCGCGCCCTTGCCCCGCGCCCGCATCGTACGGCCGTTGGGCGTGCCCGGAGGGAGCTTCAGGGTGACCGGCGGGCCGCCCAGAGTGGGGACCTTCACCTCGCCGCCCAGTGCCGCCTCCGTGAACGTCACCGGCACCGTCACCGTCAGGTTGTCGCCCTTGCGGCCGAAGACCGGGTGGGTGTCGACGTGCACGACCACGTACAAGTCGCCTGCCGGACCGCCCCGTTCACCGGGGCCGCCCTTGCCTCGCAGGCGGATGCGCTGGCCGTCGCTGACGCCCGCCGGAATCCGCACCTGCATCGTGCGGGACGACTTCGCCCTGCCCGAGCCCTTGCAGACCTCGCAGGGGTCCTGGGCGATGAGCCCGCGGCCCTTGCAGTCCACGCAGGGGTCGGTCAGCGAGAATCCGCCGCCGCCTCCGCGCGTGACCTGGCCCGTGCCGACGCAGGTCGGGCAGACGCGCGGTGTGCCGTTCTTGTCGCCGGTGCCGGAACAGGCCTTGCAGGCCGCCTGGGAGGACATCCGGAGCGGGACCGTGGCCCCGTCCACCGCCTCCGTGAAGCTCAGCGTGACCTCGGACTCGATGTCCTGGCCGCGCCGGGGCTGCGTACGCGTGCCCGCGCCGCCCGCCCCCGTGCCGCCTCGGTTGAACAGGCCCCCGAAGACGTCACCCAGACCGCCGCCGAAGCCGCCGGCACCGCCTGCGCCGCCCGCTCCTCCACCGCCCGGGGCGCCGCCTCCGAAGAGGTCGCCCAGGTCGAAGTTGAAGGAGCCGGGTGCGCCGCCGCCTCCGGGACCTGCCCGGAAGCCGCCGTTGCCGAAGAGAGCACGCGCTTCGTCGTACTCCTTGCGCTTCTTGGGGTCCCCGAGGACGTCGTTCGCCTCGGAGATCTCCTTGAAGCGCTCTTCCGCCTTCGCGTTGCCCTTGTTGGCGTCCGGGTGGTTCTCGCGGGCGAGCTTCCGGTACGCCTTCTTGATCTCGGCCTCGGTGGCGTCCTTGGGGACGCCGAGAACCTTGTAGTAGTCCTTCTCGATGAAGTCCTTGGTGCTCATCCCCGACGTCCCTCCTCTCGCTTCACAACTGCTCCGTTACGTCAGCCCTCGTCCGGGCCACCGGTCTCCTTGTCCCCCGCCGCTTCGGCGGAGTCCTCGGCCGATTCCTCGCCCTTGACCGTCTGCGCGCCCGGCTGCGGCTCGGCCACGGCCACCCGCGCGGGGCGGATGGTGCGCTCGCCGATGCGATACCCCGGCTGGAGGATCGCGACGCACGTCGTCTCGGTGACGTCGGGTGCGTACGAGTGCATCAGGGCCTCGTGGATCGTCGGGTCGAAGGGCTCGCCCTCCTTGCCGAACTGCTGCAGGCCCATCTTGGCGACGACCGTCTCAAGGGCCTCCGCCACGGACTTGAACCCGCCCACCAGCTCGCCGTGCTCACGCGCGCGGCCGATGTCGTCGAGGCTCGGCAGGAGCTCGGACAGGAGGTTCGCCGCGGCGATCTCCTTGACCGTCACCTTGTCCCGCTCCACACGACGGCGGTAGTTCTGGTACTCCGCCTGGAGCCGCTGGAGGTCCGCCGTGCGCTCGCCGAGCGCCGTACGCACCTGGTCCAGCTGCGCGATCAGACCCACGTCCTGGGCCGACTGCGACTGCTGGGCCTGGGCCTGAGCCGATGAATTGTCTGCTGCGTCCCCGGCCGGGGCCGCCGGGCCCTCCTCGGTGGAGGGCTCGGCGGCCTGCGGCGCCGCGTCATCAGGGGTGGCGCCGGAGGGGACGTCGGGCTTCTCGGCGCTGTCGCCGAAACCCGGGGTCTCCTCGGTCATGCGGCGCCGCCCTTCGCGTCACCGGGCTTCTCGTCGTCGACGATCTCGGCGTCGACCACGTCGTCGTCCTTGTCCTTGGACATGTTCGGGGCCTCGCCGCCCTCGGCACCGGGGGCAGCGCCCTCGGCACCTGCGGCCTGCGCGTCCGCGTACATGGCCTGGCCCAGCTTCTGGGAGACGGCCGCGACCTTCTCGGTGGCCGTGCGGATCTCCGCCGTGTCCTCGCCCTTGAGCTTTTCCTTCAGCTCTTCGACGGCGGACTCGACCTCGGTCTTCACGTCACCGGGGACCTTGTCCGCGTTGTCGGTGAGGAACTTCTCCGTCTGGTAGACGAGCTGCTCGCCCTGGTTGCGGGACTCGGCGGCCTCGCGGCGCTTGTGGTCCTCGTCCGCGTACTGCTCGGCCTCCTGGCGCATGCGGTCGACCTCGTCCTTCGGCAGCGAAGAGCCGCCGGTGACGGTCATCTTCTGCTCCTTGCCGGTGCCGAGGTCCTTGGCCGTCACGTGCATGATGCCGTTGGCGTCGATGTCGAAGGCGACCTCGATCTGCGGGACACCGCGCGGGGCGGGCGGCAGACCGGTGAGCTCGAACATTCCGAGCTTCTTGTTGTACGCCGCGATCTCTCGCTCGCCCTGGTAGACCTGGATCTGGACGGACGGCTGGTTGTCCTCGGCCGTCGTGAAGATCTCGGAGCGCTTGGTCGGGATCGTGGTGTTGCGCTCGATGAGCTTGGTCATGATCCCTCCCTTGGTCTCGATGCCGAGGGACAGCGGGGTCACGTCGAGGAGGAGGACATCCTTGACCTCACCCTTGAGGACACCGGCCTGGAGCGCGGCGCCGATGGCGACGACCTCGTCCGGGTTCACGCCCTTGTTCGCGTCCTGGCCGCCGGTCAGCTCCTTGACGAGCTCCGCGACGGCGGGCATACGGGTGGAGCCACCGACGAGAACGACGTGGTCGATCTCGGAGAGCTGGATGCCCGCGTCCTTGATGACGTTGTTGAACGGGTTCTTGCACCGCTCAAGCAGGTCGGACGTGAGCTGCTGGAACTGGGCGCGCGTGAGCTTCTCGTCCAGGTGCAGCGGGCCCTCGGCGGACGCCGTGATGTACGGCAGGTTGATCGAGGTCTCCGTGGAGGAGGACAGCTCGATCTTGGCCTTCTCGGCCGCCTCGCGCAGGCGCTGGAGCGCCATCTTGTCCTTGGAGAGGTCCACGCCGTGGCCGTTGTTGAACTGCTTGACCAGGTAGTCGACGACGCGCTGGTCCCAGTCGTCACCACCGAGGTGGTTGTCGCCGTTCGTGGCCTTCACCTCGACGACGCCGTCGCCGATCTCCAGGAGGGACACGTCGAAGGTGCCGCCACCGAGGTCGAAGACGAGGATCGTCTGGTCGTCCTTGTCGAGGCCGTACGCCAGGGCGGCGGCCGTCGGCTCGTTGACGATGCGCAGGACGTTCAGGCCCGCGATCTCGCCGGCCTCCTTCGTCGCCTGGCGCTCCGAGTCGTTGAAGTACGCCGGGACGGTGATGACCGCGTCGGCCACCTTCTCGCCCAGGTAGGACTCCGCGTCGCGCTTCAGCTTCTGCAGGATGAACGCCGAGATCTGCTGGGGGTTGAACCCCTTGTCGTCGATGTCCACCTTCCAGTCAGTGCCCATGTGGCGCTTGACCGAACGGATGGTCCTGTCGACGTTCGTGACCGCCTGGCGCTTGGCCACCTCGCCGACCAGCACCTCGCCGTTCTTCGCGAAGGCGACGACGGACGGCGTGGTCCTGGCGCCCTCGGCGTTGGTGATGACGGTGGGCTCGCCGCCTTCAAGAACGCTGACGACAGAGTTAGTCGTGCCCAGGTCGATGCCGACCGCACGTGCCATTTCGATTCCTCCAGATGTTTCTTGAGTGGATCTGACTCAAGGATGCATGAGCGCTTCGCCGGCGTCAACAGAGCTGAGTCGGGGGCACTCAACTCTTATCCCGCCCTTACGCGCAACCAGGGCCTGAGCTGGGCTTCGACGGCCGCCGCGCGGCAAGGGTTGCCTGAGCGACGCAGATCACCGCCGCGCTGGCTACAGTGCGGCTGAGTAAGTGGGTAGTCTCAGACGGACTGCATAAGTTACCGCTTAGTAATAGTTCGCCTCGCAGGCCCGAGGAGCCCCTAAATGCAACTCGCCGCGATCATCGTGTCGCTGGTCCTAATCGCGGTCGGCGTCGCGCTGTTCGGCCGTGCCATCGTGCAGATCGTCCAGTACATGCGGCTCGGCCAGTCCGTCCCGGCAGGCACCCGCACCGATCAGCCCGTGCAGCGCACCGTCACCGTGGCCAAGGAGTTCCTCGGCCATACCCGCATGAACCGCTGGGGCGTCGTCGGCGTCGCGCACTGGTTCGTGGCGGTGGGCTTCTTCTCGCTGCTCCTGACCATCGTCAACGCCATCGGCCAGCTCTTCAAGGCCGACTGGATGCTGCCGATCATCGGCGAGTGGGCGCCGTACAACATGTTCGTCGAGTTCATCGGCACGATGACCGTCGTCGGCATCCTGACGCTGATCGTCATCCGCCAGCTGAGCAACCCCGACAAGCCGGGCCGCAAGTCCCGCTTCGCGGGCTCCAAGAAGGGCCAGGCGTACTTCGTCGAGGCCGTCATCCTCATCGTCGGCGTCTGCATCTTCACGCTGCACGCCCTTGAGGGTGCCCAGCACCACGTGGACAGCTACGAGGCGTCGTTCTTCATCTCGTACCCGTTCGTCTCGTGGTTCGGCGGCATGGACCTCTCCACGCTGCAGAACCTCACGTACTTCTTCGCCATGGTCAAGATCGCGACGTCCTTCATCTGGATGATCACCGTCGCGCTCAACACCAACATGGGCGTCGCCTGGCACCGCTTCCTCGCCTTCCCGAACATCTGGTTCAAGCGCGACGCGGACGGCTCCACGACCCTCGGCGAGCTCCAGCCCATGACGTCCGGCGGCAAGCCGATCGACTGGGAGGACCCGGGCGAGGACGACGTCTTCGGCGTCAGCCAGGTCGAGCAGTTCTCCTGGAAGGGCCTCCTCGACTTCAGTACGTGCACCGAGTGCGGCCGCTGCCAGTCGCAGTGCCCCGCCTGGAACACCGGAAAGCCGCTCTCCCCCAAGCTCCTGATCATGTCGCTGCGCGACCACGCGCACGCCAAGGCCCCCTACCTGCTCGCCGGTGGCGGCAAGGACATGGAGGGCAACGAGAAGGCGACGGAGGAGCAGCTCAAGGACGTTCCCGCGGCGGCTCTCGCCGAGGCCGAGCGCCCCCTCATCGGCACCGCCGAGGAGAACGGCGTCATCGACCCCGACGTCCTGTGGTCCTGCACCAGCTGCGGTGCCTGCGTCGAGCAGTGCCCGGTGGACATCGAGCACATCGACCACATCGTCGACATGCGCCGCTACCAGGTGATGATCGAGAGCGCGTTCCCCTCCGAGGCCGGGACGATGCTCAAGAACCTGGAGAAGAAGGGCAACCCCTGGGGCCTGGCGAAGAAGCAGCGCCTTGAGTGGCTCAAGGAGCTCGACTTCGAGGTGCCGGTCGTCGGCAAGGACATCGAGGACCTCACCGAGGTCGAGTACCTCTACTGGGTCGGCTGCGCGGGCTCCCTGGAAGACCGGGCGAAGAAGACCACCAAGGCCTTCGCGGAGCTGCTCAACATGGCGGGCGTCAAGTTCGCGATCATGGGCGGCGACGAGAAGTGCACCGGTGACTCCGCACGCCGCCTGGGCAACGAGCCGCTGTTCCAGCAGCTCGGCCAGGAGAACGTGGCCATGCTGAACATGGCGTACGGCGAGGACGACGAGGACCCGGCGACCAAGAAGCCGAAGTCCGCCAAGAAGATCGTCGCGACCTGCCCGCACTGCCTCAACACGCTCGGCAACGAGTACCCGCAGCTCGGCGGTGACTACGAGGTCATCCACCACACGCAGCTGCTCCAGCACCTCATCGACGAGGGCAAGCTCATCCCGGTGACGCCCGTCGAGGGCCTCATCACCTACCACGACCCGTGCTACCTGGGTCGGCACAACAAGATCTACACGCCGCCGCGCGAGATCATGTCCGCCGTCCCGGGCCTGCGCCAGCAGGAGATGCACCGCCACAAGGAGCGCGGCTTCTGCTGCGGTGCCGGTGGCGCGCGGATGTGGATGGAGGAGCGGATCGGCAAGCGCATCAACACGGAGCGGGTCGACGAGGCGCTCAGCCTCAACCCCGACATCGTGTCGACCGCCTGCCCGTTCTGTCTGGTGATGCTCACCGACTCCGTCAACGGCAAGAAGAACGATGGCGCCGCGAAGGAGTCCCTGACGGTCGTGGACGTCGCGCAGCTGCTGCTCGACTCCGTGAAGACCCCGGTGGATCCCGCCGGTGAGTCAGAGACCGCGGACGAGCCGGAGCCCGAGCCCGTGAAGTAGCCGGTGAAGTAGCCGGTGAAGTAACGGCGCTCGACGTGGTTGAGGCCGGTTCCGCCCTCCGGGGCGGGACCGGCCTTTCTTGTCGTGCGTGCGGGGGGCATCATGTGCTGGTTGTTGTCGGTTGGGGCTGTCGGGGTGGGTGGGTGATGGGCATGCGGAGTGCCGGGACACATGGCATACGTGGCGTCAGACGCGGGGGTGCCGCGAGACGCGGGGGTGTCATGGGCACGGCAGCCGTCGTCAGCTGCGCCCTGCTGCTCGCGGGCTGCGGCGGCAACGACGACGCGGACAAGCCCGACGCCCGGCACCGGCCCGTCAGCATGGCGGGCAAGGGGGCGGCCCAGCTGCCCGTGCCCCAGGGCAAGGGCAGCAAGGTCGACGACGACTTCAACGGTGACGGCGCCCCCGACCTCGTACTCGACGACCTCGTGCACAGCGGCCACGGCGACGACCCGGGCATCGGCGTCGTCTACGGCAGCAAGGCCGGGCTGCGGCCCGGGGCACGGCAGTTGCTGAGCGCGCGGACCAACGGGGCGCGCACCAAGGGCGAGTTGCCCGCGTCCTTCGAGTCGGAGGCGTCCTGCGACCTCGACAAGGACGGCTTCACCGATCTGCTGGTCTCCACCGACCCGCCCTACGACGGCATCGGCCGGCCGCCCGTGCCGCTGCAGATCCTCTTCGGCTCGCCCAAGGGCCTGACCGGCAAGGCCGTGAAGGTGCAGGTGCCCGCGCAGTCCCGCTTCGGCAACGACTGGTCCGACCAGCCGGTGTGCGGGGACTTCGACGGGGACGGCGCGGCCGACCTCGTCCTGCACGCGAGCGGCGCCCGGCTCACCTTCCTGCGCGGCCCGTTCAAGCGCACCGGCGCCCCGCGCGCCGCGGGCAAGCCCCTTGCCGCCCCCGGCAACGACCTCGTCACCGGCAGGGCCACGGACGTCGACCGCGACGGCTACGACGACCTCTTGGTCCGCAAGGCCGCGAACGCGTCCGGCGCGGCGGCGGGCGCCCTCGTCCTGGGCGGCCCGAAGGGCCCCGCCGAGACCGGCGTGCTCTTCCCCGCGGGCACGGACATCGCGTTCGGCCGCTTCGGCGCGGGCAAGGCCATGGACGCGGCGATCGCGGGCCCCTCCGGAGTCGCCCTGCGCTACGACGTGCCCGGCACCCTGCGCGCCACCATGGAGTCGAAGAACGTGGCCGTGGACACCGGCGACCTCGACGGCGACGGCCGCAGCGAGCTGATCCTGAGCGGCGGCAGCAGCGGGAACGGGGGCGGCACCGGTGAGGTGCGGGTCTTCAGGGGAGGTACCGGCAAGCTCGACATGAACGCGTCGTCGAACGTGATCCCCTCGGCCAAGGGCACCACCCAGGTCCTCGCCGTCGCGGACTTCAACGGCGACAAGCGGGCCGATCTGGTCCTTCGTACGTACAAGGGAGACGGGCAGGACACGGTGGGGGTGTACCCGGGGGTGAAGCTCGACCTGGTCGCACACAAGCCGCTCGTCACGTTCTCCACGGCGGAGTTCGCGGCTCTGGGGGACGTGGACTAGGCGCGGCCCGGCGTGCGGACGGACTCCTCGTTCACCCGCCTGACACCTCACCTCTCCCCTCGCACAACCATTCGTACGCCCCACCAGTCACACCCCCGGAAGCATCGCCCCACTTTCGGGAGTCCCACGTGCGCGTACGAAATCTGGCCATCGCCGCGAGCGTCGCCGCCCTCGCGGCCGCCGGTCTGACGCTTCCCCTCGCGGGCACGGCGAGCGCCGCGTCAACACTCAAGGACGACTACAACGGTGACGGCTACCGCGACCTGGCGATCGGCACGCCCAAGTCCAACTCCGTCACGGTGACGTTCGGTTCGGCCTCCGGGGTCTCCGAGGGCCGCTCCGTCACCGTCACCCAGAACACGGCCGGGGTGCCCGGAGTCACCGAGGCCGAGGACGAGTTCGGCGAGAACATCACCAGCGGCGACACGAACGGCGACGGCTACGCCGACCTGATCGTCGGAGCACCCGGCGAGCAGGTCGAGGGCAAGCCCTCCGGCTCCGTCACCGTCATCAAGGGCGGCAAGAACGGCTTCACGTCCGGCGCCCACGTCCTGAACGCCCCCGAGGACACCGCGGGCCGCTTCGGCGAGGCCACCACCTGGAACGACCTGGACACCGACGGAGCGCCCCAGCTCGCGGTGATCAGCGGCGACAACTGGTGGTACTACTCCGGGGCGGAAGGCCGGGCGTACGGCCTCGAGGTCGACTTCATCCCCGAGGGCGCCCACCTGGACGGCATGGTCGCGGGCAACTTCAAGTACAAGGACGTCTTCGGCTACGTCCTGTACGGCGAGCGCGCGGACGGCGGCGCCTACACCGCGTACATGAGCGGCGGCGCCGGCGACTACGGCTACCAGGCCGAGGTCCTCGCCGAGGGCGGCGACCGGACGGCCACGCGCGACGCGGCCACCGCCGGTGATGTCGACGGCGACGGCTACGACGACCTGATCACCGGTAACTCGGGCGCCACCAAGGGCGGTTCGGTCACCGTGCGGAAGGGCGGCGACCGGAAGTTCGGCGCCCCCGTGACGTACGACCAGGCCAGCACCGGCATCCCCGGCGCCGACGAGGCGTACGACGGCTTCGGCGCGTCCGTGGCCGCGGGCGACGTCACCGGCGACGGCCTCGCGGACCTCGCGGTGGGCGCGCCCGGCGAGGAGGTCGCCGCGGTGGACGGCGCGGGCAGCGTGACGCTCCTCAAGTCCAGTGCGGGCAGGTTCACTTCGGGCAAGGCCTGGCACCAGGACACCGCGGGTGTGCCCGGCGTCGCCGAGGCGGGCGACAGCTTCGGTACGTCCGTGCGCCTCAAGGACATCAACAAGAACGGCAAGGCGGACCTGGCCGCGGGCGCGGCCGGCGAGGACATCGCCGCGAAGGTGGACGTCGGCGCCGTGTGGGTGCTGCGCGGCACGTCCACGGGTCTGACGTCGTCGTACGCCGCCTCCTTCAACGGGACCGACTTCGGGCTCGGCGGATCGAGCTTCGGCACCACGTTGCGCTGACCGCCCGCCCCAGCAACTCCCGCCACTTGCAAGTGATTCAGCGATTTGGAGACACCTCGTGCACGCACTGCCCCGGCCCACGCGGAAACCCGCCCGGAACAAGATCCTCTCGGCCACCGCGCTCTGCGCCGCCACCGTCCTCGGCGTCGCGGGCCTGACCGCGGGCAGCGCCTCCGCGGCCCAGCCCTCGCAGCCCGCGCAGCCGACCGCCGACTACAACGGCGACGGCTACGCGGACCTCGCGGTCGGCGTGCCCGGCGCGACGGTCGGCGGCAAGGCCAAGGCCGGTTACGTCAACGTCGTCTGGGGCGGCACGTCGGGCCTGGGCAAGCACGGCTCGACCACCGTCAGCCAGGCCACCGCGGGCGTGCCCGGCACGGTGGAGGCCGGGGACGGCTTCGGCACGGCCGTCGCCTCGGACGACATGAACGGCGACGGCTACAGCGACCTGGTCGTCGGCGCACCCGACGAGGACAACGACGCGGGCCTCTCCGCGGGCACCGTCGCCGTCGTGTGGGGCGCGAAGAGCGGCTTCAAGGGCGGCTTCACCGCGGCCAACGGCGCTTACAGCGACGGAAGTTACGGCGCGCTCCTGGCGACCGGCGACTTCGACGAGGACGGCGACAAGGACATCGCCCTCAACTCCCACTTCGACGAGACCAGCGCGGTCGAGATGCGTCCTGGCCCCTTCAAGGCGGGCTCCCCCGCCAAGCTGTCCCGCGTCGAGGGCTGGCACTTCGCCGGACCGGTCGCCCTCGCCGCCGGTGACTTCGACGGGGACGGCGGGGACGATCTCGCGTTCTCGTACGACGGCACGGAGGTCAGCGGTACGACGGTGAAGAGCCGCGACGCCGCCACGGGCGAGTGGAACGAGACGTGGTCCACGGGCGACAGCACCGCCACCGCGCTCGCCGCGGGTGACTTCGACGGGGACGACACGACGGACCTGGCGATCGGCAACGTCCAGGCCAACCCGGAGTCGGAGAGCACGCACTGCGAGGACCGCCTCGGCGGCGCGATCCTCACCCTGTACGGCAAGAAGGGCACCACGCTGGGCGGCCCGGCCTCCTGCACCACGCAGAGCGGCGAGCAGGTCGGCGGCAGCCCGGAGGCCGGGGACGACTTCGGGTCGAGTCTCACGGCCGTCGACACCGACCAGGACGGCCGCGACGAGCTGATCGCGGGCGCCGAGGCGGAGGCGGTCGGCAGCGCCAAGAACGCGGGCTCGTACTGGTTCCTCACCGCGACCGGCACGGGCACGGGCCTCACGGGCCCCGCCATCAGCCAGAACTCCGCGGGAGTGGCCGGCACGGCGGAGGCGGGCGACCGCTTCGGAGCGGCGGTCACCCTCGGCGACTACAACGGCGACGGCCTCCCGGACGTCGCCGTGGGCGCGCCCGGCGAGGACGCGAAGTCGGGCGGCGTCTGGTACGCCCGTACGCCCACGGACGGCCCGAGCCCGGCGGTGACGTCGGTGACTCCCGGGAAGCTGGGGCTTTCGGGTGCCAGTGGATACGGGTCGGTGCTGAGCCGCTAGCGGCACGCCGTCAGCGTTGAGTCGGCTGACCGATTTTTCCCGGGCGGGGGGGGGGGGGGTGGGCGTCCCCCCCCCCCCCCCCGGGGGGGGCCC